>CAYUEE010000004.1:0-10131 GCA_964443615.1 uncultured bacterium | reverse complement strand
GTGTAATGGATCCTAGGGCATCCTCACACGTAATGGGAACTAAATATCTTCAAAGTGAGAGTGCTGATCAGAAACGGTGTAGATTCTAGTTATATTCATTACGGTAGATTAGCAAAACACGTATGAGAGTTTCACCATGAACTATCTCACACTTTAGATCGGTAGCACATTTTAGATTGATAGATAAGATTAGATTGATAAGTAAGATTGGACTTTTTCTTCATCCATGTCTGCTGTACTACCCTCCATGACTAGGCTACCATTTTCGAGCAGATAGTAATAGTCAGCTAGGCTTTGAGCAAATTGAAAGTACTGTTCCACAAGGAGAACTGATATCCCTTTCTCTTCTTTAATCTTGGTAATTGCCTCTTCAATTTCAATGATAATTGAGGGTTGGATCCCTTCTGTAGGTTCATCTAACACTAGAACCTTAGGATTAGCCACAAGAGCACGGGCAATCGCAAGCTGCTGCTGCTGGCCACCGCTAAGGTCTCCACCAAATCGCTTCAAGAAGTCCCTTAAAATTGGAAACAGTTCAAACACAAAGTCTGGAATGGTTCGCACATTTCCTGCAGAAGCTTCCAAACCAATGAGAAGATTCTCTTCAACAGTCAACTTAGGAAAGATCTCTCGGCCCTGTGGAACATACCCAATCCCCGCACAAGCTCGCACGTAGGGTTGAGTTGTAGAGATGGGATCTCCATCAAGCTCAATGGATCCACTCCGCTGACGCAGTAATCCCATGATCGTTTTTAAGGTCGTTGTCTTACCCATGCCATTTCGACCGAGAAGACATACTGCCTGACCGGGCATCACTTGAAAGGATAGTCCTCGGACAATGTGACTTTCACCGTAATAAACATTCAAGTTATCCACCGTCAGCAAGGGACGAGTTTCTACCGCAGCTGTCATGATTAACTCACACTCAGAATGGAAACAGTTCACATTGGACAAGAACTAAGGAATACACCTAGAGTCTAAGCAGCAACCTTCGCCTTGTGGGAGCCAAGATACACTTCAATTACTTTGGGATCATTCTGGACTTGATCAAAGGATCCTTCACACAGGGTCTGGCCCTGGTGCATCACAGTAACCGTGCGGGCAATCTGGCGGACAAAGACCATATCATGCTCAATCACCAAGATGGCATGATCTCGCGCCAGGTTTTCAATCAATTCACCTGTAGCTTCCGTTTCTTTATCCGTCATGCCTGCTACACACTCATCGAGTAGCAGTAGATCTGGAGACTGAGCCACCATCATGCCGATTTCTAGCCACTGCTTTTGGCCATGAGACAAAAAACCAGCAGGACGTTCAGAGACATTGGAGAGACCACAGGTTTCGAGGACCTCATGAATCCGGTCGATGTCTTCACCCGTACGACGAGAGAATAAAGTGGGCAATACATCCTTGTGACGGTTGTAGGCAAGTTCAATGTTTTCAAAAACAGTAAGGTTGAGGAAAACTCGTGGTGTCTGAAATTTCCGACCGATGCCCAACCGAGCAATCTTGTATTCCCGCAGCTTAGTAATGTCATGATCCTTAAAGAAGACATGACCTGAAGTCGGTTTCACCTTGCCCGTAATGACATCACATAGGGTCGTCTTGCCAGCCCCATTAGGTCCAATCACCACCCTCAACTCATCACTTCGCATGGAGAAATTAAATTGATTAATTGCCTTGAAGCCATCAAAGCTGACGGTCACATTTTCAACTCGGATAATGTCTGTCATGGATCCTTACCTCAGGAGTCAGCTACAGTGGACGCTGGAACCTTGCGCTTATCCCAGAATAAGGGAGCCACCCAAGACTGAATGAGACCTACGATACCAGCGGGCAAGAAAACTACCACAACCACTAGTACGAGCCCTTGAAAGAGTAACCAGAAATCAGGAAACTTTTCACTTAAGAATGTTTTCGCCGCATTAATCATTACAGCACCACCAATAGCACCGTACAGAGTCCCTCGTCCACCGACAGCAACCCAAATCACAAAATCGATTGACTGCACAATACCAGCCTGGTTGGGATTAATGATTAGTACCTGGAGAACAAACAGCGCGCCTGCGATACCAGCAATGATGGCAGAGATCACAAAGACAGTTAGCTTATAGAAGTCTACTCGATACCCAGCATAGCGAGCCCGGAACTCATCATCTCGAATTGCAATAAGTAGACGGCCAAACTGACCCGAGGTAAGCCAACGTGAGAACAAGTAAATCCCCAACAAAATTAGAAAGGTTGCGATGTAGAGAATTTTCCTCTCCTCTGGAGTGTTAATATCAGCACCCAGAAACGTCCGAAAATCCGTGAGGCCATTGGTTCCTGCTGTATACTCCAAATAGCCGACAAGCAAGACACTTAAAACGAGGGAAGTTGCCTGAGAGATGATGGCAAAGTATACACCTTTGATCCGGTTCCTAAAGATGAGATACCCGAGGACAAAAGCAACAATGCCCGGCACAGCCATCACTGCAAACATAGCAAACCAGGGGTTGTAAAAGGGCTTCCACCAATCTGGCAAGCTATCCAGTCCCCCATAGGCCATAAAGTCAGGAATCGTCTCACCAGACGGGTTACTCTGCCCAGTTAAGCCGGGGGCCATTAACTTAAGATGCATCCCCATGCAATAACCACCTAGTGCAAAGTAGACCGCATGGCCCAAACTCAACATGCCGGTGTAGCCCCAAATAAGATCAATGGCAACTGCAACGATGCCAAAGCACAACCAACGACCTAACAAATTCAACCGAAAATCGCTCATGATGTTAGGAAGCAAAAACAAGGCGACAATACTGATTACAACGATCGTTATAACCTCAATGATCACCTGCCGCGACTTTAACTGTTGGACAAAAGAGCTGGACGTATTAGCTGCCATTGCATTCACCCACTAGCGGTCTACCATCTAAGGACTAGTTCTCAAAACTTCGTGTTCTACTCAACGTTGCGGCCCTTCTGTGGAAACAAGCCAGCTGGACGGAATTGCAATACAAAGATGACGATAGCAAAGGTCAACGCTTTACCCAGACTCCCATTGAGCAATGACTCATTGAACGTATTCAAAAAGCCCAGAATTGTTGCCCCAGCCAACGTCCCAATGAGCTTACCAGCCCCGCCAATCACCACTACCATAAAGGAGTCAACAATCAAGTTTTGGCCAGTTGAAGGTCCTACGGATCCGATCAACGTCATCAGTGCTCCACAAACCCCGGCTAGTCCTGTCCCAATACCAAAGGTGAGAGCATCAACCTGCTTGGTCGGAATGCCAACACAGGCAGCCATCGAGCGATTCTGAGTAACAGCCCGGATCCTCAAACCAAATTTAGACTGGCTGAGGAAATAGAAGAGTCCGACTAGAACCAAAATGGCAGTTATCAAAATAAAAATACGAGTATAGGGTAAGACGACGAAAGTACCTGGAATTTTGAATTGTCCCCCTAAAAAAGAAGGCTTGTTCACATCCACGTTTTGAGCCCCAAACAGGATCCTAACTACCTGTTGCAGAATCAAACTGACTCCCCAAGTGGCCATCAAGGTATCTAAGGCTCGACCGTACAGGCGTCCTACCACTAAACGCTCAAGCAGGATCCCTAAACAGCCTCCCACCACGAAGGCTAGAACGATAGTAAGTAAATACGTTAAGTTATAGGCCAGTGGGAATGCCTCAAAGTAGGCTCGACTAAAATCAGTAATCGATCCCGGTTCTGCCCCACAGCCGCCCCAACAAAAAATCCGGCCAAACACATAACGCTGAGACACATAGGTCGTGTAACACCCCAGCATAATGAACTCACCGTGGGCCATATTGATCACGCCCATCAAGCCAAACGTAATGGCCAGCCCTAATCCAATCAAGAGAAAAATTGAACTGGAGCTCACAGCGTTGAAAAGTTGAGTAAGCAGAAAGAAGCCCTTACGAGCAAACAATACCTGAATACCGTTTTCAACAATGAACAGTTCAGCTTTAGCGAAGAGAACCGGGGTATGAGGCAAAAGCAGGTCCAACATAAGTAGCAATGACCGACATAACAGTTAATTCAAACTCTCTACATCTGTTGTAGAACTTTCTCTACAGCTCTTGTGGAACCTAAGTCCAAACAATCGTAACCCGTCTTGAAATGAGCAGGGCTTAGCTCAAAGTAAGCCGAACGCAATCCAGACTAAAGAGTAGAGTCAGACCAAGTTCCTGGGCTGAGCATGGCCGACCCGACTCCTGCATAATCTCGGTTCGGTTTAACGGTAAGGCTTACTCCAGTCTGCAACTTCCACGGTACCTTCCTCAGGAAACTCAACCCAATCACACACGTTGTTACCCGCAATCAACGGATCCCAAGTCTGCGGATCTTGGTAGCCTAAGTCTTCAATAATCTCGAACTGACCATCGGGCAAGTGCTGTCCAACAAGAATCGGTTTAGTGGTGTGGTGGTTGGGCTGCATCGTGTGAGTTCCACCGGGTGCCTCAAATTCAATCCCAATAACCGCTTCACGGACTGTTGGGATATCAAATGTATCAGCTTTTTCAACTGCCAACTTCCACATGTTGACGCCGACATACCCCTTCTCGATCGGATCCCCAGTCACTCGGTCCTGTCCAAATTTAGCCTTGAATGCTTCGACAAACTTCTTGTTCTCAGGCCGATCTTGAGACTGGAAGTAGTTCCACACAGCATAGTGACCAATGACGTTCTCAGCACCAATGCCACGGACATCATCTTCAGACAAACTCGATGACATCACAACTACAGTTTCAGGGGTGAGACCTTGTGCCTCCATCTGCTTGAAGAAACCAACGTTGCTGTCCCCGTTGATTGTATTCAATACGCCATTAGCACCAGATGCCACGATCTTGGTTACCGCTGTCGCGTAATCCTGTGCTCCTAGGGGCTGATAGTTCTCGCCTACCAATTCGATATCAGCACCTTCTGCCTGTAACTGCTCAATCTGAGCCTTCGCAATCTGATTTGCTGTACGAGGATAAACATAGTCGGATGCTTCTAAGTAAACCTTGGTGACCCCTAAGTTCTTCACCATGTAGTCCAGAGCCACTTTCGTTTGCTGGTTGGGTACAGCAGGCGTGTAGAGAATATTCTTAGAGCATTCATTCCCTTCGTACTGTACGGGATACCACAGCATGTGGTCTAAACGCTCAAATACTGGCAGCACAGCTTTACGACTGGCAGAGGTCCAGCAGCCGAAAACAGTCGCAACCTCATCCGCTTCAATCAACTTCTGGGCCTTTTCAGCGAATGTTGGCCAGTCCGAAGCACCATCTTCAACAATGGGCTCAATCATTTTGCCCAGGACACCACCCGCCGCATTGATCTCTTCAACAGCCATCAAGCAAACGTCCTTGATGGAAACTTCACTAATTGCCATAGTGCCGCTGAGAGAGTGCAGGATCCCTACTTTGACTGTTTCACCTTGAGCATAGGCTGGTAGGGGACGACGTACAATCAGCTGGGGCCCAACGGCAGCACCGGCCGCCAACACAGCCCCAGTCTTCAAAACCTGGCGACGATTAAACTTCTGGGTCACTTCGATCTCCTTAACCGAGGGGAACAGTAGGACAGGGTCAAGGTTGTGAGGACAGTGACTGAGGCTATTACCCCCAACCATTCAGCAAGCATTCCACAACTGGGGCTTTTCAACAAGTCTCTGCAAAACGCCTCAACAACCCCACGGCCACAACACTTGAGTGCATTGCTTGAAACCGCATTTGGATGTTCACAGTAAAAGGATCATAGTAATTAAACTGTATCTGGAAGCACAAAACCTAGATTGTCCTTAGGGGAATCACGGATCCATCGAGATCTCCAGTCCGTAAGTTCCCCACGCCATATCAAGCCGAAACCGCGACTCATACAATCCACGAAAAATGTAATCACCATTACAGCCTTGCCAAGATCTCACCGGCATACTGACATCGGTTTCAGGGCTGCGCAGATTTGAAATAGTGGCGTAGATCCATCTCAGATTGGGATTTATAGCCGTCAGCGGAATGATCTAACTGCTTTGCACAATTCAGACCTTGGGCGAACGATTAGAGATAGTTATCAAGCCAGTTATCAAGCTAAAGTCGGAGGATGTCATGCCCCAAACGCTTTTCAAAGTTGATCTAACCAAGCCGATGTCTGAGCAGGAGGTGGTCGGCCACAATCGCTGGCATCCTGATATCCCAGCTGTTGCATCAGTTAATCCAGGTGATATCTTTCGCATTGAGTGCAAAGACTGGACTGACGGCCAGATCAAGGACAATGATGATCCGAGTGATATCCGTGATGTCGAGCTCTCGATTGTTCATGTGTTGAGTGGTCCCATTCATGTCAATGGTGCCGAACCAGGAGATATCTTAGTCGTTGATTTGCTTGATATCGGTGCACTAGAGGGAGATGAGTGGGGGTTCACAGGCATCTTCTCTCGTGACAATGGGGGTGGTTTTCTAACGGATCATTTCCCAGAAGCCGCTAAAGCCATCTGGGACTTGCAGGGGATCTACACCTCATCTCGTCATATTCCTGGTGTGCGGTTCGCTGGGATCACCCATCCAGGATTGATTGGCTGTGCCCCATCGGCTGAGTTACTCGCCACTTGGAATCAGCGGGAAAAAGCTCTCGTAGATGCAGGCAATGCGGCAGCTCTTCCCTGGAAACCCCAGGTTCCGCCTCTAGCAGCCCTCCCGGATCCAAAGAATGCCGTTCTAGGATCCTTGGCTGGGGCTGAATTTGACCGAGTAGCTGCTGAAGCGGCCCGGACCGTACCACCACGGGAGCATGGGGGCAACTGTGATATCAAAAACTTATCACGTGGATCTCGAATCTACTTCCCCGTTTATATTGAAGGGGCCAAGTTATCGATGGGCGATATTCATTTCTCACAGGGGGATGGTGAAATCTCTTTCTGCGGCGCAATTGAAATGTCAGGCTATATTGATCTCCATGTTGATATTATTAAAGGTGGGGTCGAAAAGTATGGCATGATCAATCCGATATTCAAGCCCGGCCCAGTTGAACCTCGGTACTCTGAATACCTTGTCTTTGAAGGGATTTCTGTCGATGAATTCACAGGTCAGCAGTACTACTTGGATCCTCACGTAGCGTATCGGCGCGCATGCCTCAATGCGATTGAGTATCTCAAGAAATTCGGGTTTACTGGAGAACAAGCCTACCTTCTCCTCAGTTGCGCCCCGGTTGAGGGTCGAGTCAGTGGTATCGTTGATATTCCCAATGCCTGCTGCACACTGGCCTTGCCTACAGAAATTTTCGACAAGAGTATTCTCCCCGTTTAGCCGTTGTTCCGCTTTACTATTGCTCCTGTTCACTATTGTTCCTGTTCATTCCTGGATCTCTATGCCTTTGTACGACTACAAGTGTTTCGACTGTGGTCCCTTTGAAAAGTGGCTGCATCTCGATCAACTATCTCAGCCCATTGTCTGTCCTACCTGTGACAGTCTGGAGGTCAGCCGTATCTTTTCTCCGCCGCTACTGCTTAATGCTGGTCGGGTTTCGGTAAAGCGATCTGCGGAGGGGGACCCCCGATTAGTGCAGCGACACACTCTGGAAAAAAACTCGTCGGGACGAACCCACTACTCTCAACCCAGTGGGCGACCCTGGATGGTGAGCCACTAGGGCCAAAACGTCTTCACTCACAACTCGCCACCGTTAGACTGGGGGAATCCTGTTCAGGATCACCTCAGTTTTTTGATTCAAACGATGCCGTGACACCCACATTTGGGAGCAGATGCTGGACATGGATGGAGAATCAAGGTGCTACAATCTGGAACGCAAGATCAAGTTCACTTACTTCTGGGTCAATTGGGATGGCGAAAAAGCGCAACTTAAAAAAGGAGAAGGCTGAGCGGAATCGTGAGTACGCACGACAGTTTCAGAAGAGCCGCTCTCGAAATAACCGTCGGAATCGCAGCATGAGCAATAACACGGGCAATAAGAGTGATGAGGGTGGAAGTGATGAAACAGGTGCAGCAGACTAGTTTTTAGGCACTCTGCTAAGTGATCCTTTACTGATTGATCTATTGATTGATCTATCAGCCCTGCTATTTTCTGCAGCTAGTTAGGCTTAGTAGGCAGTCTAAGATTCAACCATTAGTCATGGAATCCAGCTGGAGGATCCTAAAGCCGCCTCCTATAATGAATCGTTGTGCTGAGTTTATCGGAACCATCGCATTAGAGGGGGCTGCCCCCGGAACCAGAGCTCTAGCCTGTCACGATTCTCAAGAGATGGTAGGGATTATGCCGCCCGCGGCCATGGATCCATTTGATCACGCTGATGACTCCAGGGATCCTGCTGAGCCAGACAATCAACTACAGAAAGATCAGTTTTTGTATCCGATTCGCATTACGTCTAACGACAACGTCTCCCTGCAGCAACTGGCCTTCAGCGCTAACTTGCAGGAGTTTTCTCAGCGGGTATCTTTACTATGTGCCCTCACTTCCAATGGCAAACTCACTCCATTAGAAGCATATGACCAGATCCATATCCTCTGGACCCAGTTGGCTCAAACGAAGGACTCCCTGGCCGTTGAGGCTAGTCCATTTCTCCGAAATTCGTCTCCGGATCAGGATGTGGACATCAGCTCAGGTGGCGGAATACAAGGAACAAAAGCTAGTCCTGACTTAGCTCCTTTACCTCCCCATCGAGATGGTCCTGCTAGAGTGCTGGACTCTGTAACATCGCCTGCTCTATCATCATTTTCCCCAACCGCTGTGTACTTCAGTGTAATTATTCCGACTTACAATCGGCGCCCCATTTTAGAAAAGTGTCTACGGGCACTGGCTCACCAATATCCTGGTGACTACGAGGGCTATGAGGTAATTGTGGTCGATGATGGATCCACAGATGGCACGATTGAGTGGCTGAATTCACCTCCCTCCGACATGCCCCCGCTGCGCTTGTGTACCCAGAGTCACCAGGGTCCAGCAACAGCACGGAATTTAGGTGTTCGTCAGGCCAAAGGATCCGTCATTATCTTCATCGATAGTGATTTGGTTGTCGTCGAGGCGTTCCTAGCGGCTCATGCTCGCACACTTAGAAATTATGGCGTGACTGGGGATCCGAATAGTGCACAAGAGGCTAAAGTCTTCCCCTATGGTCGAGGGATTAATACCGCTAACTACGAAGATCCGCCATCTGAACCCTTCAAACCCACTGATTTTTCAGCAGCCTTCTTTGCCACAGGAAATGTTGCGATTGCTCGACGGTGGTTAGATGAAGCAGCAGAGTCTGTTGAGGGTCCCTTCGATTCACGCTTTAATCAGTACGGGTGGGAAGACTTGGAGCTGGGTGTCCGTCTGAAAAAACGAGGCCTGAAATTAGTCAAATGCCCAGCTGCTGCTGGTTACCACTGGCATCCTCCCTTCTCTCTCGACCAAATTCCCCGTCTCATTGATCGAGAATTACAACGGGGGCGTATGGGAGTCCTCTTCTACCAAAAGCATCCTACCTGGGAAGTACGGCTCATGATCCAAATGACGCCCCTACATACTGCGTTATGGGGAACCCTTTCATTATGGGGCTTTTTGAACGAGCGGCGGGTACAGCCTCTGTTACGGTGGTTAGTCAAACAAAACCGACCACAGTTAGCTCTAGAGCTCTGTCGGATTCTCTTCCTGAATTGGTACAACGTTCAAGGAGTTTATGCTGCTTACCGTGAGCAAGGATTGAAGTAGGTATTGGAGCCGTTAACTACTACAGTTGCTTCTATTAGACGCATCTAGTCTTAGTAAAGCAGGATCCGTCGCAGCACAAAAGATATTACGGTAACAGCGGACATCACAATGAGCTGCCCTGGCAACAGAATTAGAGAATTGCGTAAGGTCAGGATCAGTAAGTCTCGTTGCCAGAAAGACTGCATCACCAGGTAGGCTAACCCTGTGAGATGAATAATCGCCAAGCCACAACTACAGGCCATAGCTAAGTCTTGGAATTGTTGATTCATTGAAGGGGACTGAGGCACGGGTTCTACCGGAGTCCCTTCGGGCTGTGGGAGTCTGAGCCGGGTCGGAGACGGTTCTGGGGGAGGGCGAAATGCAATTAGACCGCAAACCCAAGCCCCTGGCAAAAAGCCCAATAGATAACCGAATGTCGGACGATTTAGATATCCCAGCCCGCCAC
>CAYUEE010000003.1:32491-96810 GCA_964443615.1 uncultured bacterium | reverse complement strand
GCCTCTCCTACCCCCGAAGCGGAAAACTAGGCCCCGGGCGTGGCCGCTACGCCTGATTCTCGATGCCATCCTCTATCAACTCAAAAATGGCTGCAACTGGGCTGACCTTCCACGAGATTTCCCCCCTTACTCGACGGTCTACTGGCACTACAAGCAGTGGCGCTCCGCTGGAGTTCTAGAGCAGTTACTCGAGACCCTCCATGCTCAGGCGCGCGAACAAGCGAAAAAAAACCACAGTGGACCACTCTGATGATCGTTGATTCTCAAGCGGTCAAGAATACGTGCACGGCGTCGGCCGCCTCCAAGGGCTTCTGTTTTTACAAAAACACGAATGGTATCAAGCGCCACTTAGTCGTCGATAGCCTCGGCTTTCCGTTCTTTGTGCACTGCACCCGAGCCAATGTGTCAGACGACCAAGGCCTCATTGAGTTGTTGACAGAACACATCGATTATTTTAAAGCGAAACCGGCCGAACTGCCCAAAACGACGATTTTGCTCGACCATGGCGACTCGCCAAGAGCCAAGTTTAAATGTCAAATAGGTTCTACTAAATCCACAGCACAGTGAGCAGCAGTCACAGCCCATTTCTTATGTACGAGAGTAGCTACTCCTTCCTTCATTTTTCCATTATCGGACGAAGGAAAGACAGCAGGTTACTCTGCTTCGTTAGCCAGATAATTTTCAGGAGCATTTCACGCCAGCTAACATTATTTGCTTAACTATGTATCATCTATCGGCATGACGTCTAAGATCCTAAATCAGCTGCAATCACGTCAACTTGACCGGATCCCCGCCCTCAGAGAATACCATTAAACTAAGCCCAAACCCTCTCCACGTCAAGGATCCTCACTCTCCCCCCTCAGGATCTTATGCAGCATGATGACCAATACCCTCCCATCAGCCTGTTATGCCGCATTTCAAACGTCGCCATCAACAGGATCTCGATCGAGGGAACGGCACTCTCAGATATTTATCTGGGTATTAGCCACCAACTCCTTTTCTGGATCCTCAGGCATCGATTCATTTAGCTTGGATAACACATAATCACAAAATATCAAAAACAATGTCAGACCAACAAAATGCTTGCCTGATGCTGCTTTTAGTAACGGGGCTGGCGGGATTCGAACCCACGACCTAGCGCTTAGGAGGCGCTCGCTCTATCCAGCTGAGCCACAACCCCAGAATATCTGGTCAGTATAACAGTCCTACCAAGACCATCAGCTTTAACCAGAGTTCAAGATTACTAAAGGATCCTTTCCGGCAACAGCTGGAAGGCTGCACTAAACTGAAGAGAGCTTATCCTCCCTAGGGGGATACTGCTGATGGAGTCAGGTTGACTGCATCCTGGGATCCGATGTTCTCTAGTGGCTAGTCTCTAGGGGCTAAATGGATCCTCTACTGTAGGTTATTTCCGGAATTGAGGCTGTTATGAGTTCATCCGCTAAGGTTGCTGTACTGCTGTGTGGCTACGGAGAGGTTGAGAACTACCAGGAGTTTGCCGACTATAACGAGCGGGCTCTACGGATCCTGGCTTCAAAATTTATTGCATTCCCCGATTTTGTGATTCCTTGGATTGCCCGAGTACTGGAAATTACGGATCGGCGAGAGTGGTCTAATCAAGATCAGTACACATCTCCCCACAATAGTATCTTCGAGGCTCAGCGAGCTGGGATTGAGACTCATTTGAAAGCTCAGTATGGCGAGCAGGTCGGCGTTTTCAAGGCCTTCAACTTTTGTGAGCCCTTCCTCCCTGATCAAGTGCTCCAACAGATTCAGTCTGAGGGGTATACCCACCTCGTGTTGTACCCACTGCTGGTGGTCGACTCCATCTTTACAAGTGGTTTAGCTATCCAGCAAGTTAACGATGCCTTGGGGGATAATCATGCTTGGCTGCAGGGAATGCGCTATTTACCTAGCTTCTTTGACAAAGTGGACTATCACAAGCGCATGGCAGAGCATATTGAGGCACGTTTGGCCGATTTAGAAGGTCACTATGCTCCATCCCAAATTGGAATCATCCTACTCAATCACGGATCCCCCTCTGCACAAGACTCTAAAGGATTTGAGACTGGTATTCGGGAAAGTGTTGCTCTCTACCTTGGTGTCCGGGACCAGCTAATTGAGCGCTATCCTTTGATTAACCTAGGTTGGATGAATCACGACACGCCTGGAAAGTGGACGATTCCAGATATGGACCAAGCCGCTCAGAATCACCTAGAGTTGGGAGCTAAGGCTTTGGTATTTGCCCCTATTGGCTTTGTGACCGAGAATCATGAAACGATGCTGGATGTCGGCTATGCCATCAAGCGATTTAAGTCTAGAGCAGAATGTCTGCACCTCGATTGCCTCAACGATGATCCAGAATTTCTGCGGATAGCTGCTAACTGGATTGAACCCATGGTGGCAGAGTTACTGGGCGAGAGGGTTGATCTGAGTCCGATTAAGACTGGCAAGGTGGCCCTGGCTGGTGTGCTGCCTAATCGAAATCGGACCTTGCATGAACAGCTTCCTGACAACGGGAATGGCCATCACCACCACCATGGCGGTCATGGTCACAGTCATGCCCATGGTGGTCATCATCACTAGCCTCAAACAAGATAGGTCCTCCCTAGCAACAGCCATAGTGTCTACTCTCGGCTGGGCCTATTCTCGGGTTAGTTTCAGCACGAGGATCCTACTCAGAACCACACCAGTGACTTACCTGATGGCGTCAAAGTCGTCAGGTGGTCATGTCGGATACGAAAGAAAATGCAAACTTTCTTAATAGTGTGGTTATGATGAGGGCAAAGTACAAATACACAGAGGAATGACTTCTATCTTGTTGTCCGGCATTCCATTTCAGGCCCAAGGTGGCGACCAGCTCGTGAGCAAGGTGGCAGGGGCAGCGATTGCTGCCCTGTTCAAGCGGTCTGAGAAAGTTGAAGCCAACGTTCGGGCCGAGCCTGTCTCCAAGCTGCTTACGGGTAGTCTTGATGGGTTCGACTTTATTGCGAAAGGGCTGTTGATGTACAACGGTCTGCGAATCGATGGTTTGGAGCTGTTCTCGCAAGCGGTATCAATTGACTTTAGTGCCATCTTCCAGGGGCGTGTTTCCCTGCGACGACCCACCCAATGCACGATGCGAGTGGCGTTGACAGAAGAGGACTTGTCTGTGTCCTTCAATACACCTTTTGTGCTTAGTCGCCTCCAACTTCTCAAGGTTGAGGATAAGACGCTAGAGATGCGAAGTGTGTCTGTGGACGTCGGTGATGGATCCTTGACTATCAACTCAGAGGCTCGGCTAGGTGAAAATAGTGAGTGGTTGGCCTTGGACTTTACGACCCAGGTGGAGCTGATTGACCGCCGGAAGATTCAGTTCGTAGATGTGAAGTATCGCGGTACTGAGGCGGCGGTGAGTTTGAGCCAGGTACTGGTGGAGCATGTCAACAATCTGTTGGATCTCAGTAAGTTTGCTTTAGATGGCACGCAGTTGCGAGTGGATCGAGTGCGTGTACGAGAGGGGAAAGTGGTCTTCTACGGCACTGCTGACATTGAACGGTTTCCCAAGCGTAAGGCTGTGGATCCGTCTGCTTGATGAGGGCCACAATCGGTCTCTAGCTGGCACGGATCCTCTTAATCTGGAGTGGTTCGCCGTCCGTTGTTAATGACTCAATGAGGATAGACTTATGGCTTTGTCTGTTGGCACACCAGCACCAGTATTTACGACGAAAGATACTCACGGCAATACGGTCTCCCTGTCTAATTTGAGTGGTAAGACCGTGGTGCTCTACTTTTATCCGAAGGATGACACACCGGGATGTACGAAAGAGGCTTGTAGCTTCCGGGACACCTATGTCGACTACCAAGGCAAGAATGTGGTAGTGCTCGGTGTCAGCGTAGATGATGAAGCGTCTCACCAGCAGTTCACCACCAAGTACAACCTGCCGTTCCCACTGCTAGCTGATGTTGATAAGAGTATTACCCAGGCATACGACGTTGATGGCGGTGGCTACTCCAAACGAGTGACCTATGTGATTGACGGATCCGGTACCATCAGCAAGGTGTACACCTCGATTAATACTGAAACGCACGCTAAAGATATCCTGGCGGATCTGGGTCTGTGATGACTGGAGCCTTGACTCAGCCGCTCTAGCTAATAGCGCTTAATTGTTATTATTACTTATCGACAGAGGGGTAAGGCTTTAGGTGGCTCTTCCCCTCTCCTTTTTAGGGCCTGATGACCGGGATGACTGGGCTAGTCCAAAGAAGAGAAGGCTGAAGGCAACCGCCCGGATCCCAAATCCTAATAGTAGGGCGACTCCATCAACATGGCTGGAGGATAAGAGGGCCGGTGTCTCAATCACAGCGTTTTCGTAGGTGACAAATAGAGCGGCAAACAGATTGTTAGCGGCATGTAATCCTAGTGCTAGCTCTAATCCATCGTCTTTCAAGGTGAGCCACGCGTGCAGGATCCCAAAGCTAAAGTAGTAGAGGGCTAACGGCCACCAGCCATAGACCATTTCCGGATTACTCAAATGGGGGAGGGTAAACAGGATTGCCGATCCCACGCAAAGCACGAGTCCATTCCGACTCAACAAGCCCAACCCCTGCATAACGTAGCCGCGGAAAAAGAGCTCTTCGGTGGTGGTCTGCAAGGGCGTCAGGATTACGGCTAGTCCAACCAACCGGAGCCAAATCCCCCAGTCCACATCAAACTCTACTAACGTGAACTGTCTTACTAACGCCATCACAACTGGGATGGTGACTAACGCCATCCACACACCAAAGCCTTGGGCAATACGGCGCCAACGGATCCGTTGATCAGCTCGAACTAAAGTTAGCAAAGACCGCCGATGGATCAAGGACATGGACAGCATCATTCCCAGGCACCAGAAGCCGAAGGGGAGATTGCTTAAGGTGTATCCCAGTAGACCATCCGGTAAGATGACCGCTTCCGCCTCAAAGGTGATCCACCCCAGGGCTACTGCCACTTGCGCCATCATCAGACTGCAGCTAAACCACGTGAACAGCATGGTCAGGATCCCTGCGAGATAACTTCTCCAATGCCAGGATCCTTGGCGAGCCACAGTGAGATAGGTGGATGTCATCGTCTAGTCAAGCCCAAAACGACTGGAATCAAGCGGGAATCGGGATAGAGGGATCGGGATCGGCCCCAATGGGCGCTACAGTAAGTACGGTCTTCTTAGTTTATTGATTGATCTTGTTCTCTCTTTGTAGTGTATTAGCCTGCGCTATGTCTGCCATTACTGATCGTTTTCAACAGTTGCACACTCAACAGTCCAAGGCTCTGATCCCTTACATCACAGCTGGGGATCCTGATTTGGAGACGACTTTTAAAGCGTTGCAAGTGCTAGACCGTAATGGGGCAGACATCATTGAACTGGGGGTACCGTATTCAGATCCCTTGGCAGATGGTCCCGTAATTCAAGCAGCAGTGACACGGTCTTTGGCAAAGGGGACTCGGTTAGAACGGATCCTGGAAGGGTTGAGTGGATTGTCGTTGGTGGCACCGATTGTAATATTCAGTTACTACAATCCGATTTATCAAATGGGGATTTCAAGGTTTGTGCAACGGATCCGAAAAGCGGGCTGTAGCGGGGTGGTGGTACCTGATTTACCCGCAGAAGAAGCCCAGCCACTGGTTGATGCTGCTCGGGCTCAGGATTTGAGCGTGATTTTGTTAGTGGCTCCCACAAGTACATCGGAGCGGATGCAATTAATTAGTCAGTTGTCATCGGGGTTTGTGTATCTGGTGAGTACGACGGGGGTGACAGGTCAGCGAGAGTCTCTAGCTGAGCAGATTCCAACTCTAATTCAAACCTTACGTCAGCATACAACATTGCCAATTGGAGTGGGGTTTGGTATTTCAAATCCACAGCAGGCGCGTCAGGTGGTGCAGTGGGGAGCTGATGCCGCGATTGTTGGATCTGCGTTTGTCAGGCGATTGGGAGATGCCGCAACTCCGGATGAAGGATTGGAGGCTGTCGGGGACTTTTGCCGAGAGTTGAAAGGGGCATTGAGCTAGTTACTAGCCAGTCTCCTGAGTGAACCCAGGTGGCGATAAAATGATGGAGCATCCTTCAACTATTATGGTTACACTTTCGTGGGTCACGATACCCTCTAGCTAACCGTCGCACGCTCTCTATCTGTATTCTCAAGACTATTTAGATCCTTGAATCTGATTGCGCTTCTTCACCTGTCGGCTGCCGTAAGCTAGGATCCGTGACGAGCTAAGTATTGCCGCATGAGGATATTGCTATGACAGCCGTCGATATGACCCCCCAACTGGATGCCCGCGAGGTATTCAAAGCCGCTTACGAAAATCGGTACACATGGGATCCAGGGTTTCCGGGCTATACTGCGAACTTCACGCTGAAAGTGGGGTATGACATGCCTGTAAGCCGCAGCGGTGACCAACTGTTGGCAGCCGGTGAGTACTCTGGACAAGTGGTGGTGCCAGCTGATCTGGACAACCTGAATGGGATCAAGGTCACTGGCATTGAGAATGAGCTCGTGGTGGAGTGGGTGACAAACCAAATTAAGGACATCATTACCCATCGCAAGCGCTCTGACTTTGAATCAGCCCACGGTAAGCACACTTTTTTCTTGGATGGTGAACCTGATTCAACCGGAGCCGTTCCGATTGGAGTCACTGGAGATTCAATGGGCTCCCATTACAAAATTCGAGATCGCCAGGTGGTACAGGTGGCTCGTGAAATGGGGCGGATGGCGTTTACAATTAATCACTTGGAATCACAGGATACCCCACAGGGCTACTTATCGGCACGCTACACCGCCGTGTTCAAAAACCCTCAAGATGGATCTGTCATAAACCAACTCCGATTCGATGACGCCTATGAGGAGTTTAAGGGATACTACGTGATGACCCACCATTTGGTTGAAGGTCAGTCGCAAGGCTCCCCTTCTCGCGTTGAAATTACCTTTACGGATGTGCAAATGGGGTGAACTGAGGAGCTGATAGTGACGCGTTTGGATGGTAAAGCATTTGAATGTTGAATCATTGAGACGTTGAAGCACTTGACTGTAGGCTAACAGCTTGACTGAGCCAGTGTGTCTGGCACTGAGGTGACTCAATGGGTGGAAACTTCAAAATTAAGTTATCGCAGTTACGGATCCTAGTGGGAGTAGCTGATTATGGGAACTTCAGTGAGGCCGCCTTGCATCTGAACCTATCTCAGTCAGCGGTTAGCCATGCAATTGCCACGCTAGAGGATGAGTTGGGGGTGATCCTGTTGTCGCGCGGACATTACGGGGCGGTACCGACACCAGTAGGGGAACGGATCATTCATCATGCTCGCCAGATTCTCGGTTTGGTTAACACCATTGTGCAAGAGGCCCATGTTGGTCGTGGGGTGGATGGGGGCCGGGTGAGAATTGTGTCGTTTCGGAGTGCGGCAGCTCACATTATTCCCCCAGTAATTGCAAAAGTGCGGGGACGGTACCCAAAATTGACAATTACATTGACAGATTATGACGATTACGATGAAGTTGAAGATGACCTTCGCAATGCCCGTGCTGATATCGGCTTTACCCGTTTACCGGCACCACCTGAATTTGAAACCTGGGAGTTGATGACGGATGAGTACATTGTTCTACTACCACCGCAGTCGTTGAATGGTCATGGTTCGTTAGTGGAGTTATCTTGGAACGAGTTGGCAACCTATCCGCTGATTCTCTCGGCGGGGATGGGGTGTAGTCTCCTGATTCGGCAACATCTGAAAGGATCCGGTTTTCCCTTTGTACCTGCCTTTGAAGTGAAGGAAGATTCGACAGCGGTCAGTATGGTGGCCCAAGGATTGGGGGCCGCGATCTTACCTCGATTGGCAGCTGAGCCTATCCCTGCCGAGGTGCAAGTGTTTAGTTTGCCCCAGCGATTGGAACGACGGATCGGGGTGGCTGTATTAGCGAATATGATGCATAGTCCCGCTGTCTATGCGTTTTTAGATGCATTGCGAGGGACTGGCTCCTTTGCTCCCGATCCTGTCTTGGAGAAGGGTTAGCGGGCGGGTTGAAACACGTTATTGAAACACATTGAAGTAAGGGGAGAGTGGGGTATGGCTACAGATAGACGAGTGGCCCGAGTGGCGGAATTGATCCGACGGGAAGTGAGTTTGATGTTGTTGAATGGCATCAAGGATGATCGAGTAGGCAGCGGGATGGTGAGCATCACGGATGTAGAGGTTTCCCGCGATCTACAGAATGCCAAGATTTTTGTGAGTATTTATGGCAGTGAGGCGGCTCAACAGGAAACGATGGCAGGTCTGGAAGCAGCGACCAGTTATGTTCGGCGAGAAATTGGCAAGCGGTTAGCTCTGCGGCGGACCCCAGCTGTAATGTTTGCTCAGGATCGATCCATCGAACGAGGATCCCGTGTAATTGCACTGTTGAATCAGTTGCAGTCTGAACGAAAGGATCCTGCGGAACCAGGGGAGTTAGAGAGTTCTGGCCTTACTTGGGGGGAGGAGGACAGTGATGATCTGTGAGCTGGGAGCCATCGAAACGTGTTGATCAATCGGAGGTTTGAAGCTTACCTGGGGAGTCATTGTTTGTTCTCAGAATGTCCTGCAACAATTGTTGAGGTGAGTCAAAGTCTGGGAGTGATCAGTTTTTAGCTGCGTTAGTATCGTATCTTTCTTGAAACAACGCGGCCTTATTTTGTGTTTTTTGATTCAGTTGAGTTTGACCCTTGTTATGTCTAACCATCTAAGTTATGTCTAACCATCTAATCGAATTGAACAGGCCAGATGAATCTGACCTTCAAAGTCAATCTCATACATTCTCTACCTTATCAAGGTTAGGATCCGCTCTGACTAGGCGCATTCCTCCTATCGACGACCGTCTGGATCCCTTTGATAAGCTGTAATGGTCGAGTCTGTCCATCTACCCTGTGAGTTTTCTATGTCCGGCTCTGCCCTCCTATCCCAAGACCTGCCCCTGCTCTCCTTCCACGTACCTTCTCAAGCCTTTGATCTAGCTTGGCAGGATCCGTTATCCACACTCTTGGGTCTAGGACGGGCTGCTGGGGCAGACTTCATTGAGTTTTTTCTGGAGCGCGTGAACTACATTAGCTGTTTGGCCGAAGGAGATATCATTACTAGCCTGTCACCTCGCTTATCGACAGGCGCAGGGGTACGGGTGTTCAAAGGCAAGTCGGACTGTTATGTCAGCACCAACGAAGTCTCATTTACTGGATTAAAGGCAGCCTTAGAAAAAGGTCTATCTATTTTAGGGCTTAGCCTCCCTGGTCCAGCGGCCCTAGTGTCGCCTGTTAACCTGGAATTGCTGCGTGACTATGCCAGCGTTCGTGGCAAAGATAATTGGCTACTCGCTTGCCCCTCTATGCAAGAAATGGGTGAGCTCTTGATTGAAGCCAATAGTCGCCTAGAGAAGAAGGGGTCTCATGTTCAGGCCCGCCGCACCTCCTACTTCCGGGATTGGCAAGAGGTCATGGTGGCTGCGAGTGATGGCACATTTGCCCGCGATGTCCGCTTGACTCAATCGGTGGGGTGCAATCTGCTCTGTGCAGACGGATCCCATCGAACGTCCATTGGTAAACGGGAAGGTAACACATCGGATCCAGCATTTCTCACAGCTTGGGACCAAGAGGCCACCACCAGTGAGATTGCTGAAGCAGCTGGCACGATGCTCCGCGCTGATTATGTTGAATCCGGAATGTATCCGATTGTGATGGCCAATCAATTCGGTGGTGTGATCTTTCATGAAGCCTGCGGCCACTTGTTAGAAACCACTCAAATTGAACGGGATACGACCCCCTTTGCCCATATGAAAGGAGAAAAAATCGCCCACGACAGTCTCACCGCCTGGGATGAGGGAATTTCAGAAACGGCATTCGGCACCATTGATATGGATGATGAGGGGATGCCAGCCCAACGCACACTGTTGATTGAAAAAGGGATCCTCCGCAATTTCATCTCCGACCGAGCAGGATCCGTCCGTACTGGCCATCCTCGAACCGGCAGTGGTCGCCGTCAGAACTACACGTATGCTGCAGCCAGCCGGATGCGAAATACTTACATTGCTCCTGGCGATTACACGTTAGAGAATCTATTTGCCTCTATCGATCGCGGCATCTACTGCAAACGCATGGGTGGGGGAAGCGTTGGGGCCACAGGTCAGTTTAATTTCGCAGTGGAAGAAGCCTACCTCATCGAAAATGGATCCATGTCCAAGCCCTTGAAGGGAGCTACTTTAATTGGGGATGCCAAAGAGATCATGAACAAAATTTCCATGTGTTCTGAAGACTTGGGTTTAGCAGCAGGTTTTTGTGGATCAGTGAGTGGCAGCATTTACGTCACGGTTGGTCAGCCCCACATCAAAGTTGACTCCATCACGGTTGGGGGCCGGTAGGTCTTCCCTTTTCAACGCGCAGGCAACTGGATCCTTACTCCATTTGCCTTGCCCTATTTTGCCCTACCCCACTTTGAAGGACTGCAATCATGTTAACTGTTCAAGATCTAGCCCAAATAGCCGGCACCCAAGCCCAAACTCTTGGAATCAAGAAGTACGACGTCTTCGGTGCCACTATTGATGAAACCAGTGTTCAAGTTGATAAAGGTGAACCTAAGCAGGTCAAGGCCTCAACCCGGTCCTCTGTGATTGTGCGGGTATGGGGTCCAGACGGCACTGTCGGTGTCACGTCCACCACTGACACCAATGAAGAGGGAATCGCTGCTGCTTTGCAAACCGCATTGGAGGCCAGTCCCTTTGGCGTGCGCGACTCTATTCCCGATTTCAGTCCTGCTGCTACGGATCCGTTAGAGCCCATGCCCGATCATCGGTGTCCTCAAGCTCCTGCTTCAGACTTATTAAACCGACTAATTAAAGCAGAAGGCCAATTATTGTCGGCCCACCCAGCTATCAAAGGCGTTCCCTACAATGGGCTAGCCCAGCGGGATGTCGAGCGGTTTTATCTGAATAGTGACGGATCCGTACGTCATGGTAGCCACACTTCTACCTCCCTATATCTGGTTAGCCGCACAGAACAGGAGGGGCGCAAACCTCGTAGTGCGGGTGCAATTCGGTTGAGCTACGGACTCCAAACCCTTGATATCGACGGTTGTTTACAAGAAGCGGCTGAGAAAACCATTAGCCATCTTGACTATCAACCCATTGCCTCTGGTAAGTATACAGTTGTCTTTTCCCCAGAAGCCTTCTTAAGCCTGTTGAGTGCTTTTTCGAATATCTTCAATGCCCAGAGTATTCTTGACAAGCAAAGCCTCTCGACCCCAGACTCCCTCGGCCAGTCAATTGCCGCGCCGATGCTCTCTGTCTACGACCATGCCCGTCACAAGGAAAACGTGGGAGCGATTGAATTTGATGGGGAAGGCACCCCGACACGTCGCCTCAGTCTCATTACTAATGGGATCTTGAGCAACTTTTTGCATAGCTCTGTCACCGCCCGTCGCCTAGGATCCTCACCTACAGGCCACGGTAGCATTGGGGCTAAGGTATCGGTCAGTTCCCATTTCTATGAAGTTCTGGCCGAAGCTGACCAGCCACAGTCATACCAGTTAGCTGATGCCGACAATGTTATTCTAATTGATGATCTGCACGCCCTACATGCGGGGGTTAAGGCAACACAAGGATCCTTTTCTCTCCCCTTTGACGGCTGGCTGTTGAAGAACGGAGAACGGATCAGTATCGAGTCTGCTACTGTCGCTGGTGACTTCCTGACCCTCTTGCAGTCCATCATTTATGTTGACTCGGATCCACAGGTAACTCTAGCAGGTCTTTGCCCTCACATCTGGGTTCAAGACCTAGCCATCACAGGTGAGTAAGGTCTGCCGGATCCATGGCCCTCTAAGGACGAATCACTTCAACGGCAACGGATCCGGGGACATTCGGAATGGGAGGATGACACTTTGTTAGACGAACTCGGACCTGCGGCACACCCGTCAGTTTCAGGAGTAAGTTAGCGATGTCATCCACCAGTTTTTCAATTAAGTTAACATGAGCAGCCTGAACTAATTGGCCAATTGCTTCAATACAGGCCGCGTAATCGTGAGTATCCTCAAGTTGATCAGTTTTTGCAGCAGCTCTGAGATCCGTCCATAGTTCAAAATCTACTTCAAACCACTGCCCCAACACTTTCTCTGCTGGGATATTTCCTGTGTAGCCATAGAATCGCAGCCCAGTAATCAGGATCCGGTCCCGTAGATGAGGAATCGACGCATGGGTGCTGGATCCGCTAAAGGTCTGAATAGACTGGTCGGCAGACAAATTAAGTTCGCTAGACACAAGGCTCTCCAAAAGGCTCTTCTTCAGAATAATCAGAACAGTCCCAATATTCAAGATTATTTTTTGCCGATGTTAACCCAGCTCCACACCTGTTACTTAACCTATTCAAGTCAATCGTTTCAAGATGAGGAGCGTAATGTCGTCATAGATTTTTTGCTCTGAGATAAATTGCTTGACGCTTGCAACAATAGCCTGCTGGATTTGGGCTGCAGAGAGGGACCAATGGCGGCTAATTGTGTCACACAACCGGTCCATCTCATAGTGCTCTCCTTCTACATTCTCGGCTTCTGTGATGCCATCTGTATAGAGAACGAGCCCATCGCCGGGTGCCAATTCCACATGAGTCTGGTTAATGAAATTAGTAATAGGATCCTCTAACCCGATTGGGAATCCCAAGTCGATAGTATTGATCCGTTCAATTTGACCGGAGGCTCGGACAATCAGTGTCTCTTCATGTTGGCCACTTATACTGAGAGCTCCATTTGAGTAGTTCAAAACTGATAGTGTTATTGTTTTGTCACTGTCCATGCGCTGAACATTCTTGTAGATTGTCCGATTCAGTGTATCCAAAAAACGAACTGGATCCTGTTCTTGACTCTCTTGTAAAGTCCGAACCGCTGTTTGCGTCATCAACATGAGGATCCCACTTTCTAACCCATGACCCGTCACGTCTCCAATCGCTAACGTAACGATGCCATCAGTGAACAGCACATCATAGTAGTCTCCACCAACCTCGTCAGCAGGTTCCATATATCCTGAAATGTCAATCCCTTGGATTTCCGATAGCTCATTGGCCTTGGGAAGCACTAATTTCTGTAACTGTCGGGCTACTTCAATCTCAGTTCCTAGCCGAGTATTTTCGGCCTGCAAGCGAGTATTCAACTGTTTAATTTCAGCATTTGCCTCAGCTAGTTCAGTTGTGCGTTCAGCCACTCGGTCTTCTAGGGTTTCAAATAAATGCTTTAACTGCTCAGCCATGCTATTGAAGGTTGTTGCTAACCGTTCCAGTTCCAGGATCCGTGATCCTTGAGCTACTGGCTGAGATAAATTCCCACCTGCAATGGCTTCCGATCCCTCCATGAGTTGCACAACAGGCCGCAAAATCTGCTGTGTTGTCCAGAACCCGAGCATAATGGCTACCCCTAAAGCGGCAATTGCCAGGAACAGGGTATTACGGGTATTCGCGATAATTTGAGCCATGAAGTCTGAGGCAGGAACGGCCACCACAATCAGCCAATCTACTGTCTCACCACGTTCAAAGGGGAGAACCTCTAAATACTGACGTTGGCCCTCAATCCTAAACTCCAGTTGAATTGGATCCGTAATTTGGGTTAAATCTTCAAGATGGTCATTGAGATACGCTGTGGCAGCTTGGACCAGTTCGGATTCACTCTCTGATGCTAGTAAACGAGCAGGATCCTGGCCTTCACTCCCACCGAGAAATGGTGGGGACGGTGTCGAGTTTGCCACAACCTCACCTGTGGGTTCAATAATGAAAGCTTCTCCGGTTTGACCGATCTCTAACTGACCGAGAAAATCACTGAGGGCGACTAACCCTAAGGAAATCGCGGCAACACCCAACAGATCTCCGTCTCGATACACAGGCTGGACCGCATCAATACTAATGGCAGACCCATCACTCCAAATGTAGACGGAGCTCCACGTCGGTTCCCCCGCTTCTACCGCATCGGTGTACCAAGGCCGACTGCGAGGATCATAGTTGAGGCCTTCAAATATCGGAGGACCGAGGGGGCGCCCTACGTCATTGGCAGGATATAGGACTTGAGTGGTTCCCTGCGTTATTCCAATGGATAGATTCCCTGCCGCATCTCGTCCACTGCCGGCAAATCGTCCCACCTCGTCTCCCCAGTAAATGTAGGTCATACGAGGAAATTGCTGCATTTGTCGCCAAAAATACTGGGATAGATCACGGAGATCCTCATCGGGCAATAGATCTTCTTCAAAGTTATTAGCGTTTAATGTATTGATAGCTTCGGCTTCATTTAAATAGGTGATCACACGATCTTCAATGCGACCACTGACCTCACGCATTAATTGATTAACTAAATCATTGATTGCCTGTTCCCCATTACGGAAAGACAACCAGCCGACAAGACTCACAACCCCGACCACTTGAATGACAAAGGGAATAACAACAATCGTGCTAAGCCTTACCTGGCGTTGTTTAAGGGGTAAGGGACGAGGGGTCGTTTGAGTCATAATGATTTAAGGACCTAATCCTAATCACAGGCCTTTAGATTTTAGTGAATAACCTGGATCCATGCATAACAACTTTTGAAGTTTGGTTCCTAGATGCCCTGATTACCATTGAGATCCCAATCGAGCTGAGATTCCGCTCGAGACCTCGATCACAGCTGAGACCCTAACCGACCTGAACCCAAGACTTCATCAACGCCGCCCAAGCTTAACCGGGGCGCTATGCTAGTTTCGATGCTTGCGCAGCCCTCATCCTTTAGTTCTATGACCTCTCCTCGTCCTAGTTCACTCTCCTGGCTCTACGCCATCGTTGCGGCCCTCACCGGATCCGCCCTCACGTTACTCCTCGTGACAGTCTTCCGCCCCCAGCCCAATAGCATTACTGCTTTACCCACTCCACCCTCCTCCATAGCGCCAACCCCCTCATCCCTCCCTTCTGAAGCGGTGGCTCCGGATCCGTCTAGCACCACAGATCTATTAAATTCTCCGGCCATAGATCCGCTCAGAGAGTCTCCAGCGAATGGTCAATCGGATCCCATTGAGCCGCCTAACGATCAACCCCGCCAAGCCAGTGTCTCAGCCCCCGATGTGGCCTCCCCAGCCTTTATACCTGAAACACCTGATGTTGAAACCCTAGAACGGTTTACTCAGACTCTTATCCAACTTCAGCCTGTTCTCCAAGCTACCGAGGAACGCCTAACCTCAGCTGATACAGAGGCAGAGCGAGACCAAATTGAATCTGAATTCGACACAGCCGCTCAGAAGCTGATTACCCGTAACGGACTCACCACCGCCACTTATCAACGGATTGCCCAACGGATGCGTGAGGATCCGGTCCTGCAATTAGCCATCAATACCCTGGCTGCCCGCGTTCAGATAGACGCAGGGGATGATCCGTCGGCGGCATCGTCTACCCCATTGTCTGAGGCCCCACCGTCTGAGCCAGCTGTTATCGAGGAAACCCTTCCAGTCGAGCGGGATCCATTTGCTGCGCCCAGATAGTGGGCTAATGCGGGTGAGAACACTTCGTAGATTAGCGTCAAGGGTTGATGTCGGTGCCAGAGCCAGTAATGTCGTCCCCAAAATGGTCCGGGGGACTGAAACAACTGTGCCAACGGATCTGATTGCCCCAGATAGACGGCCAACAGCGATCGATAGGTTTCCAGACAGGATTGAGAGAGACTCCGACCAATGGGTAGCGAAGGATCCGGGAGATAATCACCAATCTGATCGGTTCGCCACCACGATGTTGCATAAAGCAACGGAAGTTGACTCCCTGTTTCGCCTAACCAAACCTGTCGTTGCAGAACGGATGATCCCAATACGGTGAGATCGGCAGGCGCAGATGGATCCGGCTCTATCGTTTGGCTGCGGATCATATGGGCGGTGATAGCAGACCCTGTGATGAGGGTAAGGTTGCGGGTGGTAAAGCCGTCACTGAGAACCAGTAGTTGCCAAGCGGGTGGCATCTGAGTGGCAGGTAATCCAGATTGGACTTGCTCAGCTGACGCCTCCCACAGTCGGTGGAGGGGTAACCAACTTTGATCACCAGGCCGGTTGGAAACCGATTTCACGGCATCTAAGACAGTGTCATCTTGCCCAGACGGGACCCATACAGATGACGGTTTCGCAGCTGACGGATAAAGACTCACGCGACCAGTTGTTAAGTTCTGTTGCCTTAGTCTAACCTACTTCTGCCTAGCCTACTTCTGCCTAGCCTACTTCTGGCCAGCCTGCTTATGCCGCTACTCTGCATCGGACCTTGTGCCCGCCCGATTAGTCAGAGATGGATCCTGATCTACAGCTTGGTGCCACACTCGGAGCAGAACTTATAGGTTGAGGGACTTTTCGCACCACAGTTAGGACAGTAGACTAATTCCGCAGCCTGCTGCAATTTCAAATCAGGGATCCCGATCATCTGAGCATTGGACTTTCCAGGAGCCACCATCGGGTAACAGTTTTCATCCCGCCGCACAATGAAGTCAGCCACAACAGGCCCTTCTTCCTTGAGGATGACTTGAATTGCATCTTCCAGTTGATCCGGATGATCAACCCGTAGGCCCTTAACGCCAAATGCGTCTGAGAGCTTCACAAAATCAGGCATCCCAGGCACCATGTTGGAATGAGAATAGCGTTCACCGTAGAAGGCCTGCTGCCATTGCCGTACCATCCCTTGCCAGCCGTTATTGATAATAGCCACCTTAGTGCCAATGCCGTACTGGGCAACGGTCCCCAGCTCCTGTAAGTTCATTTGAAAACTGGCGTCACCACTGATGCAGATCACCTCTTCTTGGGGCAGCGCGACTTTAGCTCCCATTGCAGCAGGGAACCCATATCCCATCGTGCCTAACCCTGCGCTAGAGATCCATTGCCGGGGGCCATTACGTAGAAATTGTGCACTCCACATCTGGTGCTGGCCCACATCGGTGGTGTAATAGGCCCGAGGCGCATGTCGGCGGAAGGCATCAATTACCTGTTGTGGGGAAAGTTCAGAGTCATAGGTTGGAATTTGAAGCGGGTAGTCCTGACGCCATTGCTGGATCCGATTGAGCCAGGGCAAGGTCAGTTGAGGGACCGGTGGCATTGTCTCCAATTGCTGGAGTAGGGCCTGCAGCACACGGCGAACATCACCGACTAAAGGAACTTCAGGGATCCGATTTTTACCCACTTCTGCTGGATCGATATCGATGTGAATGACCTTCGCCAGTTTGGCAAACTCATCCAGCTTGCCCGTAACCCGATCATCAAAGCGAGCCCCCACCGCAATGAGCAAATCACATTCGGTGACGGCAAAGTTGGCATAGGCTGTCCCATGCATCCCCAACATACCCACAGACAAGGCACTGTTTTCGTCAAAGGATCCTTTGCCCATCAACGTTGTTGTCACTGGAATTTGATAGCGTTCGGCCATCTGCTGCAGCTCGGCATGAGCTCCTGAGATGACAGCCCCACCCCCCACATAGAGTAGAGGTCGCTCCGCTTGTGTGATCAACTGCGCCGCGATCTGAAGGTGTTGGAGGTTGACTTCGTATCGGGGATGATACCCTGGCAAATTCACATCATCGCTGGGCTCATAATCAAACACTTCGGCCCCGACATCTTTGGGCACGTCAATCAGGACAGGTCCAGGGCGTCCCGTGCTGGCAATATGGAAGGCTTCAGCCACAATGCGGCTCATGTCACGTGGATCGCGAACGACATAGGAGTGTTTGACGACAGGCAGGCTAATGCCAAAAATATCTGTCTCTTGAAAGGCATCGGTCCCAATCGCCTTGCGAGCCACCTGTCCCGTAATCACCACCATCGGTACAGAATCCATCTGAGCGGTGGCAATCCCAGTAATGAGATTCGTTGCTCCCGGTCCAGAGGTGCCAAAGCAAACCCCCACCTCACCGGTAGCCCGAGCATACCCATCTGCTGCATGAGTGGCTCCCTGCTCGTGGCGCACCAAGAAGTGTTTCAGGATCCCTCGTTCTTCCGCCTTGTAAAGCTCATCATAGACGGGCAAAATGGCTCCGCCAGGGTAGCCGAAGATGTGTTTGACCCCATGCCGATGAAGGCTATCGACTAATGCATATCCACCAGTGGCCACAACGATCCCTTCCTCAGTCTTGCTAATGGTGTGCTTCATTTCGCAGAGTGGATTTAGCGCCTGGATCGATGATCAGCTCCGTGCCTATTGATAGAAAACCAAAGGGATTGATAGAAAACCAGATGGATCATCCAGATGGAGACCGCTACCCCGCGAAAATGTATTTGATAGTACAGCTTAGCAGCGGTTTTTCAATCTGGGGAAGAAATCTAGATGGTCTAGGATCCTAGACTGCAACGTTATGTTAATCCTCCACTTAGAGATCCGTTTTAGGGGGAAATTCCTTTTAAGGAGAGATTTTAGGAGGAGATTCGGTTTAGGAGCATTTCTATGCAAAGCCTGCATGAAAGATCTCCTATGGATGTGGAGCGATCCTAGGGATCCTGAGCCGGTGATCAGGGCTTAGCTAATGATGTGGGGCTTAATGAGACTAACCGAAGTCATTTACGCCCTTGAGACAATATCGAATTCAACATCACTTGAACAATACTGACGCCATGATGAATAAAGCTTGAATAACACTGTAATCAGTTGGCTACGACTCTGACCAATGCTGAGCTCCTGAGATTCCGAGAAGCACTATCAAGACGCAATATAACTTCATCTGGTCATCATGAATCGTGTTGGTTTGCAGAGCTTGTATTACAGTGTTTGTAGTTGCTCGTGAGTTCCCATGAAAGCCATTACCCTCCTCGGATCCACCGGATCCATTGGCACCCAAACGCTGGATCTGGTCGCCCAATATCCTGAGCAGTTTCAAGTTGTAGGGTTGGCCACACGGCGGAATATCAACCGTCTGGCTGAGCAGATTAAGCAATTTCGTCCTCAGATCGTGGGACTAGCGGATCCTGACCTAGAAGCTGACTTACGAGCTCTTTTAGCTGACACCTTAGCTGATACGGATCCAATGCCTCCGATTGTTGTAGGTCCCGAGGGACTATGTGAAGTCGCGGCCTACGGTAACGCAGAACTAGTCGTTACAGGGATCGTTGGATGTGCCGGATTGCTCCCCACTCTGGCCGCAATTAAAGCGGGGAAAAATATTGCCTTGGCGAACAAAGAAACATTAGTGGCTGGCGGCCCAGTTGTTCTACCCCTAGTTCAAGAGCATGGGACTAAGCTCATTCCCGTTGATTCTGAACATTCGGCCATCTTTCAATGTCTACAAGGGATTCCCGACGGATCCTTACGCCGCGTGATTCTAACAGCCTCTGGGGGGGCCTTTCGCGACTGGCCCACTGAAAAATTAGCTGAAGTCACGCTTTCAGACGCCCTCAAACATCCAAACTGGGTCATGGGCCAGAAGATCACCATTGACTCAGCAACTTTGATGAACAAAGGTCTTGAAGTGATTGAAGCACATTGGCTCTTCGGCACGGACTATGACCACATCGATATCGTGATTCATCCTCAAAGTATCATCCACTCCCTCATTGAACTGGAAGATACCTCAGTCCTAGCTCAACTGGGCTGGCCCGACATGCATTTGCCTCTGCTCTACGGATTGACTTGGCCAGAGCGCTTCGTCACCACTTGGGATCCTTTGGATCTAGTAAAGCTGGCTAGTCTCACCTTTAAAGCCCCGGATCATTTGAAGTATCCCTGTATGAATCTAGCCTATGCAGCCGGACGGGCTGGGGGAACAATGCCAGCGGTGCTCAATGCCGCCAATGAAGCAGTAGTGGGCATCTTCCTGCAAGAACGGATCCATTTCCTGCAGATTCCACAGATTCTTGAGGCTGTGTGTGCCCGTCATGATGTCATTTCTGTGCCAACGTTGGATGACATTCTCTATGTTGATAGTTGGGCTCGCTCAGAAGTATTGAGGGTGGCTGAGCCTGAGAAGGAAACGGTCTTGGTATAAAGGATCCTGTAGAGGACCGCTACAGATGATCTGTGCCCCAAGTGATCTGTGCCTCAAGTGATCTGTGATAGAGTAAGCCAGCTGTGTTCACCCCATCAGAGAGACAGGACTTGTGGGTTTCATCTGGGGTATAGTCCTAGGAGCTGGCATAGGGCTGATGCTCGGACGTGTCTGGTTAGGCCGCCGTTCCCAACGAACAATTCTAGGCTTGCTCGAACGCATTGGCCTAGCTCTGGGTCTTGAGCCCCTCCATCAGCAGCAATCAAACCAGCCCCTGCAAGAGTTGGATCCGGCACAAGTGACCACCGCTCTGACTCGCCGTATTAAACAGCGACAAGCTAACTTTCAGGCCCTTGAAGGGTGCCTTAAAGATTGGAAAGTCTTAGCTGAAGGAATGCCACTGGGCTTCTTACAAGTGGATGAGAACAATGTTGTTATCCATTGCAACCGGACGGCTCAGTCGCTCCTGCACATTAAGCATTGGCAGCCTCATATTAAAGTCTTGTTGGAATGGGTTCGCTCTTACGAACTGGATCAACTAGTTGAAAGAACTCGGCAGGCCTCTTGGGATCCAGATGACGATTTTGAGGGGTTTCAAAAGCTAGACTGGCTCTTCTACCCTCCAGGAGGGGAAGGCCAACCTGTACCGCTAAGGGGCTGGGCCATTCCTCTTACTGGTGGCCAAGTTGGGCTTTACCTTGAAGATCGGCTGGAGGCGACCACCCTAACTCAGCAGCGGGATCGGTGGGCCTCTGACGTCGCTCATGAGTTGAAAACGCCACTGACTTCAATCCGACTGGTGGCTGAGACGTTGCAATCCCGAGTGGATCCGAGCGTAAAAAAGTGGGTCGACCGCCTGTTAAACGAAACGATTCGACTGAGCAGTCTAGTTCAGGATCTGTTGGAGTTGAGTAGTCTTAATCTCCGCTCCACCTCAACTCTGCAGATGAAGCCTATTGATCTAGTTCCACTCATTCAAGAGGCGTGGCAAAGTTTGGAACCTCAAGCTAAGCCTCGTCACCAGGTATTGGACTATCAAGGCCCCAAGACAGCGGTGATGTGGGGCGACGAACGGCGACTGTACCGATTGTTTCTTAATTTGCTCGACAATAGTATTAAGTATGGCAAGCCTGACACTCCGGTACACGTCAGGATTACAGCAGAATCCACCCATCTAGCGATTGAAGTGTACGACCACGGTATGGGGTTATCCGACAATGCGTTTACGGCAGTGTTTGAACCCTTTTTCCGGACTGACACCGCTCGAGCTCGCAGTGAGGGCGGAACAGGCTTAGGTTTGGCAATTGTGAAGCAAACGGTAGATGCGCATCATGGCACTATCCAAGCCAGTAATCACCCGGAAGCTGGTGGGCTCTGGATCCAGATGTCATTGAACATTCCCAAAAGCTAAAAGGTCAAAGGCCAGACGTTAAAATTACTCGATCTTTATATTTTCCTTATACAGATCTTCTAAGACTTATGAGTAATAGCGCGTAGGTCACTCTTCATAAGCTGTCAGAGGTAGCTGTCGGAGGTAGCTATCGGAGGTAATGGTCAGTGGCTTGCAGAGTGTCCGGTGGTTTGATGGAGACCCACAAATGACGTGTCCCTATCTATCTCAGCAACATCATCTCGAATATGCCTCCCACGTCTCCCACTACACTCGCCTGGGTATGGATCCTGAGTTGGCTCATCAGGTGGGGTTTATTCTAGTGGCCGAGGATGCGGATCCCAGTCGCCAACGCACCTTGGAGGAACAGCAGCTATTAAAGGAAGCATTTAATCAGATTCGCAACCAAGTAGCGGCGGACCCACAACTCCCTGATGCGGTTCTTCAACTGTTGTTTAAAGTGATCCCAAATGAGTACCCTGGCATCCGCACAATTCAGATGCATGAGCTGCCTCTACCGGTGCTCTGCCCCATGACCCAGAATCCTCGCCCAGGATCCTTGGTGCGCATCTGGTACAAGCCCCGCCGGTGGCATCTCAATGTGGTCGATTTACCAGTCTACATCCGCAAGTTTATCGGGGCTTGGCGACGAGAAGGCTATGCCACCATCATTCAAGGCATTGAGCACATGATTCAGGTCATGAGTTTTGATTTTTCCAAGGCGTTGGAGGTCAACGTTATTGTGAAAGCCGATGTCGTTGTCGATGAACAACGAATGGTTCTATTTGTAAAACAAGAGTTCAGTCATGAAGTCAACAACACTCACAATTCCCACCAAGTTGCTCAATTGCGTTGATACATTACCCTGGCCCTCTTGGGTTGATACCTTGGATGGCTATTGCTTGTATGCCAATCAGGCGGCCAAGAGTGCTTGGGGCCAAGAGCTCACAGGCACTAATCTAACAGATTTGGCTCTTGAACCCGAGGTTGCCAATTTTATGGAGGCAGAGGATGCCTTAGTCCGGGCAGGTGAAATGGTTACCTCTGTCGGCACGTTTGGAATCATTGACGGATCCGTCTACCGTAAGACCCTGCAACTGCTTCATGGTAAGTATATCTTCGGTTACTGTATGCCTGTGAGAGATAGACTAGGATAACTAAAGTTAGAATAACGGGCTAAAAGGATCCAGGTGAATCTATTTTCAGGTGTGCTCCGGATCCGTCACTATTGACAGGATCCTTAAGCCCCAATTCGCAAGGATAACAGGATCCATGTCTGTTTAAAGCGCACTAGAACCTTGAGGGTGCCTGTGAGACTTGAGGTGATGACAGTTTCTGCCGGGGCTTCTGGGTCAAGTCTGGGATTTGGCGAGGGACATCTGTGTCAACCAGGACCGCTGGTGGAGCTTGCCGGAAACTATCGAGCACAGATTGAAGTAGCGTTCCGTCGATAACAGTAATGGGGGCTTGAGTAATGATTGCTTGGTCCTGATAGGCAGTGGGCTGAAACTCAGAGGGTTGCAAAGTGGCAGGATCCTGGGCTGATGAATGGGGAGCGTCCGTTGAAGGGGTATCGCCGAACCCCAACTCAGCTAAGGCTTGAGCCACTTCATTCCCATAGACCCCATCTGGCCCAGAAGGAAGCAGATCGTATCGAGCCTGACTGCGAGCCAGCTGGCCTAAGGCTACCTGAACGGCGGTAACAGCAGGTCCCCGATCACCCTGGCGGAGGACTAACCGTTGATCTAAGACAGCTTGCAATGTTTCATAGGTAACAGCTTGATAGCTTGCTGGGATCAGCTCGACAATTTGATCCAGACGGTCCACTTCAACCGGATCCTGAGGATCTGGGTCCGCCCAGAGTTCTGTGAGATCGTAGAGCAGGATGGCGTGGGGGACAGGACGGCTAGGTTGAGTGGCACTGGCATGCCCTGTTGCTAAGATTTCATCTTTGTACACCAGTGATGTGCTGAAGCCAGAGTCTAGCAGAATCGCTTCTTCGATACCCGCTTGGGGGAGAATATCGGCCAGGATAGTGGCATCGATATGGGTATCTGTCGTCCCAGCCACGACTCGTCCATCGGTATCGACTCCAAAAAAGGCACGGGGTCTGTATTCAGCTGCGCTGGATAATTTGAAGGAGTTAATTTGAGACCGGTTCAAGGGTTGACCATTTTTCACTAACCAGGTGCCGCCAACAAAAAGATCAGTCACATCAGGCATAATCGCTTGAATCTCTTCTAGCGTATTCATCGTGTCTGGTTCGAAGGGGATGAAGCTGATGCGATCCTGCCCAATCAGAACCAAGGGACGACCACGGATGATGGCATTGTCTTCTTCGCGACCGGGAATAAAGGTGTTGGTGCTGGCGCTCAATACAGGACCAATCATGATGTTGCTACTAGAGTTGATCCACGGGATAGAGAAGAAACTACCATTGATACCTGCTGGGGCTTGGTATCGCTTCATCAAGGTGCCCACGTTGTAGCGTTGATCGGCGTGGATAGTGGCTGGGCGGCCGCCGCGAATGGTGGTCATGCGGACTCGATCGATCACATCTTCTGCTACAGCCAGTGGAGTAGTCACTGTGAGATCGTAGGTGGGAAGGCGGGAGTCCAGTAAGGTTTGAGCACCCACCAGGGCCTCAGTGAGTTGAAATTGATTGAAGCGCCGCACTTCTAAAAGGTTGGGAGACTGGCCAGTAAAGCCTTTGTCCATCGTAAAGGCCAGCTTATAACCGGCATCCTTAACCGCCTGGACGACCTGCTCGTTGCGGTAGCCAGTGGGATAGGCAAAGTAGGGGATTTCTTGACCCAGTTCGGCTTCCAGGATCCGTTTAGACTCCTCTAGTTCACGCTTTAAGCGAGCCGGGTCTAGGGTTCGAAGGTCTGAAGGATGGTTGATGGTGTGGGCCGCGATGGAAACCAGCCCGTCTTGCACCATTTCTCGCATCTGGTCCCAGGTGAAGTGATCTTTGCTGGTGGGAACGCCAACAAATCCGGTTTGGACAAAGTAGGCAGCGGGATAATTATATTCTTTCAAGAGGGGATAGGCATGGTCGTACTGGCCTAGATAGGCATCATCAAACGTCAACAGGATCGCTTTTTCAGGTAACGGCTCCCCCTCTTTCAAATGACGGTAGAGCTGATCAATAGAGATGGGAGTCACCCCCGCGTCCTTGATGGCTTCAAAATGTTGACGCAGTTCAGCCGCAGTTGTGTCAAACCAAACTTGTTTGGAGGTCCCCACGACATCGTGATACATGATCGAGGGGACGTAGGAGAGGTTGGCTAAGCCGTGGAGAGCAAAGGGATCCGTCTCTTCCACTTGCACAGGGGTGATGGGGTTCTGAGCTAGTAACTGAGCTGCTTTAGCTTGGGAGCGCTCAAGGTCAATACCAGATAAGGGGGCCGATGGAAGCCAATCCGGTAAGGCGATCTCAACTGAAGTGGGAGCTCCGGAGGCAACCCAAGCTAGAAGGGCTCCTCCCGCAAACCCGGACAGTAACACAGCCGGCATCGCTTGGAGGATGGGAGGGATCCGTCTCTGGGGGCGGGACCTCCGGGCTTTACGAGGAGACCCTGATGGGCGAGGTCGGGCGGCTGAGGATCCAGGTCGGGACCCAGCCGGCTTACCTGAGTTAGGGATGGATCGAGATGGGGGGTGAACGGTGGACTGTCGATTTGCCATACTAATGCCTCCTCACTGCCAGGGATCCTGACCTCTCTAGCGACTCATCTTAGAATACGACTCATCCTAGACTACTGATTCATCCTAGAATACCTAAGAGTCGAGGGAATATATACTCATTAGACTAACCTCAACCGCAAGTTAATCTACGGGCTTATCGATCTGAATAGTTCTTAACATCTGGATAGTTCTTAACAACGGTCTAGCCAGAGAGCGTCTAGTCAGAGATTGATAGGATCCTTAACCCTTAACCCCCTGGCACTGTGGAGATGGCCTAGACTGGCCTCAACCGCAAGGTAGTTTACGGGTTTATCAATCCGAGTCGCCAAAATCGCCGCTTAAATAAGTAAGAACAACAGTCACAGACCAGGATCACTGACACATGTACTGGAAGAGGTTGGTATGGGGCACGGTGGTAGCTAGTAGTTTGGGGGTCGCGATACAACCTGCTGAGGCTGCTGAGGTGTACAAGATGCAAATTTCGTCGGATGGGCGGACGGGCTTGACACTGCCGCTGCCGCTGCCTATCACGATTGATGCCAGTCGTCAGGAGTGGGTTGTGGTGACGGTGGATGGACCGCAGGTGACGATTCGCCATACAACCAGCGTGGCTAACTTTATTGGTAGACGCGCCTGGTATGACCATCCGGCCACTTCAATTCGGATGTGTGTGGTACAGGGGTTCGAACTCTTTAGCTGCCAGGAAACGCAGGGAGACACCGCCATGCTGCCACAGGGCACTACAATTCACGATGTCAAGGTTGATTTTAAGTACATTGAAAGTGGGTTAATCCATACTCAAAGCTTTCAAATTGCCCCTGACTTCAAGCCCGAGCGCTGACTGTAGGTCAATTAGATCCAGGTAGGAGACCTAGGCTGGAGTGTCCTTGGCCCTAGTCCTGTGCAGTGGGAGTGGGAATAAGCCGATGATTCCCTAGCCAAAGTTACTGGATGCAATGGCTTTACTTCAGGATCCTCGTCTAATCAAAACCTGCTTGAGCACATCCGCTCGGCTACATTTCCAGTAATCACGATGGGCCTGAATCAATCCGGCCTCATTCAGCTCAAAATCCGTCCACCCATCGACGCGACAGCACGGATGCCACGGGAGTAACGTAATATCCCAGCTTAGAGTCCACTGACTACGGATCCAAGTCTCGGAGAGCGGCTCAATGGCATGGAGATCGAGTTGGAGATTCTCGAACCAGCGGCCCATCCAGCTAATCATTTCCTGGTAGCGCTTCCGTCCTTGAAATTGATTGACCGGATCCTCAAAGATCACGTCTTCTGCATAGATATCGTAGGTTTGGCCCTCTGGGAAGTGGCTATAATCTTCAGTCAGAGTTTGAATGATGTTGACCATGATAACGGATTGAATACCTTGATAAAATCATTGAACACAAAATCACTGAACATACATCACTGAATATAAAAGATCTTCAAGCCATGACTGGATTAGGATCCTGAGCTTGCTGGCGTTGGAGGGTTGACTGCCGACAGGCCTCGACAAAGGCTTCAAAGATTCGACGATGTCCGGTTTCCTGCACTGTGAATTCTGGATGCCACTGGATCCCAATGACCCACGGAAGTGTGAGATGCTCGATCGCTTCAATTAAGTCATCATCTGAATAGGCAGCCACCCGCCATTGATCCGAGAGGTGATGGATCCCTTGATGATGCCAGGACACAACTGAGAATTCGGGTAAGCGCACAATATCCGCTAGACGCGTATGGGGAACTAGCGAGACATCATGACGTAGGGGCGTGCGGTCTTCCCACTTGAGATGATCAACACCACTGAGATGATCCATCAGATGAGGGTATAGGGCTCCTCCCGTCACCACATTCAATAACTGCATCCCTCGACAAATGCCCAATATGGGGATCTTCATGGCCAAGGCAGCGCGGACGAGCGCAATCTCAAACTCATCCCGCTCATGACAGACTAGGCCTACGAGAGGATGTTCCTCCCCGCCGTACACACTGGGACAAATATCACCGCCTCCAGTTAGAACGAGTCCATCGATCACGGCTAGCAATTCAGTCACGTGAGACTCTCCTGGTGTTAGCAGAATGGGAACACCCTCCAGGGAACGAAGAGATTCCAGATAATTTGCTGCCAACACAAACTCATCTCGCTTAGTACGATGACGGGTGGTAATGCCGATGATGGGGCGCTGGGTTGACTGTTGCATAGCCGATTTACAGGGGATGGCCTCCAACTTAGCAACTCCCCTGAGCCAGGTCCAGCTTGGAGCTTTGGTTAACAGCCGAGTCTCTTTCGCGCTCTATCGAGCCTTTGCATAGGATCCGTTCCATCAACGAATCGTATGGGCTGGCGTTTAAGATTGATTAACCCGTGACCCGCAACGCTTGCCTCTGACCGTGTATCTAGACCTTGACCATACATCTAGATATTGACTACACATCTAGATATTGACTACACATCTAGATATTGACTACACATCTAGACATGGAGAGGGATCCCACTATCAACCAGGATCCCTCCGCAGAGCGTTCGTTAGTAGTCTCAACGTACCCATCCCAGTCAGTCAAATTCTCATCAGTCTCGACAACTCAAACCATAAAGAGATCAACAGGAGGTTCATCATTAGAAAAAGGATCCTTATCTAGGATGAGGGTCAATCTAAGATGAGGGTAAAGTCAGGAGACATCAGCCTTGCTTCTGAGTGTGACCTCTGATGAGTGGAGCCTCTGATGAGCCGAGCTGCTGAGTGTAACTGATTGTAGTAGCGTTGATGGCCCTTTCCACCCTTATGGTTTCTGATGATCCTCGCTTAGCAACCTATCTCTACCCTCGGCTATACCAACACTTCCAACACTTCATGGCATTGGGTGAATTTGACTCGGAAGTTACAGCCTTGAATGCACTGCTTGAGATGTTCTTTGAGCAGTGGGCCCAATCTTTCCAAACGGGATCCACGGGTCCCCTATCTCACCCGATGACACAACGGATCCAATCTCTTGAGGGAAAGTCCAAAGCCTGAGTGAAATGGTCGTGGCTCTTACTCAGGCATCATCTTCACCGTCTAGCTCTTGGCCACTATCTTCTCCCGCTACATCCCAATCGTCCTCTTTGGCGGCTGCGCCACCGTCTCGACGTGAGCTCAGTCTGAAGTCTGCCCGCAATGGCCATCGGCCCACTGCCGTGATCTTATCGGAGGAACTCCTCTACCACACCTGGGAACGCATCGCCACAGACTATATGGAACGCGAGGATCATTGGGGCTATCCTGTCCCTCTACTAGAACTCTCGCAAGCTGTTCAATGTTCTCTCGAAGCGCTGCTCTCCTTCCTCAACCAAACTCAGCTGCAGTATTTGAAATGGATCCCCTATCACCACCAGGGCTTAGTGGATGTGGGCGCTATTACGTTTCACTCGCCTGGGTTAGCCAGATTCCCGATAGACGACTGGGTAGACGAACTGGAAGACACACTAGCTGAAGACAACCCTGACTCCTATCCTCACCTACTTCAAGATTTACCGCCGGAGGAGGCGATCTCTGACCCCACAGATCAACCCGATCCGGATGAAAGGCCTGAGTCGGTCCAAGACACTATTGATCCTGAATCATTCCAGCCTAAGGTCAGTGATTACGATTACGACATCTATGACTACGACTTGAGTTGCTTACCTAATACCCCCCCTGCAGGTCCTCTAACACAGCGTCAGCTCTCCGAAATTACCGGTATTCCCACTACCACACTGCATGTCCACAAGACACAACCTGACTTTCCCGAGTGGATTCGCCAACGGAGTCCTCAGGGGTTTGTCTATCGATTCTGTGAGGAGGAACAACTGTTTTATTCTGAAGAGAGTTGGAATCTCGAAGAGAATTAGGGCTCTTAAACACGAAGGGCTAGCTAGAGACCAGAGACTTCCACAAGTTAAAGAGTGATTTCAGGTTAAAGAGTGATTTAAGGATCCTGTCCAGTCCAGCTCTACTCTGCGTCTACTGGCTTGACGAGGATTTAAGAATCGGTCACGATAACAGGTATATATCCCCCCAGGGGGGATGCGAGTGCGTAGGTGTGGTAACCTTTGTAAAGAGTTATAACAAATTATTGTGGCATCCTCATCATTTCCCCTTTCTTCCCCTTGGCGTGGCTGGTGGTCTCGTTTAGCCCTACTAGGATCCTCGCGGGCTGTGCATTACTTTTTGGCTGCGGCCTTCCTGGTGTCAGTTCCTGTATTTGCTCAGGCTCCATTAGTTCGAAGTGCCCCCTGGGTGAGCTTGGTGATGACATTAGCCTGGCTAGCGCTGGCCGCTCATTTAATGTCGGAGCGCTCTAGTCGGTATTGGGGGGATCTGTTGTACGGCTTTGCATTGACGTGGTTGGCTGGATCCCTGTATTGGGGTTGGTTGCGAGTCGAGCCACTCTGGCACCTACCGATTGAGTCGATTGGGATCCCTTTTGCAATTTGGGGACTGCGTCGAGGCTCCAACCGGGTCGGTAACTTCTTTTACTTAGGATCCTTGCTGGGCACAGCAGTTACTGATCTCTACATTCATTCAGTGGCATTGTTACCAGAATGGCGGCAGGTGATGCAGGCGGATCCAGTGGAGTTGGCGAGTGGGGCGTTTGAATCGGCGTTGGTCAAGATGCAGACTCCGTGGGGGTGTCTGTGGGCACTAGAACTGTGTATGCTACTATTAGTAGTGGGGTTGTGGAGCTTGCGCCGAGGGTGGACTGAGCGAAATCCTAGTCAATCGTTAGGGTGGCTGGTGTTTAGTGGGGCAGTGCTGAGTACATTGGTGGTGGATAGCTTATTCTGGTGGAGCGCTGTACTATTGACTCGTTAAGTCGGTCTTGGCTCCTGTGTTATGCCCCGGAAGACGATCTTGTGGACACGATGTGTTTCCTGCCTGGCTAGCGTAATCCTGACTAGTAAGGGAGTAGGGGGGTGTGGTGCCATCTCATCACCGGCCCGAGCTATCCTTTTCGAGGATCCGACAGAGCTAACGGGATCCTTGGCGATTGAAGATACTACTAATCCATTGAATCGCAGTTACCTCGACTCCTACCCGTTAGTCTTGGCACCCGGGCAAACGTTGATGGTGGAGATGGTGAGCACTGAGTTCGACCCAGTTCTGGAAGTCTGGAATGATCAGGGCACGGTGGTAGCTGCAGATGATGATTCTGGGTTAGACGTCAATGCCTATTTAGCGCTGCGGACGCTAGCGGGGGGCGCCTACACCATCCAAGCAACGTCATTTGGAGCGGAACAAACCGGATCCTATGAGGTTCGCTACGGAGTGGGTGATGTGGTGTGGCAAGAGGTGATCACGGAACGGCTTGGGGTAGGGGATGAGGTGCATCCAGATGATGGGTCTTTTATTGATGAGTATGAACTAGAGGTTAGAGCAGGGCAAGCGGTGCTGGTTCAGCTCTCTAGTGTTGAATTTGATGCGTATTTAGAATTATTAAATGAGTCTGGTGCAGTGGTGGCGCGAAATGATGATCATGGAGGTGGATCGAATGCGTTGCTGAGTTTTCGGGTTGAACGGACAGGATCCCATACAATCCGGGTGAACACATTTGCAGCAGATGAAGCAGGCAGCTATACCCTAAGCTACAGCACGAGTTAGGCACATTTGAAGTGAATGCGGAAATGAGTCCCCTGATGGTGACCGACGTCTACAGTACCTCGAAGCTGCTTGGTTACGAGTGAATGTACCAGACGGAGCCCTAACGATAATGGTTTTGTCATTTCAGTGCTGTTGAAAGTGATAGGATCCGTCATGCCAATGCCGTTATCTTTGACGCTTAATTCAATCACTGTGCTCATCGTAGAGTCGGAAGTAGAGGGGAGCTGGTGGAGCCCTACCGTGATTTGGCCCTGAGGTTGTTCGGGGGGAAAGGCATACTTCAACGCATTAGTAATGAGTTCATTAATGACGAGCCCACAGGGCACTGCAATGTCGATGGGGAGAGAAATATGTTCAGCCTCAATTTCTAGTTGAATTCGATTGGGATCGCAATCATAGGCCGTCAACAGCGTTTGAGTGAGTTCGAGGATGTAATCACGTAAGTCAATGCGGGCTAGATCCTGGGATCCGTAGAATTTCTCATGCATCAGGGCAATTGATTGAATCCGATCGCGACTGTTTTGAAGGGCGTGGGTGACCTGAGGATCCTTGGCTTGATTCATCTGGAGGTAGAGAAGACCTGAGATAACTTGTAGATTGTTCTTAACACGGTGATGGACTTCTTTCAGAAGAATTTCATTGGTCTGGGCTGATTGAGCGAGCTGGTTCACCTTCTCTTCTAAAGCAGAGGCCCACTCTTTGCGGTCTGTGATGTCTTCTGCGACGCCTAGAATTTGCTTGGGTTGGCCTGAGTCACTAAGAGTGTATACGGTCTCTCGACTTTGAAACCATCGCCACTGTCCATCAGCTCGTTTGATTCGGTACTCAATCAAAAATTGTTCATCATCAGCAGCTGTGTGTAATCGTTGACAATGAGCTGTATAAAGAGCGACGTCATCCGGGTGGAGCCGAGTCAAGATGAGTGAGTCTTCTGCAGCTGTAATATCTGTAGGTAGGTAGCCGAGGAGTGAGGTGACCGCTTTGTTAACGTAAACAGTGTGTTCTAAATATAAGTCATAGATGTAGAGTACGCTTGGAACGGTATCTGCAAATTGTTTGACAAAGTGAGCCTTCTCTTGGTTGGATTGCTCTAACTCAAGGGCGTACTGCAGGGCCCTATCTTCAGATTTCTTACGCTCAGTAATATCTGTTACGGTGGTGATGTATCCTAGGATGCTACCTGAGGGATCCTTTTCTACAACAGACTGGCCGTAAACCCAGACAATAGTACCGTCAGCGTGACGAAATCGATACTCCATTTGAAAAGGCAACTGACTCTTGACTGAAAGATACCATTCTGCTGTCATTTCAACACGATCATCGGGATGAACAGCTGCAATCCAGCCATGGCCTAATGCTTGGTCATCAGTGAGGCCGGCGATTCGGCACCATTGAGCATTGACGTAAGTACAGGATCCGTGACAGTCGGTGCGAAGGATACCAATTGGAACGGCAGCAGCAAGGGAGGCATAGCGATACTCACTGTCGGCTAACTCCTGTGACAAGAGATGGTAGCTACAAACCTGCTCAACGGTAAAGCGTAGAGATGCAGCAGTGATATCTCCTTTAACTAAATAATCAGCTGCCCTGAGCTTCATCGCTTGAACAGCAGCCCATTCGCTCCCTTGTCCTGTGAGGATAATGACTGGCAGCTGGCCTGCAGAGTACTTCTCGCCCAAGATTTCCAGAAATTCCAAGCCGCTACCATCAGGCAAAACAATGTCAAGCAGAATGGCATCAGGTGCATGTGACCGCCATAAGTTGATGCCTTCCTCTAGGGTACTTGCCTCCCAAATCCGGTAGCTCAGACCCTCAGAAGCCCGGAGATAACGACAGTAGACGCTACGATCAATGTCCGAATCATCAATGATTAGGAGTCTGGTAGGACGGGATCCTGTCATGTGTTTAGAATTAGTTTAATATTAGGGGAACGATGAAGTCGGCAACAATGCGCATTCAAACCAGTAGTGAAATAACATTCGCATAACCCTCTCTGTCTCTAGGGTACCCATCGCTTTCCCAACGTAACTATTTACGCCGTAGGAATAACAGGTGAACACATCTTGCGGGCTTCTGGAGGAGCTCAACGCAATAATGGGTACGACTTGTAAGTCGGCGTGCTGCTTAAGGATTTGGATCACGTCGCGTCCGTCTGTGCCAGGCAAGTTAAGATCGAGCAGGATCGCTGCAGGATAGGGCGCTACAACTGTCTCATAGTCCCCTCGACGTAATAGGTAGTCTAAAACTTCATCACCATCGGCAAAGCGCAGTAAGTAATGCGGTAAGGGCTCAGGATCCTCCTGGTCTAGTTTCTTAAGGATCCTTAAAAAGGTATAAAAGTCTACATCACTGTCCTCAACCACCAGGATGTAGGGATTATTCCCAACCTCGGCAGGGGAATCTAGCACGGTAATCATGAGCAGTCATATTAACTGGGTATAACAGACCTAAGCGGGGCTAACTCATTACTTTACACTCATAACCCACTACTCTGCATAATCCACGACTCCACATCTAGAGGTGCTGCCGAACAAGCGCTACTCTACACCTCTGCACGGCTGGAAACTTACGAAGGCAATGTGAGAAAGAAGGTTGTTCCCTGCCCGTATGCTGACTCAAGCCAAATGGTGCCACTGTGGCGTTCCACAATTTTCTTGACAATCGTTAAACCTGCACCTGTACCACCTCCGTAGCGACTGGGGGGATGCAGACGTTTGAAAATGCGAAAGATGGCCTCAAAATGTTTTTCACGGATTCCGATGCCGTTATCTTTAACATAGAGTGTAACTCTACCAGGACTTGAGCCCTTAGAGCCATCACATCCAATCTCAACACATTTCTGCTCACAGGTATTATATTTGAATGCATTCGAAATTAGATTGGTGAACACTTCCTCAAGTAAACTTCGATTTCCATAAATGGTAGGTAGAGATTTAGGAATCTGAATGCTGCAATCAGCCCAGCGTGGATTCATCTGAAACATGCCGCTAATATCCTGGAGAAGTTCATGGAGATTAATCGGATCCATGCGAATATCTTGGCGGTCGAGACGCGAAAACCGTAAGAGCGATTCGATGAGCGCCTCCATCCGTTGGGTGAGGGTTACTAGGGTATTAAGCTTTTCTACTCCATCTACTTCCAAAATATGACTGTAATCTTCCAGTAAAAAGCTAGCCTAGTTATGGATCCCTCGTAACGGCTCATTCAAATCATGGGAGGCAATATAGGCAAAGGCATCTAGATCCTTATTACTTCGCTCCAGTTCTAGGTTAAGTAGAGCAAGTTCATCCGCTTGACGAATCACAATATCCACGATGGCTTGCCGCAGCTCAGTGGCACCTTCGAGTTCACAGGGCCGCCAGGGATTGGATTGACCTCTCACAATTTCCTGCCATGCTTCAAAGGATTGTCGAGGAAAGATCGTCAGCGTGCCGTCTGCTTCTAACCGCTTAGGCTTCTCTGGATTTCCTGCCCAAGTAACAGTTTGGGGAAGTTCTGGCCGAAACCAAATGACATATCGATTTTGAATCTTTGAGATTGCAACGGCCAGACATCCTGCTGCAAGATCTTTGTACTCTTCAGCCAGAGGATATACCTTGGGTAGTGCTTGAGTTACAAACTGATCATGTTCAATTTGCCCCTTAAGCCAGACTAGGAGCCCTCTCACAAAGTCGCTAGGAGGGACTCGGCCCACGGCCGTGCAGTGATCACCTACGCAGATGATCACTCCAGTGGCATTTGTTACTTTTAACAGTAGTTCAGGATCCTGAGTTAAAGCCTCTACTAAGTCTGTGCTACCTGTAAGTTGATCAATAAACTGTTGCTGAATCGCCTTGAGTTGCAGCTTGTAGTCTAGATCATCAGTGGCTACTTTATTCGAAATTTCTACTGACATTAGCTGCCCGAGAAATTCACAGGTCATACGCGTGTTGTAGGCGACGAATTTAGGGGTCATATGATGGCAGGCGACCAAACCCCATAATGTTCCTTGATGCATTAGTGAAATCGACATGGATGCGGCAACACCCATATTTTTCAGATATTCAATATGAATGGGAGACACCGACCGTAAGCTGCAATAACTCATATCAAGATAGGTGAGCTCAGGAGTTGTAGATGGATCTGTAGATGGATCCGTGAAGCTCTTTTGAGAGACTAGACTGACGGGTTCGTAGTCAACGGTGGGAATGAGGCGCAGATAATTCAAACTGTAGAGGACCTTGGCCTGCTTAGGAATATCAGAATCGGGATAGCGCAAATCTAAGAATGATTCTAAGTCTGGTCGCTTGTCTTCAGCCACTACCGTGCCATCTCCCTGTGCATTGAATTGATAGACCATCACCCGATCGAATCCAGTTGTTTGGCGCACTTTCTGAGTAATCAGCTGACAGAGCTCTTTCAAATTTTGCGTTTTCTGAATGCTGGCAAGGGTCCCTCTCACCTGGCGATGAAACTCGAAGAAGTTAATCTGTGCCCGGTCACAGCAGGGTTCTAGCTCTAGGATGATTTCTCCTGTCTGAGCTTGGTGTACAACAGAATCAAAGGTTTTAGCGCTGTTCCAATAGGTGAAGATAAACGGAAGAGGGTTCGTCTGTTCAAAACTGCGGTCGAGACACTCCCGAATAGCCTCAATGTATGCAGGCATTGCGAAAGCGGCCAGAGGGTAGCCAATAAGATTGGCGGGTTCTACACCTAGGATCTCACGAGTATTCTGACTAACCTGATCCACGATAAAGTCGGGATCCGTCAGTACAAGCAACACCCCATGCGGTTGGATCAAGCCAGGATGATGAATCGGTTCGCGATCGCAGTTTGTGAGAGTAACAGGCTCTCCTTCAGCAAACGAATCAAGCACCGGGAACGTTGAATCCACCACAGCTTGTCACCTCCAAAATAGGCAAATACAATCCCCTCGACAGACTGATTCTAAAACCTATGCTGACCTCGATAGAAGGCTTCAGGTGAGGTTGGCTCAACTCAATCGAAGCACTCTAGAAAGTTACCTATTATAGTTTTCCCTCAGAGGGTATGAGGTAACTCCCCATTAAGAATTAGAGCGTTAAGATCATGTTTGTAATAAAACCCTATGATTACCCAGAGAGGGCGCAAATCAAGATAAGGTAGGCCAGTAGCATTAGCGTCGTTGCAACAAGGACACCGTTATGGCAGAAACCACTCAACTCAAAATTGGAGCCAATGAGGTTCAAGGACTGGAGTACGTCGTCATTGGCGTTGCAACTTGCTATCAGCGGAATGATGAGGGCCGGCTAGACGAAGTGCTTGTGGCTGAGCCTGTACCTGCTGCTGACCTCGATTGTTTAGCGAAAGAGGTTCGGGCCTCCTCTTACCAACTACTGTATGCCACGACCTATGCTGAGGTGGTTCAAGAAGGGCAACCGACACTTCCACGGGACGTGATAACTGGAGATGTCCATGTTGGTGTTAACTTTATCCAACGAGTCCAAGCAGCGGCCAGGACCTACCGTAGCAAGCCTGAGTTTTGTCATGTCCCCCTACACGAGGTTATTACACCGGATACCGGAGTCTTCCAGCTTAACTACAATCCCGAACCTAAACGGATTATCAACGCTATAGCGGAAGTAAGTGACTCTGATAACGTTAAGCAACATGCTCATACACACAAAGATCTATAACCGTTATTCTGTATGAGATGTTCAACAAGACATCTAGTGATGATTCTGCTCAACCCCAGTCATGAGTCCAAGGGTAGGTGAGTCCTGGGGGATCAACTCCCTACGTTCCATTAAGTGAAAACACGGATCCTCTAGGCTTCAACTTCAGGATAGAACAGGGCTATTGCCAAGTCACAATCAATAGTACCGCAATAGTCAGACTATTTTGTTACCAGTGATGAGGAGGATTGAGTAGGAAGAGAAGCAGTATCATATTATACTCTCGCCAAAAACGTTACACTGGGGTAAGTCAATAGGGTAGACCCATCTACAGCCGCTGGGCAAGCTGATTAGCCATGACCGTGATTGTCACACATTACAGGCTATCGGGATACAAGATCCTGGATGTCATCGACGAAGCACCTCACTGGGTCCTGCTTCGAGGGATCGACTTGGCGACATCACAATCTACGCTGATAAAGTTCTTGAAGCCAGATGCAGAGCCATCGTGTCTGTTGCAGTTGTACAACGAACATACCATTGCGCGCAAGCTTGACTATCCTGGAATTCTAGCCTCTCGCGTTTTGAAGACAGATGCAGGTCAAGTCGCTCTGATTCTTGAGGACAAGGGCGGTCAGACTTTAGCCTCTGTACTAAAGACTACTCCCTTGAGTCTTGATACGTTTCTGGCTATTGCCATTCAACTCACCAATAGTTTGGAGTATCTACATCAGAAGGCTATTATCCATAAAGATATCAATCCTCACCACATCGTAGTGGACGTTCAAACTCAGTCGTGCTGGCTAACCGGGCTCCATCTAGCCTCACGCTTGCCTAAAGAAGCTGTTGAAGTTCAAATGAGTGCCCATCCAGAAGGAACATTAGCCTATCTGTCCCCAGAACAAACGGGGCGGATGAATCGCGCTCTAGATTACCGCACAGACTTTTACTCACTTGGGATTACTTTTTTTGAGATTTTAACAGGATCCTTACCCTTTCTGGGATCAGATCCATTGGAATTAATTCATGCTCATTTAGCCCGTCGGCCCCCTCCTCTGGGCGACTATTGCCCTGATATTCCCGAGATTATTGGTCAAATCCTTGGGATCTTGATGGCAAAGGCTCCGGAGGAACGCTATCAAAGTGCCCGAGGTCTACGAACAGATTTAGAGGCCTGTCAACAGGCGTGGAATCATCGCCAAACAATTGAACTATTCCGGCTCAAGCAACATGATTTGTCCGATCACTTCATCATCCCTGACAAACTTTATGGGCGAGAACATGAGCTAGCGATTCTCCTGGCAACTTTTGACAAAGTGGCAACAGGATCCTGCGAATTACTGCTGATCAAAGGATATTCAGGTATTGGAAAATCAGCGCTAGTTAATGAAGTTCATAAGCCCATTATGCAGCAAAAGGGCTATTTTATTCAGGGCAAATTTGATCAATTTAACCGCAATATTCCATTCTCAGCTCTACAACAAGCATTTCAAAGCTTGCTCAGACAACTCAAGGTAGAAAGTCAAACTACCTTTCTACAGTGGCAGGACTCTATTCAAGCTGCTGTCACCCCTAATGGTCAGATCTTAACAGATATTATACCAGAACTGGACGCTATTATTGGCCTCCAGCCAGAGTTGCCGAGTTTGGATCCAAGTGCAGCGGAACAAAGGCTATATCAGGTTTGGCAAGCATTTATTCAGGTGTTTGCCACTGCTGACCACCCCCTCGTCATCTTTCTTGACGATTTGCAATGGGCTGATAGCGGATCCTTGCGTTTGCTACAGGCTCTAGTCACTGATTCTGATTTGGGTCATCTGCTCTTCATAGGAGCTTATCGAGATCATGAAGTGGGTCCTAGTCATCCGCTCTCTTTAAGCTTAGATACTCTGCAAAAAGGTGGAGTGTCTCTTGAGGTCATTGAATTAAATCCGCTAAGCAAAGGATCCTTGAATCAATTAATCGCTGATAGCCTTAGTTGTTCACCGATAGCAGCAGATCCTCTAACCGATTTGATCTTCACGAAAACAGCGGGAAATCCTTTCTTCAGCATTCGTTTACTCTCTACGTTGCATCAAGAGGGATATATCACTTTCAATACGATAGAAGGCTGCTGGCAGTGTGACATCATTCAAGTTAGAACCCTCAATTTAAGTGATGATATCATTGATTTGATGACCTTCCAGTTACGTAAGTTGCCCGATTCAACTCAGACTCTGCTGCAGTTTGGATCCTGTCTCGGAAATCAGTTTGACCTCAAGAGTCTAGAAACCATTACTCAGCGTAGCTGTTTTGAGATTGCTAATGATCTGTGGCCTGCTTTGACAGCTGGGATCCTGTTACCACAGAGTGAAACCTACAAATTTTTCCAAGATCGATTAGCAATGGATTCAGTCATAACAGATTCTAACTCAAGTAATGCCTACTACCGATTTTTACATGACCGAGTTCAACAAGCTGCCTATACCTTAATTCCCCCTGATGAACGCCAGCCCACCCATCTGACAATCGGTCGTCAGCTACTCCAAGAGACCACTCTTGCTAAAGACATTTTTAGTATTGCCAATCAATTTAACCTAGCGCTAGAGCTAATTACGGATCCGGCAGAACGGCAAGATCTCGTCACCCTCAACCTAACTGCCGGTCGCCGGGCTAAAGCCTCCACCGTTTATGCAGCAGCAACAGACTACCTATCCAAAGCAATCTCGCTTTTGTCGTGCGACAGTTGGATGACCCACTATGAAACCACAATTACCCTTTATCAAGACTGTGCTGAAGCAGCCTATTTAAATGCAGAATTTGACTTATCACACCAGCTTATTCAAGTCGCACTTGAACATGCCCAAACTAATTTAGAAAAAGCTCAGCTCTATAACCATCTAATTGTGCAATGGGGAAACTTGGCTAATTACGAAAGGGCTGTAGAAGCAGGCCACCAAGCCCTTAAACTACTGTCATTTGATATCTTGCCAGGACAGGCGGGCCCCTATTTTCAAAGCTGTGTTGCTCAGATTGAATTCTATCTGAGCCATCGCCCAATTGAAAGTCTAATTGAGGCCCCATCAATGGCGGATTCAACCCAGATTTGGTTGCTCAGGATCCTGATGAATATTACAGCATCAGCGTATTTTGTCGATTTGGAGCTCTACTGCTTTGCTAATGCCAAAGGGGTTTTGATGGCCTTCGAATCAGGTGTATCAGCTGAAGTCGCTAAAACAATCTGCAGCTTTGGGGTGCTACTAGGTAGTCGATTTGGTCGCTATGATCAGAGTTATGCCTTTGGTCAGGTGGCGATGGCTTTATCCAATCGATTTCGAGATCAGGCTTTGAAGTGCAAGATTTATCAGACTATGAATAGGATCCTGCCTTGGGTTCGTCCCTTACATGAGACAGAAGCAGTCATAGCAGAGGGCTATCAAGCCGGCATTGAGTCAGGAGAATTCTTATATGCTGGTCATACTCTTATGTACAAGTTCCTGCACCTATTGATGCAAGGATCACCTCTGCGATCCATTTTGAATGAAACCGGTGAGTATCTGGAGTTTGCCCATAATATTCAAAATTATTCCGCCAGTGATACGATTCTCGGTATCCGATTAGTCCTTTGCTATCTGCTCAACCCTTCACCAGATCACCTAACCTTTGAGGATCCTGAGCTGCCTCTATCGGAGTCAAGTTATCTGGAAGGATGTCGGGAGCGGACAACATTAGGATCAATGTGTATTTACATGGTTTTGAAGGCTTATGCTCTCTGTCTGACCCAGCATTTTGAAGAAGCCTATCTCACCAGTCAACTGTCGGATCAAATCCTTCATACTATCGATGGTTTTGTTGCAGTGGCTCTCCACAACTTTGTATCTTCTCTCGTCTTGATCAGACTTTATCCTTCCCTTCCTGAACAAGAGCAAACAACTGTTTTAGAGCGTGTCCGGCAGAATCAAATTCAGATGGCCGAGTGGTCTCGCTACTGTCCTGCTAATTTCAAGTCATATCATGACTTAATTGAAGCAGAGTTGATCTGTCTTCAGGCTGATGTTATCCAGTCTCTAGATCTATACGATAGTGCTATTGCCTTGGCTAAAGAGCAAAATGGTCTACCGATAGAAGCCTTGGGGTGTTATCTGGCAGCCCAGAGGTGGTTATCTCGAGGTAATACACGATTAGGTCAAGCTTATTTAGCTGATGCTGTTACTGCCTACACACGTTGGGGTTGCCTCCGTCAGGCCACTAGGCTAAGGCAAGCCTATTCTTACCTGAGTAAGCCATTCACAGTTTTAACAGAGTCGCCCTCAAGAGATTCGATAGGCCGCAGCCCTATGAGTCACTCCATAGATCTTGATTTGTCGACAGTCTTTAAAGCCTCCCAGGCTATTTCTAGTGAAATTAAACTAGATAATGTTCTCTCGATTCTGATGCAAGTTGCAGCTGAAAATGCCGGTGCTGACCAGGGAAGCCTCCTTCTGTTCCAGGGAGAGACTCTAGTTCTAGAGGCAATGTATTCCACCTATACTGACCCTAATGTTGTCTTAAATTCAATGCCTTTAGAGGAGAGTCAAGCTGTACCAAAACTGGTAATCAACTATGTTACTCATACCCGTGAAACCCTAGTTATTGATAAAGTAGCAGATGAGCTGATGTTTACCTCGGATCCCTACATTGCTAGAACGCAGCCTCAATCTCTACTGTGTGTGCCAATACTAAAACAATCTGAATTAGTTGGAGTCCTCTATTTAGAAAATCATCTAGCAACTTTTGTTTTTAGTCAAGATCGAGTCCAAACGTTGCAATATCTCTGTGCCCAAGCTGCTATCTCAATCGAAAATGCCTCACTATATCAACAGCTTGAAAAGTATTCGTCTCTTCTGGAAGAGCGAGTTGAAGAACGCACTCAAGCTTTGCAACAAGCCCTAGAAAAAGCAGATATCGCTAATCGGGCAAAAAGTGAATTCTTGGCTGTCATGAGTCATGAAATTCGGACCCCAATGAATGGTGTTATGGGGTTTGCTAATTTACTCGCTACAACTGAGTTAAATCGAGACCAACGTGATCTACTAAACTCTCTCAAGAAGAGTGGAAAATCGCTCCTAAGCTTGATTGACACAATTCTTGACTACACTAAAGTCGAATCTGGAAGTTTACGCCTGGAGCTCCATCCGATCTCTCTAAAAGATATTGTTTCAGATGTTATGACTGTTTCTCAACCAGTAGCAGATAAGAAACGACTCAATTTGTCTAGTCAGTATGCTAGTGCTATCCCCGATCTAGTGCTGGGTGACAGTTTACGAATCCGTCAGATCCTGCTCAATCTGGTGGGGAACGCTGTTAAGTTTACCGAGAAAGGGAGCGTGGTGGTAAAACTTGAGCGGGAGACGCTAGGATTTACATTTTGGGTGGTAGATACCGGGATTGGCATTGCTGATGAACAGTTGCACAAACTTTTTCAACCCTTTAGCCAAGTTGATTCCTCTTCCACCCGAAAATATGGTGGGACGGGATTGGGACTAATGATTGTTAAGCGCTTGGTGGAGTTGATGGAAGGATCCATCCATGTTGAAAGTCAGCTCGGAGTTGGCACCACTTTTCGAGTTACTCTACCCCTACAGGATGCAGAGGATAGACAGGAAATGATTCCAGCTGATTTTATCCCGATGCCAACGTTTGCAGAGCATCACCCGTTACGTATTTTAGTGGTAGAAGATGATCGAGTTAATCTAAAAGTTATTCAATTATTACTTCAGAAGTTAGGGTACGTAGCAACAACTACTGAGAATGGACTGGAAACAGTACTAGCAATCCAGAAGCAGCGATTTGATGTTATTCTTATGGACATTCGCATGCCAACCATGGATGGATATGAAACAACTCGACAAATCCGTCGATGGGAAGGAGAAAATCAACTTGTCCCTCACTATATCGTCGCGACAACCGCTAATGTTATGCCTGATGATCGTGAACGGTATACCGCCACAGGGATGAATGATTTTATTGGTAAACCCATTAGAGTACGAGACCTAGCGGAGGCTTTACAGCGATCCTGGTCTTTTGTCCAAGATGTCCAAACCGATTCAGATATATCAGAACAGATGGAATAAAGGTGTGATATGAGACTAGTACGGTGGTTTCTTAATGTTCTTTTGGTGGGACTTTGTGTAGCCATACTAAAGCCTTGGGGACAACAGGATCCGATCAACAGAAATGCTCTGACTCATAACGACCAGACGTCTAAGTTGTTTATTGAGATCACGGATCCTATCGACAACCTTCCCCAATTAGCTCGTCTCGCCTTGACCCACTATTTTGAATCAGGGCAAGTCCCTGTTATGCCTTCAAGTCGAATATCACCTTGGTCAGAGTCATCTGGACTTTTCGTTACACTGACTCACCAAGGTCGTGCACGTGGATGTTGGGGCTCACTAGTTCCTGTCGCACCGGACTTAGCGACAGCGACAATCCAAGCTGCCATTGGAGCAGCCACCCAGGATTGGCGATATCCGCCAGTACAAGCCTCTGAGTTAGATATACTTTCTATTCAAGTTTCTATCATTCAGCAGGTATTCCCTATTCAATCATTGGCTCATATCGATCCAACTCAGTCTGGGCTATTCATTCGGTCTGGACCACAGGGAGCAGTTCTCCTACCTGGTGAGGCTCTGACTGCCCAGTGGCAGCTAGCAACGGCCCGTAAGTTAGCAGGGATTCCTGAGAATGCAGAGGTCGAGCTTTTTCAGGTTGAGGCTGAGATTTTTCATGACTTTTGAGCACCAAGAATGGGTTAACACTGAAACTAAAATACTAGTTCAATGTTTTTGTAATTCCAACGGCGCATCTACAATCTCACCAAACAAATCATAGGGCTCAGCTTGGGTGATGTGAACTGGTACAAAGGTATTCAGGGATCCTAAACCTCTCACATAGATCAAGCCATCCACCTCAGGGGCAAAGCGAGCTGACCGACCGATAAATAGACCCGTTTCAGTATGCTCTTGCTCTAACAGAACGGGAACAACGCGACCCACTTCAACCCGATTCTTCCGAAAGGCGATGCCTTGTTGAAGATGCATTAACCGATCCCGCCGCTCATCCATCACTTCTTGGGGTACTGTATCTGTAAGCTGGTAGGCTGCTGTACCTTCTTCAGGAGAAAAAGTGAATGCCCCAACATGATCAAACTGGTGACGCTGGATAAACTCCATCAGATGGTTGAAATGAGCTTCTGTTTCGCCAGGGAAACCCACAATTAGAGTGGTGCGTAAAACGGCTGTCGGTAATATCTCTCGTAACCTTTCAATAATTCGATCATTCACTTGGGCCTGCCATGGCCGATTCATCGCTTTTAAAATTTCTGGATGGCTGTGCTGCAAGGGAAGATCTAGGTACGGCAGCACATTCGATGTTTCAGCAATAGCGGTTAACACCTCAGGCGTGAGTCCAGTTGGGTAGGTGTATAACAACCGGATCCAGGGAATATCTACATCACCCAAAGCACGAATTAACTGTGCTAGCCGTGGTTCTCCATAAAGATCTACACCATAGTTTGTGGTGATCTGCGAAATAAGGATCAGCTCTTGCACACCCTCAGCCGCTAGCTGTTTCGCTTCAGCCACAATTGATTCGATGGAGCGGGACCGCTGGTTACCTCGTAGGTGAGGAATAATGCAGAAAGCACATCGATAATCACAGCCCTCAGCGATCCGTAAGTAAGCGATGGGCGCATACGTAGTGCGATATCGAGGCACCGTTTCATCGGCAATGTAGGTTAAGTCGGATGTGATAGCATTAACCCTCTCTCCCTGCTCCACTCGTTGAATCACGTTCACAATCTGGTGATAGTCTCCTGTCCCAACGAGTGCTACTGCTTCTGGAATTTCATCCAACAGTTCTTGCTGAAAGTGTTGAGCTAAACAGCCAGAGATAACGAGTCGCTTGCCCTGTTCAGCCAGTTCTACCAGGGTTCGCACCGACTCGCGACGGGCTTCTTCAATAAAGCTGCATGTATTGACGATGACATAATCAGCCTCAGTTTCATCTTCCTGAAGCTGATACCCAGCAGTAGCCAGTAGGCCTAGCATATGTTCGGTGTCCACTCGATTTTTCTCACAGCCTAAGTGCAGCATGGCTACCGAGGTTTGAGATGCAGAGGTGGTCATAAGGATCCAATCAAGACATTATTGATTAATCTCTTCGATTCTACTTACTTCGACTCCACTTATCTTAACTTTACTTACCGCATCCTGGCTGTCTTACAGCAACCCAACGACTTACTTACTGTAACCGACTCACCTACTAAGACCTTAGTCCTAGCTAACTTAGTCCCTCTGGGATAGAACCATTAACACCACTAGACAAAGCAGGAACCACTTGAATCAACATCCGGAGCAAGACTAGAACCTGTCAGTTCGCTTGAGCTAACCAGAACCCTAAAATCTCTGCCTCTGGAACCAACGATTCAGCCGACATAGCTGCGTCATCACCCACGAATCAATAACACCCCAATCCGATTGGCAAAAGGCGTGGACTAACTGGCTCATTTCAAGAGGTTGTCCACAGTCCGACTCTAGATCGCAAGCCGAAACATCAGTTGACCTTGCTCGGCCTTGGTGACCCTGTTGGTGTAGCTTAGAACGGTTCGTCGTAGGGCCTTGGGACCTGGGATTCTGGGACTGAGTCTGAGAAGATGAGCGCTGGCGGGTGTTGCTAGCCTTTCGAACAGGGTCTTCAGTTTCCACAAAAGTTGGCATAATAATAGCATTCCAATTTAATCATCAAAAGTGCAGATCTCTCTACCCAACAGGAGCCGCTATGTCTCTAACCAAAAACGTTGGGACACTAGCCGAACTCTAGACATCCCTTAAGATCTCTTAGAACCCTGGCCCAGTGTAATCTCCTGGCCCAGTGTAATCTCACTGTAGGCAAATGTTGAAAACACAAACTCTAAACATACAAGCGTTAAGCAATGGTAAAAAAATCTGTTAAGAGTAGTTCATAGCCCTCAATACACATTAATAACATCTATGGCCATGATTGACTAGGGATACTCCTTAAATCTTCTGGATAAATTTAAAGATTCTGGCTATTTTAAGCAAACTTTAAGACTCCGACTATCACTTTACGAATTAGGTCCTCAGTTCTAGCATTGGCACGATAGTCACTGTACTACTTGAGGGGTCTCTGTCTCCGAACTTGATTGGGGAAATACATATATGGATTGGACCTGTTGTCCTGAGTTGGGAGTTGCTTGGATAGTCCCCTCTTCGATGAGGTAAGTGACCGACTCTGCCTGTAGCTGGTTTTGTTGTTGAGTAATGAGCACATTTCCTTCTAGAACAATTCGCTGTTCCTGGGTGTAATAGGTTGCCCTCTGGGATTGCGCTGTGACTGACTCCGCCGGATACGAAATGCTTACGTTCCCTGTTGCGACGACCACGCCTGTATTCGCATTTGCTTCCTGAGCATCGGCCAAAATGGTCAAGGCTTGCTCCGGAGCAGCCTGCGCCCACGCAGCGTGTTCCCCCCACAATTCCCCAGCGAAACCAGTAACTGACCCAGCTAGGACTCCACTAACTAGAGCTATCACTCGCATCGAGAACTGATTCATCTCCAGGGTCATGGCAAGACCATCCTTACTCATTGCGAAACTGAAAGTGCAGAGGTACAACAAGCTAGCTTGCTTCAGTAGCACCTAGCTATACCAGAGTTAGTGTAGCCTGCGGATCGGATCTAGCGTCATGGGGATCAAAAGTCTTTTTAGTGGGGGCCTGCGGTAGCTTTCAGCCCAACCCGCCCAGGCCATTCACCCAAGCTACTCGTCTAAATCATTCGAAGGCGTTGTGCATACCTCTTAAGCTGGTGGGTTGTTTCTTTGGCGACTTCTCTCCTCCGCTCAGGATCCTGTTTGAGTGTTCCAGAACAGGATCCTGACGAAATGGATCGACAAAAGTGACTGCATCCAATTGCCAGTAACTAGTCTCAATTACGATTAGCCTGCATGTCTAGACTGATGCTGTGGCAGATTCGGAAGGAGTGGCGGCGGCAAAGGATGTTCCACATCCACACGTTGATAGTGCGTTAGGGTTTTTGAAGCGGAAGCCCCCCCCCAGCAAATCCTCAGAGAAATCAATGGTCATATCATCTAGCATGGTCATGCTCAACGGGTCCACCACAACCTTAAAACCTTCAAACTCGAAGGGCTGATCATCTGAATTGGTCGTCTCTTCAAAGTTCATGGTGTACGACATGCCTGAGCATCCACTGGGTTTTACACCCAGCCGGAGTACCCGGTCAGCACCGTCGTCATATTTGGCCCGGAGACGCTTCAGTTCCTGTAGAGCGGTATCAGTGAGATTAATCATTGTGGTGAGATCCTCCCTCGTAACTACACTGGCAAATGGGTTGTTAGCTCACTGTTTAGCCTAGCTCAGAACTGAGGATCAGTTAGAAACCCTCTATCTAAATTTAAGTGTTCAGCATTAGGATTCAGGCTCGGCCTCTACCTCAGGCTCTACCTCGGTCTCGGGATCCGTCTCGGATGGCTCCTCCGGCTGGGGTCCATCCTCCAATACCGTATCTTCATTAGCTTGCTGATTCTGAACTTCTCGGAGTTGTTGAGCAACTCGCTGCCCGAATTCAGGATTAGCATTGGCTAGATTAATGAACTGGCGATACTGGTCCACCGTCAGACCACTGTCTTCCACAATGGCAGTTGCTTCGGTTTCGAATGTTTGCTCAATCTGTCTTTGCTCATCTGGATCCTGCGTGCGGCGAAGTTCAGTGCTGGCTTCCCGGAGTAAGGGTTCAATGTCAACAAGGGCTGTGACTAGCTGGTCAACTTGCTCATCAGTCACTTGCTCAGGGGTTAGAGAGGGAATGGCCAAAGGTGTTGCAGGCCTCAAGCTGTCTGGGGCAGGAGAGGCTAACGGATCTGCAGCAGCTGGATCAGGGATACCTCCAGGTGCTTGGGACTCCTCTGCTGGTAAGCTGTCTGAGTTCTCCTCTTCAGTGTTAGGTTCTGCAGTACCGGGTGTTGTGCTATCAGGCGCTGTTAACGGATCCGTTTCGGAGTCCAATTGAGCGAGGATTGTGGCCCCAGTGTGTCCCTCTGTTTGTCCTGGATCCGTTGCCCACCCGAATGATAGGGCTAGTCCTAAAACTGCGACTTCTAAAATGCGAGGCGTGGTATTGCTCATTCTCATCACCTTATGGTGGCCAATCATCTCAACGAATCTGTGCACGAGGGGATCAACCCGCTGGGCGACTCCACACTAGCATCAGTCATCACCGCGAGGTTACGAACCCATGCAAGTGATCCACCGTTTCCCAGCCTTGGATAATCCGCTGTGCTTCCCGCTGGCCAGATAAGTAGGCTCCATGAACGGTACAAGGATGGACTGAGTGGGTGGCCTCACCCGCAAATAGGATCCGAGCCCCCAGAGGCTGAGCCAGCAGGTCATAATCCGCCATGGTGGCTCCAGGTGGGACATGGGAATAGGATCCTTGGGCAAAAGGATCCTGCCCCCAACGAGTAATTTGGGTGGCAATCGGGTTAGGACACTCAGCTCCATAAATGTGGCGCAAGTCCGTCATCACGAGGTCAATCACCTCGGCATCAGTCAACAATTCCAATCGTCTCGCTAGCTGTCCACCGGTTAAGGCTACCAAAACGGGTGCATTGACGTAATCGGAGAGGTTCCAAAATTCAATCACTTCCCTACGGTTAGATTTCAATACTCCGATCCGTTGAGCGGTGGCTGGCCAGAAGGCCTGTTCGAAGCGAAAAGCCACTTTATTCAAGGTTCCCATCGCCAATCGTTCAATTGCTTGCTGCTTGTCACCCGGCAATGGAGGGGAAAATCGAATGGATCCTGACTGCAGAACACCTAACGGGACTGTGACAATAACGTAGTCGGCACGAAAAAGATCCTGCTGAGTTATGAGGCTCACCCCTGTGACATCGTAGGCGATGTGGGTTACACGATGACTCAAACGAATGTCGCTAAGTCCCTCTGCTAACGCCATAATTACTTGGTGATACCCTTCAGGAAATAGAACATGAGGTCCCAGAAAATCAACGTCCTCATTCCAGTAGCGATACGAGAGTTCCGACAGATTGGAAGCGTATTCAATTTCAACTTCAGAAGCAATTGTCCACTCTAGAGCTTGCTGCAGAGTTTGAAGCCAAGAATCCGGACTCAGGTCTACCGTAGCTCCCATCTCAGTAGGCCAGGGTGGGCGGAGTTGAGAAACAACTTGTTGAAACGTATCCTCAAGAGAGAGCTGTAATGGAGCAGTATGTTTGTGAGATTCCCAGCCTCCAAAGATCTGCAAGGCAAGGGCATCAATCTGAAGGTGTTCAGCATCTGTGATCTCCCGTCCCGTGGAATCATAAAGTTCCAAGGCATCTAGGTCAACAGGCTGGGTTTGAATGTGATAATGCTGTGTGAACTCAGTGAGCGGATTATCTTGAATGCCATGGATCCAGGCTGCCCCAAGGTCAATAGGAACCTCCAAGGTTTGGTCAGTCCAGATCCGCCCCCCTAGGCGAGCCCGAGCTTCTAACACAGTAACAGGAATTCCATGGTCCACTAAGCTTCGGGCAGCGGTCAGCCCCGCAATCCCTGCTCCTACGACAATCACTCGCCCAGTCGGATGGGGAGCGTCAGTCTGGCTATTCATAATTCAGTGAATAAATTCAGTGGATACGAAGAAAACTAAACATCTTGGTCCAAGATCTTCGATAACAATGCCAACAACCTGTCCGAGTCTTATGACCGATGCTTCTGGCTACAGACTTTCATCAACGGGGTACTCTGCTTAACTAGTACCATCTGCTTACGCTAAAACCACCCGACCCTGAGACGAAGTAAGCCAAACATAAGACTCAGCCTTCTTGCGGATAAAAACTTCACCCCAGTTTAAGCCGACTAGCACTGGATTGTAAAACCCTAAATTGTGAAATATCAGGGGACAAAACGAGTGTTGCTCACGAAAATCCAGAAGTACTTAGTCTTAATCGGGATGAATTCTGATGTCAACACTGGGCTAAGTCAACGTTTGGGCCACTTCCTACTCCTCGATCCCGTATTTTCCCCGTTTTACAGCTCCTTAACGTTGGTTAAATTACGATTATGATCCAAGTGTTTAATTCCCTAAGACTAGAGATTGGGAGGGAAATGCTGGGAGATAAATGCATTATTGATCGCTGACATTGACTGGATACGTGCTGCTGCAACTGTTATCCATATCGTCTCATCCTCAAGATAGATTTCTGATGAGTTGGAACTGTTGGGGATTGGCGGATTGAGCGTGATCGCGTAACTCTTAAAGAAGGCTATCCAAAGCAGGGATGGATCCGATAGACTTTATGTTCAAGGTTAAGGCAGGTATAACCATGACGTTCACTCAAATTAAGGCTTTAGCGAATCGTGCTTTGGCCGATGGCATCTTGACTCAGGCTGAGATGGATGATGTGCATGACGCCATCCTGTTTGATGGGTTGGTATCTGCTGAAGAAGCTTCATTACTCGATGACATCTATAACAAGCTGTTCTGGGGTCAGATTCAGATTGGAGTTTAGCCAGAGCCGAGAGTGCTGAACTGTTCGAGTTGGTCATCGCCCTTCCACTAGTCAAGGTAGTGGATCATTGTCACCTGTATCTAGGCTAAGGGTATCAGCCTGTGGTGGCTGTGTCTGAGCCAATCGAGGATCTCTCACTCGGGCTACCAGGATCCCAATGGCAGAGGGGACTTGTGCAATATAGGCTTTAAGATCGGCAGCGACCACCACTTGACCAGCGGGAGAGGCATGGATTAAGCCTATCTCAAGAGCTGAGGACCGGCGAATGAGGCCAGTATGGGTTACATCTAGCCCGCTAATCTGGGTTACAACTCCCACGATATCCCCCGGCTCCAAGGTTGTATAAGCGGCTTTGACTTGGTGGGTGGGAATGTAGTGCAGGATCCAGTCATTCCTCAGGGACTCCTGACTCATAATGCATTGGAGATTGGACGGATCCTGTTGAAGCTGCCAATATTGGTGGGGATGGCGGCTCATATAGTTTAGAGATTTTAGTATGGGCTGATGCAGTGGCGACGAAAGGATAGTCAGGATCCCGTTGGCCTGATTGGAGTCTAACCAGTCTGAAAAATAGTGTAAGCGACTACAGTACCCTGTGATGGAGCCATCACGGTAGCGAAGCTGCTGCACGTATTGCGTGAAGGTTTGAAAGGATCCGGAGCCTGGAGACATTGCGTAGGTGTGAGCCAGAGCCAGCACGGACTCAACAAAGGTGAAGCAGTCGAATTGAGTCAAAGAAATGACCAGTTGTTCCGTCGTGAACTGATCTAGTGTCCCCGCTGCGTAGGAGGTACCAATGAGCTGTTCAGCCATAAATTGAACGATGGTACCGAACGTCTGTGAGTGAAGTTGGGCGTCTGAAGCATTGTGCTGGATCGCTTGAAATTGTTGGATATCATCCGCCTGGTAATGGACCTTAGCGAGTTCAGCTTCCAGTTTTAAGGTCTGAAATGTTGAGCTTTGAGACCAGGCAGCAGACCCCCATCCTGTCAGGGGCGAAAAACTAATGATGCCAATGAGGATAGGTCGTAGGGGTTGAGCGGCCATAGGTATCATCTTGGAACATTAACTCAGGCCATCGACTCGGACCATAGAAAATACTCTACACTATCAGCGATTAGTCAAGGATAGTTGCTACTTTACTGTCTCTGCCGTCGTGACCCTCGGTAAAATAGTTGAGTTGGACCCTAAAATAGTTGAGTTGGACCCTGATCAGAATAGCTAAAAGCGTTAATCCACAGATAGTGTTGCCGGAGACCCATTCAGCTATATCTGTGCTATCGTAACCATCTGATTGGGTGTTGAGGGCATTGCAGCATGGTTCAGAATTTGGAACAAGTTCAGGCAGCTGGAGAGTTTCCGGCTTCTGCCCCAACCGCCAACCCTGTCTTTTTCAGGACCTATAGCCGCCGTCGCCCGGACCAAACCCGTGAAACCTGGGGTCAGGTGTGCGACCGAACAATCCGTGATATTGGTGAGCTTGGCTCCTTTACGCCAGAGGAAGAAGCCCTGCTGGATCGAATGCAGCGGCAATTGAAGGCTCTAGTTTCTGGTCGAGCTCTATGGGTAATGGGAACACATTGGATTCATAATCCGGAGAATTTCTCGGGGGCCTATAATTGCACCAGTACTAATGTAGTGGACTGGCGTGCCTTCGGTCTGATGATGGATTTAGCCATGATGGGCTGCGGCACGGGTGCTGTTTTGGAGCCCCAATATGTTGAGAAATTGCCGATGATTCGCAATGTTCTACATGTCTCGATGCAAGGTGATATTGGTACAGTACCCGTCCGCGAACGCCAAGAAGAAACACAGGTTCAAATTAGTGAGCAAGAGGTATTCATTCAAGTTGGTGATAGTCGTCGGGGTTGGGTAAAGTCCTATCAGTCGTTGTTGGAATTATCCAGTGATGAGCGTTTCAACGGAGCTGTCAACGTTCGAGTGGATCTAAGCCATGTGCGTCCAGCGGGAGAACCCCTCAAAGGGTTTGGGGGTGTCGCTAACCCGATAAAGTTACCTATACTGTATGAACGGTGCACACGGATCCTAAATCCTGCTGTAGGTCGCCAGTTGAGCTCAGTTGAATGCTGTTTACTTATTGATGAGGCGGCGGTCACAATTGTAGCTGGAAATATCCGCCGCTGCCTCCCTGCGGAGGCCCTAGTCCATACAGAAAATGGCCTTATCTGTATCAAAGATATTCAAATTGGCGATCGAGTTCAAACCCCGATAGGGTACCGCAGGGTTACCGATAAATTTGATCAAGGGCATCAAGATGTCTACGATATTGAAACCGATGCCACCTATCCCCAAGCGACCTTGAACCATCGGCAAGCTGTGGTAGCAGTAGGATCCTCAGTCCGATGGGTTGCTCTAGCACAGATAGAGTCTGGGGATCGGCTCATCCACAATGCCGATGTCTTACCTGGAATCTTGACAGAACTTCCGCCGGATTCAGTTGTCGAGGTTCCTTCACTGACGGCAAATAATGCTTGGTTTTTGGGATTCACCCAAGGGTGTGGAGCAAATCGAGAGGTCTTGGACGAGGTGTCGTGGCCTACCTCAGCGCCAACAACTGAACTACAATTCCAATTGAGCCAGCGGCTGATCCAGGCCCTAACTCAGGAGTGGGGACTGCCGATTCAATCCTTAGGAGCCACCATTCGATGTGCCGTTCCTCGCTTGGGTGAGTATCTGAACCGGATCCTACCTCCAACCCAGGTTCCCCCCTTCATCTTGCAAGCTCCCCCCTCTATCCGTGCGGCTTATCTAGCGGGGTTGATGGATGGTCAGCTAGATCCCTCCTCTTACCTGCTGAGCACAAAATCAGTATCTTTCCTCCGCCAAGTGGGTGTACTTCTCTCCAGCTTAGGAATTCTGAGTCGTCGCTCTATCGATAAAGGATCCGTGGGTACAATGCCCAGGTATGTACTGACAGTATCCAAGACAGCGCCAGCCTATAGTCAATTCATTGCGCCCCACTCCGTGCTTAGTCCTGCCTATGTCTTAGTCGGAGCGTCACAGGTGGAGGGTTCCTTGGAGCTAGATTCAAGCCTTCAGTCTCAACCGGCAGTCATCTCTTCGTTTGGGCTCGCGGTTGAGGTGAAGGGGTTGGGCGGTTATGACCATGTTCAAACCTATGACATTGAGGTTGAAGAGGCCCATTGCTTTTACTGTGATGGCTACCTCACCCATAACAGTGCCGGGATGCGACAAGGATCGAGTGAAGATCCTGCCTTCGCAGTGGCCAAAGATAATCTCTGGCAACAGGGACCAGATGGTAACTGGCGAATTGATCCAGCGCGAGACGCGTTACGGATGGCCAATCATACCCGAGTGTTTCACACAAAGCCGAGTGCAGAAGAGTGTGTTGAAGCTGTTCGGAAACAGTTTTATTCAGGTGAGGGTGCGATTCAGTGGGCCGGTGAGGCCATCGCTCGGTCTAATCGAGACTTAGTTCCAGAAGGGGAGGCCAAACGTCAGTTTATTCAGGCCTATACGTCAGGCCAGGGGGCGGAATGGCTGCAGGAGAAGGATCCTCATCTGTCTGAGGTAGAACTGGTGGATCGCCTATCTCGATATGGTCTGAACCCCTGTGGTGAAATTATTGGGAGTGATTATCATTGTAACCTATCTGAAGTTCATTTAAATCAATTGGATCCTTCTGATTTTCAAGAGCAGGATGATGCCTTCACTGCCGGGGCTCTATCTGTTGCAGCCCTCCTAAATCACTGTTTTCAGGAACCGCGCTATCGACAATCTCGGGAAATGGATCCTATTGTTGGAGTCTCTTTCACGGGGTTATTTGACTTCTTTGTCCATGCCTTCGGTGTTGAATGGTTACGGTGGTGGGAAGCCGGACGGCCTGATACTCCGGAAGGGCTACTGTTCAAGGCGCAGGAGCGGGAGTATCTGACTCGCTGGCGCAATCGTGTGCATTCAGTGGTGTGGGAGTACTGTGACAGACATGGCCTGAAGCGACCGAATCGGTGTACAACGGTGCAACCAGCTGGGACGAAAAGCTTACTAACAGGTGCCTCTCCCGGTTGGCATCCTCCCAAAGCGCAGCGCTACATTCGTCGGATTACGTTTGGCAAAAATGATCCGGTGGCCCGAGCTTGTATCGATTTCGGTTACTCAGTTGTCCCCTCCCAGTCTGATAAAGATGAGAACGGAAACTTACTGACGGATCCGTTCGACTCCCGGTGTACAGAGTGGCTAGTTGAGCTTCCCGTTGAGGTTCCTTGGGCTAATCTACCGGGTGCATCTGAGATTGAAATTGAAAAATTCTCAGCCTTGGCCCAATTCGATTTCTACATGCAAGTTCAATCCTTCTATACCACTCACAACACAAGTGCCACCATCGAGTTACGTGAGGATGAAGTAGAAGCCCTGGGAGCACGGATCCATCAAGCTATCATGCAGGATGAGGGATATATCAGTGCAGCTCTCCTGGCCCGCTTTGATGCCCCTTTCCCACGACTGCCATTTGAAAAGATTGATGAGCCTACCTACATTCGTCTCAGGGCAGAGGTTCAGGCTCGCAAGCAAACAGATGATTTCCTCGGTGCGTTACTCAAGTATGACCAAGGGATCCTAGTCGGCGGAGAGGGACCAGCAGGCTGTGACTCAATGGGGTGTTTGATGCCTGAATCAACCCCTACGTTGTAAGATTCCAATAGCAATTCAATTTAATCGCACCAATTAATCGCACCAAGAGGTATCTGATACGGATGGTCGTCTCCAATGACCTTTCAATTCACTCTCAGTTAACTGAATCCCTTAGTCTTGCTGATGCGAAAATTGGTAAGCTCCCAGAGCTGTCAATGCAGTGGCCATTGTGAAGAGTACAATCACCGTATACCACGGAAAATCGACCCAGGAGCCAAACGCTGCGGCCCGAATCCCTACGCTGGTGTAGGTTAGCGGCAAGAGATAGACCACTATTTTCAAAATGCCAGGTAGTTGTGATGGATCGAAAAACGTAGCGCCCAGAAACGACATCGGAGTAATTAAAAAATTGGTCAGGACACCGACGCTTTCGAGAGAGGGGACATTCAAGCCTGCCAGGATCCCAATCCCAGCAAATACTGCACAATTCAACACTAGAACCAGCAGTGCCAGCGGGCTCAACAATCCCCAAGACTCAGTGAAGACGACACCGACAATCAAAACGCCAAAGGCAGTGAGTAAGCCTCGGGTGATCCCTGCCATCATTTTGCCGATGTGCAGTGACACCGGGTGAACGGGCATAATCAAGACTTCTTCAAAACTTTTGGTGAACAACCGAGCCCCACAAATTGAAAAGGTTGTCCCCACAAAGCTAATGGTCATGGCTGATAACGACACCATCCCCGGGAGGATAAATCGCAGATAGGATCCGGCTCCAGATGCCCCCTCCCCTGCAATCGCTTGCAGCGCACTCGCGTTTAAGGAGGTCCCCAGACCTACCCCAAACGCCACGATGTAAATAAGAGGAGCCACCAGTCCAGAGGCCAGCACTTGGAGTACCCGCGACCGTAAATCCAACCAATCTCGCCAAAATACCGTGACACTATCGGCCCAAACTAAAGCTAATGCCCTTGGAAGAGGAGTCCGTGTGGCTGACATAACCATCCTACTGAATGAATACCTGAGAATTAATAGTTGTAGTTCGCTCGCCACCATGCAATGGGTAGGGTAATCGCTTTGCGGACAGTGGAGACGTATGCCCGATTTTTAAACACCTGGTAGTGATTTTTTTCAATGGCATTTAGGATCCGGCGATACAGCATAAGTGATGCCCATACTGGCCAACGGGAATCTGGCTGCAACGTGGCAATTCCGGCTTCAGCTTGAGCATAGTAGTGACGAGCTCGCTGAATTTCGTAATCCATGACTTGCATCCAACGTTCATCCACAACGTAATTGAATAGGTCAGTCTCGGAATAGCCAAAGCGATGTAGATCTTCTAGCGGCAGGTAAATCCGACCCCGGCGCGCATCTTCACCCACGTCCCGCAAAATATTAGTCAGCTGCATAGCAATTCCCAGTGCCACCGCTTCCTCTGTGCCATCACGACCAGGCACAAACCCCATAATTTCAGAGGACATCAACCCGACGGTGCCTGCAACTCGATAGCAGTAGAGCCACAGAGCATCCCAGGTGGGATAACGCTGCGTATCGAGATCCATTTGCTGGCCAAGCAACATATCTTTGAAAGGGGCAAATGAGAGGTTGTATCGCTTGATTGCGTCTCCAAACGCCACGTCAGTCTCAGTAGCAGGCTCTCCCTTTTTGAACAAAGCTTCTAACTGGGTCGTCCACTGCTCCAGCGTTTCGCGTGTGGGCTGGGGGTAGTTACTCTGAGTATCTAGACCATCGAGTAATTCATCTGTCTGACGTAGCCAGGCATAGATTGCCCAAATCGCATGACGCTTAGAGGTTGGGAGCAGCAAGGATCCTAGGTAGAAGGTCTTGGCGTGCTTCGCAGTAATTTGGCGACAACGCTCGATGGATTGATTGAGGGGGATCATACCCGCACCAGAACTCCACACTCTGCAACACAAACAACTGAACCCATCAAACTGTCCCTAGCCATCGTGAGGCTGAGAATAGGGGACTTTACAAATCATAACAGTTCATCTAACTTACTAGATGACTTTAGGGGTGAGCCCTCGCTGTTGACCCAGCACTAACGTAGACTTCAGACTCTCAGGAGTCACCAGCTTACAAGCACTGGGAACAAATGCTAACGACACGATCTAATGAGAGGATCCTATCAAGGTTTGACCCGTCGCTGGTGATGCTGAGCATCCTGTTTCTTCCCCATAGGCCTTAGCGATAGCTTGAGCGGCTAGTTTACCAGATAGGATCGCCCCTTCCATGCTGCCGAGATACGGTTGCATCGTGTAACTGCCTGCCAGGAAAAAGTTGGGAATCGGTGTAGCTTGATCAGGACGATAATTCTGACACCCTGGAACCGCCTTGTATACAGAACGGGGTGTTTTGACCACTGTAGCTTTCAGGACTTGGGCCGGTTCAGGCAACTGATCGGGGAACAGTTTGGCCAGCTCCTGCAGGGTGACTGCGACGATCTCATCATCCGTTTTGTCGATCCAGTCGGCAGCGGGGGCCAGGACCAATTCCAGCATCGATTTATCGGGATCCTCATACTCACGGCAGGTATTACTCATGTCTGCATAGACGCTAAGGATGTCAGATCGAGAGAATAATGTGTTGTCAATTGTGGTGAGCTTGCGGTCAAACCACAGTTGAATGCTGATGACAGGAACCCCTTCGAGCTGGGACATCTTTTGGAAAAACTCCAGTTTCTGCCACGGATCCGGTAATAGATCCTTCAGTGGATCCACGGAGAGCGCGGAGACGTAACAGTCTGCAGTCACCATCATTTCGGTATCGTGCTGTCGGTTGGTGAACATGAGAGACCCGATATGCCCGTTCTCATTGACGTTAATGGTGTTGAGGGAGTGGTGAGTGTAGACATTACCGCCCCGGGCTGTGATGTAGTCCACGATGGGCTGACACAGACGTTCAGGGGGTGCACCGTCCAGATAGGCTAGCTTGGACCCGTCTTTCTGCTGCAGGAAACGGTTGAGGGCAGTGAGGGGCACAGTCGCGGAGATTTCGTCAGGATTGATAAAGGCTAAGGACTTGGAGACTGCAATGAAGATGTCTTTGTTGACCCGTTCATCGATACCTTGTTGCTCCAGCCAGTTGAGCAGGGTGTACTGATCCATTTTTTCGACGTAGCCCTGACCACGGATCATGGCAGGGACTAGACCGATGGCAAATTTAACTTTTTCGCCCCACGTGAGCATGTCATTGTTCCGCAGGATCCCGACCACGGCGTTAAAAGGGGCAGGGATATTGGGCAAGTCGAAACGGGAATATGTGCCGGGCTTTTCGGGCTGGTTAAAGATGAGAGCGTGATCCTTCCACTGCAACCGATCCTCAATCTGGAGTTCACGCATGAGTTGCAACATGTTGGGATAAGCCCCAAACACATTGTGTAACCCTGTTTCTACCCAATCGCCATCGTCATCTTGCCAGGCGGCGACCAAACCTCCTAGGACCGATCGACGTTCGTACACCGTGGGTCTAAACCCGAGATCACATAAGTACTTGGCGCAAGCTAATCCAGCTAACCCGCCACCTGCAATTGCAACGTGCATGACAAAATCCCACCGCTACCGCTCTCATTGTATTTGCAAATCGTTACATCGGCCGGATAGATGTAGTCTTCTAGAGACGATTCACTCAACGAGCAGGTTAGAGGCCCGTACCGAACCGACGATTCAATTCCCTGTACTCAGCTTCAGATCGAGCACTAGGGAAAGCATCCTGGATGTTGATCAGCGCTTGACCGGTCACATCCCTGATTAACACATTGAACGCGAATAGGAGCTGAGCGGCTGTGAAGTTACAGTGCCCGTACACATCAGCGGGGAAATGACGGTGCAGTGACTTGGATCCCTGTTGGCGTAACTTCCGTTGGTATAACCCCTCCTGTACGTAGGAAACTTGAGGATCCCCAGTCGTATGTAGAGTGACCAGGGGCCGAGTGATAATCCCAGTCGTTTCCGTAAAGCTATCCAGAGTAAGTAGTGCCTCAACATCCGCCCGATACCGTTCGATGTCACGATTCAGTTGAATAGGGTTAGAGGCTGGTCGATACCAGCGATTTTGGTTGTCGTAAGGGATGCCCCCACTGCGCTTAATGAGATCCTGTAATCCAAAGACGTTGAACCGAATAACTTGTTCAAAGGTTGAAAAAATAGTCTCCGGATTATCTAGGTCGTAGGGACCACCGACTATATCCAAGATTTCAATTGCTTGGTCTGGGTTAGCTTCAACAGTTTCTTTAATGCGAGGGAGATACACCGAGTCCCAATTATCAATCAGTTCTTGAGGAATAGTGAGGACATCGCCAGGTAAAACTCCCGGAAAGTAGTAATCGAATAGAAGCCGGGTATCACCTAGATAATTAATATGGCGACGCATGTCCCCAATCGGACCACACAAGGCCACACCCCCATCGTAAATCTGTGGGAATCGTTCAATCAACAGGGTTGTGACGAGTCCCCCCTGGGATCCTCCTAGAGGATAAATAAAATTAGGTTCACCATAATTATCTTGGAAAAGAGTGACTAGATCATTGATGTCAGCAATACCTTCCGCCGATGCAAATCCATTTGCAGAGATACTGGTTGTGCCATAACCAAATCCTAAAATATTAGCAATGTTTCCTATGCTTAACCCTTCAGCCACTTGATCATTGGGCAGTCTGAGTGATTCAAATTCATCAATGTAACCACGGGCAAACAGCACTAACCCACCATTCCAAACACTGGGAAAACATAAGCGATACAGAGCGCCGCTATCTTGAATTCCTTCGATGCACTCACCACTAGCCACAAAGGATCCTGTCCAGCGATAGGATGTCTGTCCTTGCACAGGGGTAATGTGTAGTAGGTATATCTCTGCGAATAACGCCCCTCTGATGCGGACAGTACGGGTCGTCGGCGTTGTCTCAACACTGACGTCTAAGCTCGAACTATTATTGATGATTCCGTCAGCCGAGACTGAGAATAGGGGAGTGGTCGCACCTAGTGTCTGAAGTGATATGGATGCTGTTGCACCTCTTAAGGTGGTCAGTTCTACCTGTAAATCAGCCGTTAAGCTACCCTCTTCAATGGTGAAACGGTAGGCATCAGATGTGTCTTGAGAGACTGAACCCCGTTCATTGATGAAAACAGGAGGTAACCCTAACGTCCCTAGATCAGCAGGATTACCCGAGAGACTTAAGCTCACTTGATCGACGGATGAATTGATAGCTTGATCAACGCCAACAGGATCCTGGCTGGTTGGAGTTGCAGATGAACAGCCACCCATCAGTCCGAACAGAGCAATACTGCTAGCAATAAAACCTAGTTTTGTGGACAGAGTTGTTTTATGCATAACAATGTGCAATCCAAGTGATTTTAGCTGGAGCAGTACCCGTACTATCGATCAAAGCTGAGATTGACGTCAACTCATTCAACTCCTTGATTGTCAAGGTTAAGAGCCTTTCTCTGCGGCCTGACCACCGTGAAGGGCCACTGACAGGATGTGTCGCACCCGGTTGAGGGATCTGTGTTGATAACGATTCATTGAAATAGATTTAATTGAAAGCCTCTAATCTGAAGTTGCCACAAGCGGTTGGTCTTCTAGCCTGATAACAGCAGCAAACCTGCTCTGATAAGTATTGAGAAGGTGTATATCTCTTCAGAAATTGATAAAATCAGAATGACAGGCGGATCCTGACTAAATCGTCTGGGAGTTCGATGGTAAGTTAATAGGTTGAAACGGATCCCAGCGTTGGCGATAATACAGGATAATCCTTTGTGCACTGGAGTCCATTTTCGTTACTATGGCGTCATTCTATTTATCTCGCAAACGTAAGGCCCAACGCCGTCAAACACTCCAGGGGCGATTACTACTAGCCTACGAAGGGGTAACAGCACTCTTCGCTTTAGCCAATTTTGGGATTGTTTTGTTCAACTACAGCTACATCCCATTGCGGGATTTTTGGCTGCAGGGCAAAATTGAAATTGCAGGACTGCAACAGGTGCTCGGAGATGAGCGTGATCTGTTCGGCTTAGAACGGCAAATTACGATTTCAGTGCCCATCCTTTCAGATCGAACCGACTCTTCTTTTATTACCCGTTGGTATGATCCTATTAAAGGGATTGAACCCAATCGTGAGACGGAACGCTACTTAGATTTAGTGGATCAAGTTCGATCAATTGTTACTCAACGTGGCTTAGATGGTCTCAACTCCCAGCAGAGCGAACAGATCCTAGCTGACCTGCGGATGATGAGTTCAGAACTGATTGACACGGATCCTTTTCAAGTGGCTGATAAGAGTGGACGACTCGCCCAGATCCAAAACCGGATGCAGGAGAAAGTCTCCGGGACTTTATCGGCTAAAGCAGCGTTTGATATCTTTTGGTCAGTGGATTATCTCAGCCAGCAGGACAATGACGCTCTGACTTTCTTCCAGCAACGGATCCGTCCTTTATTCAATGTCAACTATTTCCGACCCATCGGTGAAACAGGAGCCTTTGTCGATTATTTTGCTCCTCGCATCGATTTCTACTTTGTTACTTTTTTCTTTTTCGAGTTTCTGGTGAGGACCTTTTTCATTAGTCGTCGACATGCCGGCTTAAGCTGGTATGAAGCCTTTTACTGGCGCTGGTATGATGTGTTGCTATTCCTACCTTTCCTACGTATCCTCAGGATCATTCCAGTTACTATTCGCTTAAATGAAGCTGATGTCGTCGACCTAACCAGTGTCCAGGCCCAGATTAGTCAGGGGTTTGTTGCTAGCTTTGCAGAAGATTTGACTCAAGTAATCGTGATCCGGGTCATGAATCAAATACAAGGATCCATAGATCGGGGTGATTTGAGTAAGTTAATTCCGCAATCGAATCGAGAAACGACCTACATTGATCTCAACAATGTGAATGAAGTAGAAGAAATCATCAATCTATTTATTGAATTGGTCATCTATAAAGTGCTACCTAAAATTCAGCCAGAAGTGGAGGCCTTACTACGCTACAACCTAGAACGGATCCTGACTCAAGTCCCCGGATCCCAAAATATCAGCGTGCTGCCCGGCTTCTCGGGGTTCCCGAGCCAATTGAGCGAACAATTAGCAGAACAGTTTACTGAAGCGGCTTACCGAGGATTAACCGGATCCTTTGAAGATGAGCAGGCCAAGCAGTTAACGGAGGCGCTAACTCAACGCTTTAGTGATGTATTGATGACAGAACTCCGTGAGAAACGCCCCCTCAATGAACTCCGTGAGCTCCTGGTAGACTTTTTAGAAGAGGTCAAGCTGAACTATATTGAACGACTCAGCCAAGAGGATGTGGAAGATGTCCTCGAACAAACCCGTCAATTGCGCCAACAAGCTCGCACTCAATAAACAGCTGTCACGCCAGGACTTTACTACCATGACTATTTCGGCACTACGTCTGGACCCAGACATGGATTTGAAAGGATCCTTACTCACTCATTGCCAGTCCCAGAGCCTCAATGCGGTCTATATTCTCAGTTGCGTGGGTAGTCTCAAGCGGGCGGTGATCCGGTTTGCAGGAGAAGACGAGGGACGCATCGTTGAAGAACGCCTAGAAATTTTGATGTTGTCGGGCACGCTGTCTCAGCATGGCATTCATCTCCATATCTGCGTGTCGGATCATCAAGGTCAGGTGATCGGAGGGCACCTCATGGATGGATCCCTCATCTACACTACCGCCGAGATTGTACTGGGAACTATACCACACACTGTATTTCAACGGGATCTAGATCCAGTGACAGGATACCGTGAACTCGTGATTGAACGAAGCATAGCGCGTCCTGATATTTAGATTCATGAGAATCACCTAAAAGTCCAGAGAGAAACCGGGGATTCGTGCCATTCTGAAGAAGACTCAATAGCGTTCAGACCTCAGCCTACTGGAATGGAGCTGGCCCTGGAGCTTTACGAGTCTGAGATCTGAGCATACGTCGATCCGATTGTGCTGATCTAAGTCTGTCGATCTGACTATGCCGATCTGAATATGTTGGTTTGAACCCATTGATAATCTTCACCCGGAGGAACTGATTATGGCTCTGCGTTTAGGTGATACGGTCCCCGATTTCACTCAAGCCTCGACTCAAGGCACCCTTTCGTTTTACGAGTGGGCGGGCGATAGTTGGGTCATTTTGTTCTCTCACCCAGCGGATTACACCCCAGTTTGTACAACTGAGCTTGGTGAAGTCGCTCGGCTCAAGGCCGAATTTGATCGGCGTAATGTAAAAGCCTTGGCTTTGAGTGTGGATAGTGTCGAGGACCACACAGGCTGGACAAAGGATATTGAAGAGACCCAACAGGTCACGCTTAACTACCCACTACTGGCGGATGCCGACCGTAAAGTGTCGGATCTCTATGACATGATCCATCCCAATGCGGACAATACACTGACAGTCCGTTCAGTCTTTATCATCGATCCCAACAAAAAGCTGCGGCTAACCTTCACTTACCCTGCTAGCACAGGTCGGAATTTTGAGGAGATCCTAAGGGTGATTGACTCCCTCCAACTCACAGATAACCACAAAGTTGCGACACCAGTGAACTGGAAGGATGGGGATGATTGTGTCATTGTGCCGTCTATTAAGGATCCTGAGGAGCTCAAAACCCGTTTCCCCAAAGGCTACACAGCGGTCAAGCCCTATCTACGGATGACTCCTCAACCCAACAAGTAAGTCATCCATTCACGCTAATTTGTTAAGTTACCGAAGGAGGTCCACTGGGCCTCTTTTCGTTTGTCAGATCAAGCCCTGAGTTAGGTCCATCGGAGTTACGCTGTGCCCTTGAGTCCACCCTGCCTTAGTTCCGAAACTGTAGCACTCTAACAAAGTTAGACTCCACAATCTTAGGGTCTCCATCCACGAATTTGAAGGTAAAGGTTCGTTCCTCACGTTGGATGGATCCGTCCGGGTAGTAATAGGTATTTTCCCCTTCAAGACTAATTAAACTATCGGTTTGGTTAATCACCCTGAGATTTTCAACCGTGACTCGTTCAAATTGCCCAAAGAACTCAGGATCAAACTGATTCGCCAGCTCAGGACCAAAAAATGCCTCAGCTGTAGCCCAATCCTTAGCACTAACCGCTGTGTAGAACGATTGCACTCGATTCGTCGCCAGGGCTCCATTCAATGTCTCGGGTGGCGGTGAGGGTTCAAACGGTTCCGGGTTGGGTTGTTGAGTTTGAACAGGAGGTTCCACTGGTAAGGGTGTAGACGGTGGCGGTACTGGTGTCGAGGTTAGTGGCGAGGGTGGTAACGGTGCAGAGGCTTGCTGAGGAGGTACTGTCGCCGTGGGAAGAGGCGATAACGCGGCAGGATCCGGGTCCGCAGTTGCTACTGGTACTGGCGAGGGAATGTCATTGGCTGAAATAGTGGGATTTAATGGATCATTCGCTGGTGTAAAAAGGGTAAGGGCGCTAACAAGAATACCAATGAGAGCTGCTAGGATCCCTGTCACTTTCCAAGGTAAGAGAGGGCCAGATCTGGCGACTTCAGAGTCAGAGGGACGGTAACGGGAATGAGCGGTTGCTTCTAGAGGCTCGTTTGGATGTTCTAAAGGGTGACGGTGGGAACGCGAGGACCGATGACTCGTGGGTGCAACAGGGCTAACCGCTTGAGTGACATCTGAGGAGGAATCCCTTGGAGGCTCAGAAGCCAGCTTGGATTGGTTGATCCCAGGGGGAGGGCTCATCGGTTGGGTGAATGCAGGCGCGGGACCCTCAAGTTGGCGGAGGGCTTGAATGAAGTCGCTTGCGGTAGCATATCGATCATCAGGATCCTTCGCTAGGGCAGTGAAGATAACATGTTCGAGATCAGGTGAGATAGCAGAATTGAAACGACTGGGTGCTGGGAGAGGAT
>CAYUEE010000003.1:0-32481 GCA_964443615.1 uncultured bacterium | reverse complement strand
TCACGAGGACAGCCATAGGCGTGTTGGCCTGAAAGGGGGGGCGTCCTGTGATTATGTGGTACAACATTACTCCTAGTGAGTAAATGTCACTACGTTGGTCGAGCGGTTGACCCTGTCCCTGTTCTGGTGACATGTAAGTGGGGGTGCCCAGAATACTGCCGGATTGCGTAAGATATGTGGACGCTTCTAGAATCTTGGCAATTCCAAAGTCGGTTAGCAGGCTGTTACTGCGTTCGTCGAGTAAAACGTTACTGGGTTTCACATCACGATGCAGGACTCCTCGGGAGTGAGCATAGTCCAGAGCATCCCCGACCTGCATGATGCATCTCAACTGATCGGAGAGGGTTAATCGCTGCTGCTGCATCCATTGGCCTAACGTTCCGTCTTGAATGAAGGGCATCACAATATAAGTAAACCCATCATCCTCTCCAAAGTCGTACACCGGTAGGATGTGGGGGTGTTGCAACTGCGCCACAATCTTGGCTTCCTGGTTGAACCGGCTGACAAATCTCGGATCCGTAGCGAAATAGCGTGGTAGAACCTTCAAGGCCACATAGCGATCCATGCGTGATTGATAGGCCCGGTACACTGCTGCCATGCCGCCTTCACCCAGGGGTCCCTCGATGCGGTACTGACCCAATTGCTTGCCTGTTAAGTCTTCCATGCCCATCCCCCGCTAATGGTTGGCTTCAACGGAGTCGGAGAGCTCAGATACCACTTTTTTTTTTCAGCATTGCCCACCACTCTACAGCCAAGTTCAAATCTGTAAACGGGATAGTATGGTCTTGGGGGAGTAAAACCAGCTGGATAGTCTGACCCTGAGGGGGTTGAGCAGTTGGCCAACTGAATCGGTTTTGATCGACACTCAGCTGAATGTCAGTGACCTCAGTCAGGGATACAGAATACAGTTGTGTTGGTCCTTGCCGCTCTGGACGGCCCCAGGTTAGTGTCTGCCCCTGCAAACCCAAGACGGCCAACACATCATACTTTGTTTGTTCAAAGTGACGAGCCCAGTGCCGATACGCTTCAACCTTTTGGTAGTCCACCCATCCTAGATAGGCTAGGATCCCGAAGATTATCAGTAACGGTAACCACAGTAAGCCTCGTTCCATACACCACCTCCAACCACACGCCTATTTTGCCATGATAGTTAGGATCCTTCTTGGATATCGGTTGGTCCTGGGCATCCAGCAATAGCTCAGCCTCGATGATTTAGAACCAGAGCAGGTATAAGTTTGATGGCCTTTTAGGGTTATTAGCAGTGACGCAAGCCTCTTCAATGGAACAACTGTCTTCTGTCCTTACTCCTCATTAGATAGGCGAGACTGGACACGCTCCAATCGGGATAGATTGTTGAATCGCTCATTGGCGGGACGAGGCGGCAATGTTTCATCACTCGGCCAGTAGGCCAAATCAGCACAAGGACAGGGACCTAGAGACTGACATCGCCCGCGAGTCGGTATCGGAGCTAAGATCCCGCAGCGATAACAGTCTTCAAGGTCCCAGCTGTCAGAGAGTAAATCTGCAATGGTCTGTTCAGTCCCTTCGAGATGACACTGGGTGGCATGGGATTGAATATAGGCCCAGACCGTTTCATAGACAGTGCTTAACCCACTCTGATTCAATACATGGTTTGGTAGAATCCGGCGAGAGCCATTCGGTTCATCGGCCACCACTGCCTTGCCCAGCTGAAACCAGGCGGACAGGTAATCACGAACATGGGCAGGTGTAGCCATACTCAGTCACGACCTCAATACAATACTCTCGTCGATCTTAACAAGCCAAACTCACACCACCCCACTGCTACAAAAGATCCTGATTCACTCAAGCATTCGCCCAATGAGGCTTCTCTCTCTTGATTTGGTGCGATGGGCTTTATCCTCTCTCCTGCACCCAGGCTAAAGATGGATTAGAGTATGGGGTAGCTCTTATATGCCCTTGCTTCACCTCAGTTCCAACAGGTCACGTCGATGGGAGAATCTGTACTAGATAAGCTAGGCCAATGGGTTATCCGCACCCCCCTTCGCTCTCTAAACCAAGCCTACGACGCTGCCTTGATGATCCGGACTATTGAGATTGAGCATTTCAACGGAGAGTTGATTCGCTCGATTCCTAACCATAGCGACAGTGTAACCCGATATTTTCGAGGGCAACTCCGCAAGCAGCGGCAAATCATCGACATCCGCCTCGCTGAATTTCGAGTGAGCAGCTCTCTCTCTAATTTACCTGAGCTGAACATCACTCTGGAGTCATCCCTATCCGGCTCTGATGACGAAAGTCTTCGGTCCTCAGCAAGGGGAGTCTCTCAGTATTACTCTAATGGATCCTCTGCTACTAGATCCTCCAATGGATCCTCCTTGAATGAATCCTTTGCTAATGGATCTTCTGCTAGTGGATCTTCTACCAATGGATCTTCTACCAATGGATCTCCACGTACGTCCCCAAACAGATTTTCTGACCCATTACCCAACGTAGAGGTTTCTCAACTCTCAGTCCTTGACAAGTTGCAGTTTATCGACACAGTCATTACGCCTTACAAGCAACCCCATCCGGATCCTGAACCTGATCCTGTGGATCCGACAGCGCCTGAGCCCGCTGAGGATCCTGTCATGGTTAAGCAGGCTTCCATCACTCCGTCGGGACCAGCTGTTCAGGTGCGTCGGTCTAGTCAGGCTCGCGGCAAAACCTGGCAATCCCAAACCAATCGCACTGGGGTTCTCCCTCGATCAATTCTGAGAACGATGGGGCGCTTGAAGCGGGAAGTGAGTGATTATGAAGAAGATGTAGTTGATGATTTCCGGCAATCGCGCAGCCGCACAGTGACATCTCTCAAATTTTTGGTACTGCTGGCTACACTACCCCTGGTCGCTCAACTATTGTCTAAAAACTATGTGTTTGATCCGTTAGTCAACCGTTTTTTGCCTCAGGATCCTAGTATTATCCGCTTGGATGGGGAATACGAAGAACGGGCCCTTCTCGAATTTGAACACTTCCGGGAAAAACTAGAATTTCGCCGCTTAGTCATTGGGGAGGAAGAAGAAACAGAAGCAGCAACTGAAGCTGAACTCCGTGACAAAGCCATTGAGCTCGTCCAAAAATACGGATCCCATAGTGTAGACGGTCTCAAGAATGTCTTAGCGGACATCATCTCTCTGGGGGTATTTGCTTGGCTAATCTTTATTGGCCGCGAAGAGATCTCAATTTTGAAAGCCTTTTTGGATCAAATTGTCTATGGTCTCAGCGACAGTGCTAAAGCCTTCATCATTATCCTCTTCACTGATGTTTTTGTTGGTTACCATTCACCGCACGGTTGGGAAGTTCTGCTGGAGGGTCTGGCTCGCCATTTTGGAATCCCAGAAAACAAAGCCTTGATCTTCGGCTTTATTGCTACCTTTCCCGTATTCCTCGATACTCTCTTTAAATACTGGATTTTTAGATATTTGAATCGAGTCTCTCCCTCAGCTGTCGCAACGTACAAGACTATGAACGATTAAGAACGCTTAGCTTTATGTCGCTTCTACCGAATTCTACGGATCCCAATTCTAAATTTCACCATCGGCTTCTCTACCCCCTTCACTCTAATTAGACCTACTAATTAGACCTACTAATTAGACCTAGGATCCTCTAGTCTGCTTCTGTAATTGTACAGATTATCTTCACTATTGGATGATAGAATTGACTTTGAGATCCGTATTTCAGTCGATTTAGACAAGACATTACATTTGTCGCAGCAGCAATCAGCCCAGATCGTCATCGATTTCAACTCTAGTGTGATCACTCTTACTAAGCTCTAGAGATCAATTTAGCCTAAAGATATCGACGGTAGGGCATCCCTGCTGGTTTCATTTTAAGGGAGGGCAAATGCACCCTTGCTTTGCTTATTGCTGCCACCTGCAAAGGTTAAAAAAATTGCTTGGTATTACAATCAGCCTCCTCACATTTCAATCTGCTCCTAGTTCAGCTCAAGTTACTGTTACAGCTCAAGCGGAGTTTACAACTGTTATTGAGGCCTATGCCGCCATTCCAGAACTCTCTTTAACCACAGATTGTGAGGGTTCAGGTTCCCAGGATCCTAAGTGTTGGAAGGATCCTGAGTTGGGAGTTATATCCAACAGTGTTGTTCAGGTCAAAGAGGACACCCCGCCACAAGAGAGATATGCAAAGGTGGTAACAATTACCTCCAACTAGGTTTTCCACTCAGCTCGGTAAGAGACTATATTGTCTAGAAGAATAAAAATTAGGGTCTTGAGCGTTAGGAGCCTTTACTTTTAAACCCTAGCTATCTTCTGAAACTAACTGGCTGGTGATAACCGTTCAATCCCAGACTCTGTCGCGATGATCGCTTCAGTTGTCATACCAATAAATAAGCCGTGTTCAATCACCCCAATGGTGCTTTTGAGTTGTGTTGCAACCGCTGTTGCATCTGCCATTGGCCCAAACTGACAATCTAGAATATAGTTCTTTTCATCAGTTACAAATGGATCCCCTGATGCAGTAGCCCGTAAAACGGGTGTACATCCTAGAGCCTCAACCCGACTGAACGTACTTTTCCAGCCGAACTGGACAACTTCTACAGGTAGGGCAAACTTTGTCCCTAGTTTGTCGACTTTTTTAGAGGTGTCTGCCACAATTACCAAGTGTGTAGCACTCGCCTCCACCAATTTCTCCCGTAACAGAGCTCCACCCGCTCCCTTGATCAGATTCAAGGATCCGAGCTCCACCTCGTCAGCCCCGTCAATTGCCAGATCCAGCTTGGGCTGCTCCTCCAAAGTCGCTAGCGGTATCCCTAGTGATTGCGCCTGTTCGAACGTCCTTATTGAGGTGGGAACACCGATAATCGAGAACCCTTCAGCTTGCATCCGTTCTGCAATGGCACTAACTGCAAATGCTGCTGTTGACCCTGTACCTAAACCGACGACCATATCCGGTTCCACAAACTGAGCTGCTGCTCGGGCTGCTGCTTGCTTGAGTTCATCTTGAGTTGGCATACTGAAGGATCCTCACTAATCGCCCCCTCATCGTGACATATTCCGGCACCGCTATAAGATTGAACTCCGCAGTCGGATCCTATCTCTAGGGTTGGAAACCCACTACAAGAGATCTGAGCCTAACTGTTATATGCTTAACAAGATAGTCATTAAACCATTGATTGGTATCCAGCATAGTCGATCAATGGCTTGAATAAATGAGTTAATTTATGATAGTTCTCTTCAACATCTGGTAGTAGTTTTACTGGACGAGGAGAAACATGCTCAGTAAAGTCAATGGCCTTAGTTGGGGATACACTAAGGGTTTTGAGGAGAGCCTTGATGGTTTGATTAGGATCCTGGCAGAGATCTTCATATCTGACTGAGACTACATCAGGGTCAGAGTTTAGAACAGGATCACTGAGGATAGCCTTCTGTGCTGACAAAACAACATGAGTTGCAAATCTAAGTCGAGAATTGAAAAGGGTTGAAGCCACAACTAGCTTGGCTATATTAAATGAGATCGGATTAGAGCTGATAAAGCGATAAGCGGGCCACAAATCTCTACCATAGGGATTGGGTTTCGTAAATCCTGAAATAGAGAAATTTATGATCGAATTAATTGTGTGAACAGGATAGCGTTGAAGTAAAATGAATTTAGCCTTGGGAAAGCTACTTCTAATACAGGGTAAGTGAAATATATCACTCGGGTTCTTCAAAAGCAAGGATTTGTCAAGATTCCCTGAAACATACTGAACTTTCTTCACTATTTCTCTTACATAGGGCAAGGAGGCTGGCACTACTTTGTAGTAGCCACACAACTTAGCTAGCAGCATCTCATACTCTTCAGGTGAATCAGCCGACATTTTGATAGAGTCCACACCCCGGTCCAGCATATTGTAGGACTGGATCTGATCATCTACTTCCTTCTGCGCTTCCTGTTCACGCTGATTAATCTTATTATCAAGCAATTCTTTATATCTGAATATATGGTACGTTGAGACATAGTTGAAGGCCCCGGTCTCTGCCAACAGATGATGAAGTAGGGAGGTTCCTGAACGGGCTACACCGATGATGAAAACTGTCTCTACATTCAAGTCTTCAAGGACATGCAAGTGCTGCCCATCCTTGTCTGGGCGCTGACGAGCATATCGGCTACTGATATGATGCAGGACGTCCAGACCTAGTGCTGATACCTTTCGTAAGCCATACTTCATCCTTGGCGAATGTGATCCAGAGAACATACAGAAAAACGTAGTACAGGGCCTCTACAAACAGCAAACAATACCTTAGGTAAATCTAACCAACTGACCATTGAAACTAGAGATCCCATATGAATTGCCACGTCTAATATAGCAGAAGTGGACATGTTTGGTGTCATCTCCTCGATACACAATAGTACTCTATCACTGACTCTAGAAGCCTACGTTGGTTGGTATACCCCTTACATCCTCGTAACGTATTCAGATCCAAACGTATTCAGATCCAGATTAGGACTGATCAGCCATGGCTTAATATTCTTAGCTCAGGTGATTCGTTATGTCCACAATGATTATCTACATCACCAGGTGGGCTTACGTCAGATCGAGTAGGCTAGTCAACGTTGTTCACCTAACCCCAGGGATCATAACCCTCTGGTTCAAACGACCTCAAGAATGTTCTAGTGGGCATCATCTTTCTAAGGCTACTTGCTTAGATAAGCAGAGATGTCAATTTTGAAAGTCTTTTGGGGTCAAATTGTCTGCAGTTTTTTGTAAGCTTCATCAGCCAGAGTAAACTGTTTAATCAGCTCATCACTACTAAACCATCGATTGATACAGCGTTTCTCAGGCTGGAGAGGTCCATAATAACATAGCGTTAAACCTCGCTCACTCGGAAGACAAATGAAGCCTTACTCTCTCGACCTGAGACAAAAAATTGTCCACGCTTATCATTCTGGTGCTTTCTCTCAGCGCCAACTCGCCAGTCAATTCGGGGTGGCGTTGAGCTTTATCCAGTCTCTTCTCAAACGCTATCGTAATATGACACGGGCTCGGTTGCTCCCAAGGCTCGCTCTCAACAGACCCCGACGAAGCTCAACACCGAGCAACTCGCTATCTTGAAAGAGCTAGTTGAAACACACAATGATGCCACCTTCAGAGAGCTCTGCGACTGACTGGCCGCTCAGACAGCTGTTTCCATCAGCACCTCCACCATGGATAGAATGCTGAAGAAACTCAATGTCACCACGAAAAAAAACGTTTTACGCCAGCCCAAAAGCGATAATTGGAGGGTCGGTAGATGGAATCACATTTGAGGCCTTTGTCGCGAGTCGTTTAGTGCCTACTCTCAGGCCGGGAGCCTATGTGGTGATGGATAATTGTGCGATTCATCTGGGGAAGAGAATCGAAGAACTCATCACGCAAGTGGGAGCTCACCTGATCTATTTACCTCCCTATTCACCTGAGTTCTCACCCATTGAGACTATGTGGTCAAAGGTCAAATCTATATTACGGTCCATAGGAGCCAGAACGTATCCTGAGCTCGCCCAGGCAATTGAAGAAGCATACAGTCAAATCTCAATAGAGGACATCAAAGGTTAGTTCACTCATTGCTGCTACTGTACCTCACTAGACTAGGAAGGCTGTATCCTGCATAGTCAATTAATGGCTTAAACCGCTGAGCGAGCCTATGATAATTCTCCTCCACATCAGGTAATAGCTTTACAGGACGAGGAGAAATGCGTTGACGAAAATCAATAGTCTGGGTTGGTGTAACCTCAAGAGACTTAAGGACACAGTCCATCATTCGATTAGGATCCTGGCAGAGGTCTTCGTAACGGATGGATACAACGTTAGGAGCGGACATCAATGTTACGTTTTTCAGTAGCGATGCTTGCGCTATTGAAACTGCTAGCGATGCCATTCTGAGCCGAGAATTAAGGAATGTTGATGCAAGGAGTACTTTAGCTAATTTAAATAAAATAGGGTTTGAAGACAACAATCGATAGAAAGGCCACACATCTCTGAAATAAGGATTAACCTCTAGAGTAAGTGAAATATAGAACTTTATAAGAGAGTTAGCGATGTGGATAGGATGACGCAGAAGTAGAACAAACTTAGCATCCGGAAACTGGGCCCTAATAAAAGGTAAATCGAAGATGTCAGCTGGATTTTTCAGAAGCAATGGTTTTTCAGGTGAACCTGAAGTGTATTGAACTTTCTTTAAGATTTGCTGTGCGAAAGGTAGAGTAGCCGAGTCAACTAGATAACGTCTACAGAGCTTTGCTAGTATCATACCATACTCTTCAGGTGTATCTGCTGACATTCTGATAGAATCTATACCCCTATCTTTCATGCCATATGACTGGATCAACTCATTTACCTCCTGCCGTGCAGCCGCCTCTCTCAGGTTAATTGTGTTATCAAGCAGTTCTTCGTACTTAAAAACATGATAGGCGGAGACATAGTTAAAGGCACCCGTTTCAGATAGTAGGTGATGAAGAAGTGATGTGCCAGATCGCGCTACACCAATGATAAAAATCGGCTTCACAGTGGTGCTTTCAAGAAGAGATAAGTGAGGCTGGTCCCTGCTCGACTTCTGATTATTAAACATACGCAAATCTCTTTCTAAACTTTGGTTACACCAGTTTTGCGATGATAACTTCCTAGAACCTTGAGGCTACTACCTTGGACTCTAACAGACTCTGTTCCATTCACAAAGGCTATCTAAATCACTAGGAGAGCCTGCCTTAGATCGGGTACGCTAGTCAACGTTGTCCACCTGACCTTTTGATGTCTACCGTTCCTGACTCTAGGGATCCTACAACCCATCTGGCTTATCTCAATACTGCCTATCCTGAGGTGAGCATGACTTTTGTTCGACGGGAAATTCTTGAGCTAGAACGGCGTGGGTATCGGGTGCTGCGGTTGGCCATCCGGCGCCCTAAAAGTACTCTGGTGGATCCTCTTGATCAGGAGGAGGCAACCCGGACGGTTTACATCCTCTCGCAAGGCGTAGCCCGGTTACTGGTCTCAGTTCTGATGATCATCTCCACTCGTCTTCTTCGCTTTTGGCAAGCTCTGCGCATGACTCTGACCATGAGCCAGCGTAGTGAGCGAGGCTTAGTGCGACATCTGGCCTATCTAGTAGAAGCATGCGACATTGTCCGCCACACACAGGCAGTAGAGGCTTTCCACCTCCATGTCCACTTTGGGACGAATGCCGCCGCTGTAGCTCGTTTAGCCCACTGTTTAGGGGGCCCAACCTACAGCATGACGGTACATGGCCCCGGTGAATTTGATGCTCCCATCGGTTTTAGTCTCGGCGATAAGGTCGCAGACTCAGCACTCACAATTGCTATCACTGATTATTGTGCAGCCCAACTCAAACGGTTTGTCGACTATCAACACTGGCCCAAAATTCAAGTCCTTCGCTGCACTGTAGATGCTGAGTTCACTGAAACTAGACCTATTTCAGCTGACTCTAAAACGATTGTTTGTGTAGCTCGCTTGGTGCCCCAGAAAGGCCTTTTAGTGCTTCTCCAAGCCTTACACTGTTTAGTCCAAGAGGGCATTGATGTTCATCTGATCATCGCAGGTGGAGGCGATGTCGGAGGCAATCTCATGAACGTGATTAAGGATCAAATACAGCTTTTGGAGCTTGAACAATATGTGTCGTTACCAGGCTGGGTGAGTGGTGAACAAGTTCGGCAATTTTTCTCAGATAGCCGTGCTCTAGTCTTGCCTAGTTTTGCTGAGGGGCTACCTGTTGTAATTATGGAAGCCTTTGCTATGAAGCGACCTGTTGTCACCACGTTTGTTGCTGGGATCCCAGAACTAGTTAAAGACCAAATCAATGGTTGGCTAGTTCCTACAGGGCAGGTGGAACCGTTAGTCAACGCAATCCGTGAGGTCATGACTCTACCAGCAACTCAGCTTGATCAGATGGCAGATGAGGGATATCAACGAGTGATGTCAGAGTTCCGTACGGAGGTGGTAGTGCCTAAACTAGCCCATCTGTTCCAAACGTTTTGTAGGATCCCAACGCTTGATCCCCTTGAGCCAATGGAGCTTTCGACACCAGAGACAGAGACTATGAGAGTACACTAATAGGCTCTTCAAAGACTAATTTCAGATGGACGAGTGCGAGTATAGGTCGAATTGCGGTTGACTTTGCCTTGTAATTATCAGTGTTAGACGACTCCCGGTTACAAGCGGTCTTCTCCCAGACTAAGATGAACGCCGAATGGTTTTACTCAGTGTTTGGCATCCCAAAGGGATACGACTCCTTTGAGATTCAAGTGACGGGTATGAACACTGCATCTTCTTCTGGGAGTATCCACTGGTGATAGATAGAGTGACTCATGAGGTACACTTATCTGTATAGTTCAAGTTTAGTAGACTCTAGGTTCGAGTATCTCAGTTTAGTGAGAAGTAGGCGGCGAACGTCAAGGAACTGGCCTGGTTTCTACAGGCACTTTTTAGCAGACTGCATCTTTGGGATGATCCACCATCGGTACAGGGGATAATGTCACGGTTTGGTCATAAAGGGATAGAGAGGGCACCGTTAAGCAGAAGCAGGTGGTTCCGTCTTGACTCCGTACACTAACCTGTCCCTTCAAACATTCTGCTGCCTTCTTGACTAGGGCTAATCCCAGTCCCGTTCCGCCCTGCTGCCGAGAATCCAATTGAGTAACACGATAAAACTTGTCAAAAATACGAGGTAAGTAAGTTGGAGAAATTTCAACGCCTGTATTCACGATCTGAAAACAAAACTGAGGATAATGATTTCTCACTATCAAACTAATGCTACCTTCTGCTGGGGTATATTTGCAGGCATTATTCAGCAGCTCCGCTAGGATCCGTCCCAGTAACTTTTGGTCAGTCTCCAGACAAGCCCCAGCATGGGGTGGTGTGAAGTAGAGTTGTTGACAGGCTGTCTGACATCGCATCCGAAATGAATCCAATAAATCATTGAGCCACTCAGCCAGGTAAACGGGCTGGGGACGGAGTATGTGTTTACCGGATTCTAACTCTTGAAGCTCCAGTAGATCATTGACAAGATCTAGTTCTCGTTGCCATTCCACCTGCAAGATTTTAAAGTAGCGTTTTTGCTGTTCTGTTAATGAGATCTCCATCATCCGGAGAGCCATCTTCATATTGGTCAAGGGGGTACGCAGTTCATGTGAGACTAAGTGAACAAACTCATCTTTGAGATCGTTGAGTTCAGAGAGTTTGAAAACTTGTTGTTGCGCCCGCTGATATAACCGCGATTGCCGAATTCCGATCGCACACTGATTGGCCACTTGTTCGGCCAAACGACATTCCACTGTGGAAAAGGACTCGCTCGGATCCCGGAATAAGCTGAGAAAGCCTAGCAGGGTTTGTCCATCCAGTAACGGACAGCATAATACTGTTAAATTTGGGATGTCATTATGAAGGGTGGAGTAGCAGACCGTTAAACCCTGTCGCAGATGAGCTAAGACTTCTGCTTGGATATTGGGTAGATAACATTGGGGATACTGATGACTCATCACACAGGTACGTATTGAGCTTTGTAAGCCTCTGGAATACGATTCATCAATATGGTAATGGTTAACTGGAGCTTGTGGATTAACTGGATCCGTCTCAGTATTGAGTAACCCAACTAGACAGGATCCTAGCTGAAGCCCTCGTGTAAGCTCCCGTACCGCTGTCGACAGAATATCACTTTCATTCAGGCTACTGCGGACTTCATCAGTAATAACACGCAATAGCTTTTCAAAGCTAACAGATTCTTGAAGTTCAGCGTTTCTCACCTTGACTTGATAGTCGAGCTCTTTAATCAGTCGCAAGTTATGGCGACGACTCTGGCTCATCTCTAGTAAGTGACGGATCCGTTGCCGGAGCACACCCCAGTGAATTGGCTTCGGAATGAAATCAGTGGCTCCTGCCGCAAAGGCCCGATCAACGGAGTCATTGTCATGTAGATGCGTAATAATTAGGATTGGGATATCTGAGGCCCCGGACAGCTGACGGATCCGTTGACAACATTCAAACCCATCGGGTTCTGGCATAACCGCATCGAGCAAAATCAGGTCGGGGAGCTCCTGTTGGACATAAGCCAAACAGTCGGATCCTGACTTGACTAATTGAACTCGATTGCCATCTCCTTGGAATAACGGAGACACAATCTCCGCTACTAACGGATCATCGTCAGCCACTAAGATTAAGGCATTGGGCACAGGGAAATCAGTCATTAAATATCTCCCATGTGTAGTGCAGCACTCACCCGACTATACTCGGCCTTGATACTTGCTAGTACTCCTTGGACCGTTATGGGGCAGGGGGACTCTGCTTTTGAGTGGTGTTCAAGTTCGACTGCCAGCTTGTATAACTCCATAGCGCCCATCTGGCTACTAGTCCCCTTCAACCCATGAGCTAAATTGGCCAACTGTGGGTAGGACCGTTTACCTAAGGCAGTGTGCATTAAGGCTAAACGCTCAGTAGTGTCCTGATAGAACTGTTCAACCATACGGCTGATGACCGAAGAAGCACTGTGGCCTAGAACATCACGCAGCTGTTGGATTGGGGACGGATCCAAGGGGGCTGAGGTCAGATTGCGGGGCCTGTTGGTCAATACCAAGCATTGGTCGAGTAGCGTTGCGAGAGCCTCTCTTGATGGGGGCAGCCTCAGGTAATGGGTTAAGCCAGCCATCTTAAGCTCTGGACTGGGAGGCTGAGTGCTCATTCCTACGGTGAAGCTCTCAAGACTTAAGTAGGACCGGAGCCGATGCAACATGTGGTTGACCGTACCCATCTTATATGTCTCAGGCAAACAAGTCTCAGTATCCGTTTGCTCATGGGTATCAACACTTAAACTATCAAGGCTAATGAAAGCAACATTGTAAGGCTGATGTTGAGACAGTAGGTTTAACGCCTCCAGCGTACAAATAGCTAGAACCGGAGCATATCCTAGCTCTTGGAGGCACGATTGAATCTTAAGCCTCTCATCAAGCGTAGAATTTTCAATCAACAGGATCCGAAGTAGAGAAGCAGTCATAGCAAGAGTCTCGAATGACGAGAAAAGACGAATCTCAACCTAAGTATGGACACATTTATGCGGTATCTACCGAGACTCCGTAGGATTTAGCTTAATCATCTCCCAAGTGACATAGGTCCCAATTGGACTCCAAAGGACGTAGGGTAGTAGTAGGACTGTCGCCCCCATCGAAATTGAGATGACTTGAAGGGCCAGTAGGCTACCCAAAGCCCAACCTGTGGCACCAATGATGACCCCCACACGTAAGTTGCGTAAGTTACACATTACGGGCATGTAAAGCAGAATGGCGAGCTCGACCGTGAGATAACCTGCCATCCACACCCAAGGGGTTGGAGGTTGAGCCTCCCATACGAGTGTCGCCGAGATGATACCGCAAATAAAAATAGTGACCCAAATGAAGGGAATTGCGGGTTCAAAGGTGAGCCATGCGGGTCGTCGGAGTCTCCAAAACCATTGCATGTCAGTAGGAATGGCTCGATTGAGCAACACAGCCACGACAACAGCAACCACAGTGGTTATTCCTAGAGAAATAATCATGGACAGGTACTCACGTCCGCTTTTTCACTATAAGACTTAAGTCTAAGCTGTCCAGCAGCTAAATAGCGTAATATGAAATCCTGATGCAGAGCAGACCATACTGTGTTAGCTAAAGACTTCTTAACGACTTCATAAACAGAAAAGTTACAAACAGAAAAGTTACAAACAGAACTCCGACCCAACGAACATCCTGATATCTACGAGCAAGTGTTAATCCTTCTTCTGTGTAATGATTCTGTAATGATGGCAAGATTCAACAAGAAGTTGCTGATTTTGTTGGCTGTGCTTTACGTAAAGTGTTTTACTCGCTCACTTATGAACGCAGTCTAAGTGCCGAACCGGCTAACATTATGCTCTAGGGCCACTCAGGGCCTGCCATCAACCTGACCTGTTGTGATACCGGACCGACTGGGTAACGGCTTCAAGCCTTGACTTAAACTAGAGTTGAGATATCGCTGAAGTGTCTAGGGATCCGTGCTCCAGCAGAGTCTGGACGGGTAATCCAGCTCGAAGATGAGTCCATGGTAGCGTTTGATTGGCGTCCCATGTGTCATGAACGTAATAGTCTAGAGGAGGGAGTTGTCCTCGACACTCTTTGAAGGCGCGCTTGTAACTCCCTAACGAGTCCCCAAATTCACGGGCTAGCTCCAGGATCCTTCCCACCCGTCGGTCACCTCGCGATATTAAGGCTTGGATCACGGACCAGTTGTAGCTTTCTGGTCGGAAGTCGATCCCAGCAGAGCGGAGATGCTTATTCAGCGTTTTCAACTTTTTATCCGCCGTTTTATCTACCCCTTGCCATTGAAATGGCGTTTGTGCTTTAGGAACAAAGGTGCTGCAACCTAAGGTATACCGCAATGAGGGCACCTGTTTCTTCAAGGTCTTCATGAGATCCACCGTCGCGTCTAAATCCTCAGGCTGTTCGGTTGGGATCCCGACCATGCCATAGAACTTGATACCCTTAAGTCCCCCAGCGGCGGCGGCTGATGCTGCCCTGAGAATTTCAGGGTTCGTGAGCTTTTTGTTGATGACCTCACGGATCCGTTCCGATCCACTTTCGATGGCTACCGTGATGGATCTAGTTCCACGTCGACTGAGCACGTGAGCGAGATGCGGTGTAACGGTCCCCGTCCGAACCGAGGCAAGACTTAGACGCACAGGGTCAAACTGATCTTGTGCTAAGTAATCGAGCAACTCATTAAATTGAGGATGTTGGGTCACTGAAGCCCCCAGAAGCCCAATTCGATGTGTCGCCTTTAAGCCCCGTTCAACCGCAGGGATTAGGTGGCCCTCGATATCAGCTGATCGAAACGGTAAGGTCAAATAGCTGGCCAAACAAAATCGACATAGCTCGGGACAACTCCGAACCACTTCTACCATATAAATGTTTTCCCAGGCAGCCTCAGCCGTGACAACAGTGGAGGTTGAGAGGGTTTTACCTCGGAAAGTCCGTTTTTCAACTTGAAGTGGGATCCCCTCAACGATAGGAGTAACCGCGTCCAACGGATCCGAGGCCCCAGCATAATGCGGCTCGTATAACGCAGGAATATATACACCAGGCACTTGCGCTAAATGATGGTATTGAACAGCTTTTGGTTGATCTCGAACAGCATTGAATGCTGCAATAAAGTCATCGATTAATCCTTCCCCATCTCCTAGGAGAATCACATCAAAAAAGTCAGCAAAAGGCTCCGGATTCGCGGTTAAAACAGGTCCACCTCCGAAGATTAACGGATCCTCTGGCTGCCGGTCCCGACTGTGTAACGGAATGCCAAACTGTTCTAGGGTACTAAGGATATTGACATAATCCAGTTCCCAAGATACTGAAAACCCCAGTAGTTCAGGATCCGTTGGCAACGCTTCATGACGGTCAGTAAACCAGCGACTGACCGCAACATCCTCTCGTAGGGCGAACAGGCTCCAGATAACTTGGTACCCCAGGCTCGTGATGCCGACAGAATACTCATTGGGAAAGGCATAAATCACCCGAATCGCATCGTCACGGGGGACGGCGGGTTGAAATAAAATTTGTTCGTTTTGAAAATCGGATCCTGTGGTCATGAAGAGTGCTAAGGGGCAACAGGATCCATTCTAAGCGGGGACTCAGGATTAACGTTGGCTCAGTCGGGATTAAGGCTAGCTCAGTCAGGATCAACGCTGACCCGCTCAGGATTGACTTTCCAGTGCAGGGTTAGGCCTCGAACTAGGCTCTTTCAACCTCAAGAAATGTGTTGACGTCCGTCAAACTTTTGAATCAACACTCAATGCCGTCACTGTGACTAAAATCAGCCCCATACCGAAGATTTGTGGGGCCACCAAGCTTTCATTTAAAACCACTACGCCGAATAGTGACGCAACAACGGGTTCGAGCATTGCCACAATTGAGGCCACAGCCGGTGCGATACTGTTCAAGCCGACGATATAAAGAACGAACGATAATCCTGCGCCAAATACACCCAGTACTACGAACAATGGCCAAACCGGCGTGCTTAGGACTGCAACGGCCTGATCGACATCACCGGGCCAAATCAGGATAGTAACAAGTACTGCGAATGCTATCGTGAGAATCGCCTGCGGGCTACCGTGGGGTGCCGCATACTTAAAGCCGAAAATAAATACCGCGTAGGACAGTCCGGCAAGTAGCCCAGTACCCACGCCGAGCAACGTAACACTGCCCCTACCGACATCGTAAATCTGGGTAAGCAGCACGATGCCGAGTATCACCACCATGACCGCAATCAACTTTAGTGCGGTAAGACTTTCGAGCTTTAGTGCAAATGACACGAGATACACGAACACTGGTGCGCAGTACATCAACGTAACCGCAACCGCGACGCTGCCCTGCGCGATGCTCACAAAATAAAACGTAAAGTTACCAGTTATGCCGAGACCCGCGATCGCTGACCAGAACCATAATTGGCGACTAGCCAATCCACTGCTGTTCGGGTGCAAGGCTAGCCAGGCGAGGACGAACAGCAGTCCGATCAAACCCCGGTAGAACGAAACCACAAACGCGTCCCAGCCGTCGGCCATCAAAATACCGCCGATTCCACCTGATAATCCCCAGCAAAGAGACGCCAACATCACGTAAACCTTACTCGCGTCCATCATTAACCCTGTATTGTCGCTCTATCGTCCCTTATCCTTGCCATAACAAAACTAAGACCATTGACAGCCCGCTTCAACAGCATTACTAACCTACTTCAATTTAAGTTTTCCAGGAGACTCACAGACTAACATTGACCTTAAGCCTCCAGCATTCACTCCAACCCCAGTCATAATGAGGAGAGTTTTGGGAGATGGATGTGTTCAACAGTGTGCTCTGGCAGGACGGGTTTACTCTTTTTCTCAGCATTGTGGTGCAGGCATTACCGTTTTTACTGCTCGGCGTTCTGCTATCAGGGATCCTGGCCGTCTTCGTCGATGAGCAAGCGTTGATCCGCAGACTACCTCAGAACTACTGGACTAGCTCTATTGTCGGTGGGGCCCTCGGCTTCTTCTTTCCAGTTTGTGAGTGTGGCAATCTCCCTGTAGCCAGACGCTTGGTGATCAAAGGGGTCCCGCCGCATGTCGCTGTGGCGTTTCTGCTGGCCGCTCCTGTGTTTAACCCGATCGTGATCCTGGCCACTTGGACTGCCTTTCGTCAGATGCCCGAGATCGTGATTGGTCGCGTTACGCTCTCCTTTGTCATCGCCGTCATCGTGGGCTGGGTATTTAGCCGTCAGTCGGATCTCGCTCCCATTCTGCACAAATCTATTCTGCAAGAACGTCAGCCCCCGACTCGGCCCGCAAGCCTGCTCCAGGGCGGTACGTTTTGGATTGGGACTGGCACAGCCCCTACGCGAGCCCCAACAGCAGTGATGACGGCAGAACAAGTGTACCGAGCCGCGATAGACCGCCCCATCTCTCAACCCCTCGGTCCCAAGCTCGATCAATTAGTCGACACTTGGATCCGTGAGCTTCGGGAATTAGGCGGCGTTCTCATTTTGGGCGCGACACTAGCCGCCATTATCCAGACTGTGATTCCACGCTCGATCCTCTTGGGATTTGGTCAAGGGCCCGTCCTCTCCATTCTGGTAATGGTCACCTTAGCAGCGATTATCTCCATCTGTTCAACAGTAGATTCCTTTTTTGCCCTCGCCTTCGTCTCGACCTTCACACCAGGATCCCTGTTAGCGTTCCTAGTCTTTGGACCCATGATTGACCTTAAGGCAATTGGTTTGATGATGACTCTGTTCACACCGCGTGCTATCGGTCTCATCATCCTATTGACACTGCAGTTAACATTGGTAGGATCCTTAGCCTTAAATGTGCTGAGTTAGCAGGAGATCCAGACCCTAAGTGACGGTTAGAGGCATGGGTTAAGGGATAGTTGAGATAGAACTCTTGTCTTAGATTCAGTTGCTCTCTCAGACAGGATGCTTAGGATAGCCAACTTAAGGTCTGAAAGATTGGCCGTAAGCCATGGCACACTAATGACCAGCAGTAGTACATATAGTCGTTGCCAGGGTCGCTGTTGAAAAGGCTATTATTCCCCGTTAGGACGGTTCCTGTAGGAGGTTATAGAGTTAGTACCCTCAGGATGACAGGTCCATCGACATGCTGAGTCTACAGCCGCGACTACGGGGGATGGGTTAATGTTGAATGACTCTGACTCCGCAGTGGAATTAATATCCACCTCACACTTTCTTTCTCAAACCGAGTCATCCTGAAGGCTTGCCAAAAGCCCGCCCCTTATCTAAGTCATATCAACTGTGAGAAGGCTATGGTAGCACCCAGAACGGTAACTCCTGAAGAACTTGGCCAAGAGTTGCAGTCCCTTCTATCCAGTTATCCCTTTCGGCTGCTGTATTCAGTCAAAGGCAAAAAGTTTCACCTCCTGGTAGACTACACCTCCACAGAAGGTTGGGATCCTGAGATTGTGGCCACATTAATTAGAGGCACTATCGAAGGGTATGCCGTCACAGATGTGCGAGAGGTGCATCTGTACGGGAAACCGTCGACACAACGCTCCCCAGCGTGGCACTATCCCATCCCCGTCATCACGGCGGAAGCGCCCAATCCCAACACAGGCTTCGTGCATGGAGTTGGCTTAGATAGTACAGATAGCTTTTTTTCTGACCCGATTGAGCCGGATAGACCCTACCAAGATCCATCCCTTGCTTCTGGGTCTACGGGGCAACGCTTGAATGAGGTCTTTGAAGAGTCTGAAGCTGAGGCTGACATCCCTGACCATACGATGCTGGGCAATGAAGTCATCATGATGGGACGACCCGCGGTGTCTCCCGGATCCTTGGCTAACCCCAATCGCTCAGCTGGCTCCAGCCCAAGCCAAATTCCCGTAAGTCAATTTCATCAGGCGGAAACGCCACTAGGATCCTCACAGGAAAACCCCACTGTTGAGCCCACCTCCAAATCAGGGATTACGTTGGGCGGTCGCTACCAAGTGTTGAAGGTGCTTGGATCCGGAGGATTTGGACGGACCTTTCTCGCTGAAGATCAGCAGCGTCCGGGTAAGCCTACTTGTGTAGTAAAGCAATTGCGGCCTAAGTTTTCCGACCCTAATCTGCTAGATAATGCCCGCCGCTTATTCAATGTTGAAGCTGAAACTTTAGAACAGCTCGGGCGTCATGACCAGATCCCGCGACTGTTAGCCTATTTTGAAGAAGAAGGGGACTTCTTCCTCGTTCAAGAGTTTGTGAAGGGTCACTCTCTATCGCAAGAAATTGCCGTAGAACCCTTGTCTGAACCCAAGGTCCTCACGCTACTGGAAGATCTCTTGAAAGTGTTGGACTTCATCCATCAGCACCATGTAATTCACCGTGATATCAAACCGGAAAATGTTATCCGGCGGGAAGAGGATGGTCATCTTGTCCTGATCGATTTTGGGGCAGGCAAGCAGTTACAGGGTCCAGACGCGGGCCGGCCAGAAACGATGGCTATTGGGACTCTCGGTTACAATCCGCCTGAACAGTATTCCGGTTCCCCGCAATTGAATAGTGACCTGTATGCCTTAGGTATGGTTGCCATTCAATGTTTAACGGGACTGGCCCCTACGCAGCTTTCGCAGGATCCGAAAACGGGCCAGGTGCAGTGGCAGCAGCACGTCAAGGTAACGGATAAGCTAGCTGACATCATCAACAGCATGGTCAAAATTCAATATCAATTACGCTATCAATCAGCAGCGGATGTCTTGCGGGTGATTGAGCGCCATTTTCATCCATCCCCACTATCTTTGACGACTGTTTTGAAGGCTCCTCGGATCCAAGGTGCCATTGAACAATTAAAGAAGCCGAAAGTCTTCATCACAGCTAGTCTAGGAACTCTAGGGGCGATACTCTTTATCTTTGGGCTCTCCTGGTTTCGCTACTCTTATGGCCTGAAGGAAGCTCGATTCGACTACTACCTAGGTCTCATTTATGCCCAAATGGAGCAGTGGCCCCAGGCAAGTCGAGAATACCAGGAAGCACTCCAACGCAATAGTCTCTATGCCAGGGCGAGGGCAGCTCTAGCTCATGCTCAGGGACGTATGCAGGACTTTCAAAACACCATTCCCGACTATCAGGCTGTTGTTCAGCAGCAACCTCAGAATGTTAGGGCATCTGTCGATCTAGCAAGGGCTCACTACCAAACGGATGAAGCAGACACTGCTATCATTATTTTGAATGCAGCCGCACTATCTGACTCTGAGGATCCTGACCTGTTTTATCACCTTGGTCGGGCCCACGCTGTTAAGCAGGAATGGACACGGGCTAGAGATAACTACCTCAAGGCAGTAGAGCTCCGGAGTACGTTTGTTGATGCTCGGATCCATCTAGGATTGACGTTCATTGAGCTCAATGACTACGCAGCCGCCACTGAAACGCTGCGAATTGCAACTGAACTGAGTACTAATAATCAAATTGCCTACTACCATCTGGGTCGAGCCCAAGCCCTAGCCGAAGACTGGGATGCTGCGATTGAAAATTATCTAACTGCCCTGGCCCTAAATTCTGATTATTTGGATATGCGCCAAGATCTGGGGTATGGCCTTTACGGGCCTGACCAGTTAGATAGAGCTCTGCAGGCTTACACAACTCAACTGAGACAGACCCCTAGCTCTGAATTGCACTACCGACTAGGGAATGCCTATTATGCTCAAGGCAACCTCGACGCAGCAGAGGCCTCCTATCTAGATGCAATTAGGGAGGATGTGCTAGCCGCAGAACCTCATATCATGTTGGGGCAGGTCCTAGCTGAGCAGCGAGATTGGGAAGGGGCAAAGCAGACTTTGGAGACGGCACTAGCTATTGCTCAAGATACGGATAATCAGGAAGCGTCCGTCAATGCCTTGAAACGTTATGGGACGGTTCTTGTTGAGCAAGCGATTACACAGGGACAATCCTTTGATGAGGCAGTTCAACGGTTACAGGCTGCTCTCAGCCTAGATGGTCGAGATGCCACAACCTATTTGAAGTTGGGCTTGGTGTTCGCTCAGCAAGGGGAGACAGATTCAGCAATTGATAACTTGAATAGCTCTGTGCAGCTGAACCCACAGAATCCTGATGCGCACCGATTCTTAGGAGATTCACTAGCGCAGCAAGGTAACATTGACAGTGCGATTGCCGCCTACAATACTGCCCTAGACAAGGATCCTGCAGACCCATCCGTCCATCTCTCGTTAGCTGGGGCCCAAGCCCAACAGGGGGATACTGACACTGCATTGACTAGTGTGAAGACCGCAGCCACCCTGGAGGAAGCTGCTGCTGCTACTGCGCCAGAGGCTAAGCCCCCCCGCAGTTTGATTACGCAGGCGTTGACGGCTCAGAGTGCCACACGCAATGCTGGGCAGGTGAAGCAAGCGATTGATCCGGACGGCGGATCCCTGAGTGCTGAACAACAGGACCAACTGGCTAGTAGTCAGGAACCCGCTGCTGTGTTCTTAAGTCAGGCGGAGGCTGAAGACTTGGTGGACCCCGACACACTTGCTGGGTTAGCCGGAGAACCAAACCCCATTTTTGGCTACAACCCGACTGCCCAAGGCCTGATTAGCAGCATTATCCTGACGGGAGTCATTATTATTGTCCTCGTGATGATTAGCGCAGCCGGCATCGGTTACATGATTGTGATGGAGAGCGTCGGGCCGAGGGTGTCGCTAGGTAACATGGTGGTCGGAGCAGCTCGGGCAGTTACACGACAACGGACGCAGGAAGAAAAGCTACGCATACTCGCTAAGAAGCCCTACCGGCGAGGTCTCTCTTACTTTGAGGGAGGGCGTTGGAACGAAGCTATTCCCGAGTTTAAGGAGGCGATTCGTACGGACAAAGAATTTGCAGATGCCTACTTCTTTCTGGCACAGTGTCATGATGAGTTGAAAAGCTACAAAGAGGCGATTGCCCACTACAAAACAGTGGATCAGCTGGATCCTCAGTATGTGGGGCTGACTCCATTGTTAGTGAAATCTCAGTTACGGTACGGCTATGACCTATTTGAAAGTCAAGACTTTGATGCAGCTATTGAACAGTTTCAATCCGCGTTGCTCCTAAGACCAGAAGACGCTGAAACTCACTACTACATGGGTTACGCTCTGTCTCGGTTGAAGGATGCTGAGGCCTGGGAACGGGCAGTGATAGAGCTCAGTTTGGCCCTGAATCTGCAGTCGGGTCTGGCGCCTGCCCATTCAGCTCTGGGTTATGTGCATGGTCGTCGCCGCGAGTTTGAGTTGGCTATTAGTGCTTATCAGGAAGCCATTGCGATTGATCCAGATTTGGCCGAAGCTCATCATGGTTTGGGGCTGGCGTTGTATAAGCATGGCGACTTACGGATGGCGATTCAACATTTTTCCAATGTGATGCGGTTAAATTCGGCCACCCCTAGTCTTCGGACTGACCTGGGATTTGCATTATTGCAGACCGGAGACCTTGACTACGCTCGCTCGGAGTTCAATACAGCAGTGACCCAAGATCCTGAGCTAGCTTCAGCTAATCTGGGCATGGCTCAAGTCTTTTATCTACGCGGTAAGATCCGAGAAGCGGAAGATTGGTGTAGGAAGGCATTAGAACGGGATCCTGATCAACCGTCAGCCCAAGCCATGGTGGGTCTCATTCACTTAGAGAAACATAAGCAAGCCTCTCTGAGCCGCAATATTATTGGTCATCGCACCGTGGAAATTGCCCAGGCTAAGTTTGAAACAGCAATTAAAACTGACCTCTACGTACCTGAAGCTCATTATGGACTGGGTGAAATTTCTCGGATGCGGCGAGAATATGCCTTTGCCGTTGAAAGTTATACTAATGCCTTAAAGTCTAATGGAAGTTTTACTGCTGCCCACTTTAAGTTAGGTATCGCTTACTATGCTTTAGGAAACTTGGCGAAGGCGAGAGAGGCATTCCAGAAAACTATTGAATTTAATCCCAATTACCCAGAAGCCCGAGCTTACTTGGAACGTACCCGAGTTTCTAAACGCGATGCGCCCAAGCACAACAACACTTTCATTGACATTAATTTAGATTCTTAAAAGCTTTCAGTTTCTTGAAGCCTGGAGCCTGGAATAGACATGAGTTAGGGATCTGCTTAACTATCGTGGTGAAAGGAATCTGAACTACTCTAAACCGGGTGGCGGAGATTCCTGACAGATGAGATGGATCCGTTCAATTGCTTCAAATAGCCAGGGGTACTGCTTGCGGTAAGTAGGAATCCGGGCTAACGGGCTCAGCAACGCTGCCGCTGTCAGATCGGCAACACTCAAGGCATCGCCTACGAGATGGGACTGGCTTGCCCAGCGTCGCTGGAGTTCTTGGAGAGCCAGTTGTAGTCGTTCTTCTGCCAAGGCTACAGAGGCTGTATCAATTCCATATTGCCAACGTACGATACCAATCACGACTTGACTCGACAGGGACGGATCCACTGCTCGTCCAGCCCCGACCCGATACTGGTAGTATACAAACCGTGTTGCTGTTCCGATGCTTTCGTCCAACCAGTCTTCTAGAAGCCAGGCTTCGGATGCTAACGGATCCGGAAAAGGACAAAGGGGAGGATCCGGCTGATAGCGGTCGAGGAAGTGCAAAATTGCCGTAGAGTCACCAACGGCTGGGGGGTAGTCTGATTGTTCAGGTAGTAGCACAGGGGTCGTGGTTGTCCCTGTCAATGGTCTGATTTTGAACTGATGCAGACCTGGGGTCAGATTCTCTACGGTGTACGGGATCTGTTTGTACCCAAGAGCCAGCCGAGCCTTGCGGCAGTAGTGGGACGTACTAAATTGCAGTAATCGCATTGCGAGTTGTAATGAGGGTCTACACTAGGCTCCAGCTTACCTAGATATGGCTGAACAGGTGTGATTGAACAGGTATGACTGAATTATAAGCTTGTCTCTAATAGTGGAAGAGGTCTACTACATCTAGCGTAGAGTTGTCGGAGCAGTGCTATGCTACTCCCAGATTGTTGGACTATTGAGGTTGTTTAAGGCTATGGCTGCTTCTCGCCCGCATTCGATCCATCCAGCGACCCTCTTCAGTCTGGGGCTACTCACATTATGCTTAGGATTTCAGGCTCAGGCTCAAGAGTTTGACTTTACCCCTGCTGACCAAGCTCCTGCGCAACCGCAGCCACTTCCCACGGCTCCTAATACATTGTCTCCGCCGCCTGTCTCTCCCGGATCTGTATCGGACGGAAATGTCCCCACGATGCCTGTTCTCACACAACCGCAAACCGGGTCTGCACCCATTCAACCTGTTCCTAGCACTACAGCAAACCCAGCAACAGTGCCTACTGCTCCTCCAGCCACTCAACCCCCGGTTGTCAGTATTCCTGCAGCATCTCAGCCATTGGCACCCACGCAGCCTCAGACCGTACGCTCAGCGACTGCCTACAGTTATCAACGCCGTGAGGGAGCAAGTCCGTCAACGGTTGGTCCTGTCTCCAGAGGTCAATTACCAGCGGGTACTGTTATTCCGTTGACCGTCTACCGGGAGTTTTCGTTTCCACCGTTTAAGGCTATCAACAGTAACTTAGAAGTGCCTGAACCTGTCCTCGATCAACTAGGTCAGGTAGTGATCCCAGCCGGTAGCACAATCTGGGGGACCTTTGAACCGATCTACAAAATTGTGGAGCGACGAGATGATGACGATGATGCCATCGAGCCTCAATTTGATGAACGCATCGAAGGTACTAGATTTGTAGCCAACCGAGTAACCGTTCAAAACTCAACCTACCTTATGAGTGGTGAAACAGAGATCTTGCCCACAGGTCTGGATCCCAATGCTGATGTGCCGCAGACGGCGTTGAAGGGAGCTGGCTACGGTGTAGCAGGGGGCGTTGTGCTTGGCGTTGTCACAGGAGGTCTAGGATTAGCTCCTCTACTGGCGGGTAGTTTGGCCGGGGCAGCAGCAGGAACCACTAATGTTGATCGAATGGTTACATTGACACCCAGTACCATCATTTATGTGGAACTCACCCAGGATCTGATTATTCAGTAGGCTGATTCAGGTAGAGAGTATCAAATTTCAAAAACTAGGTGTAAGGATCCATGCCAGATCAAGCGTCGTCAGATCAAGCGTATCAGCCTCTACATCTCGTCACGCAAGAGCTGTTTGATCAACTGGCCCAGGCCTCAAGGTCCCATGCTCGAGGTCGGCGAAACTACAATTTTCATCAACTCGATGAAAAAGTGCAGCGGTTTCTGAATGTAATGCAGCCTGGAACCTACGTGCGTCCCCACTGCCATCGTCAACGGTTAGGGATCCATCGGTTCGAGTTCTTTGTAGTACTGCAGGGACGCGTCGGATTTCTCTGGCTCAACGAGTTGGGTAAGGTTCTACGAACAGAGGTGCTTTCTAGCACAGGTCCCACCTTCGGATTGGAATTAGCGCCAGGTCAATATCATACGCTAGTAGCCTTGGATTGTAATACCGTGATGCTTGAGCTCAAGGAAGGCCCCTACCATGCAGCTACTGATAAGGACTTTCTGGAAAATTTTCCATTGGAAGGATCCGACGTGGCCCATCAGCAGGTTCAGCAGTGGGCACAGCTATTTAACTGCCCACTAATGACTTGACGGCTTAAGGCAAAGCTGGCTGGAAGTCTTGGGTCACCGTTAAGTTCAGAGGATCCCCAGGACTGATAGTGGCTGACTCGGGGGCTGTGACGTTACCAATGACGGCTCCAGCCAGTGCGCCACCAATTACCTTCTCAGTTGATATGACTCGACTGCCCAAGATTCCCCCTAACACAGCACCCGCCGCCGCACCAATGGCAGCATCCTTTGCAATAGCTTCACCGGAGGTTTGGCGAGGATCCTTCTGAAATGGAATGATGTCACTTTGAGCGTAGAGGGGGAAGGTTTGACCGTTGACGGTGACGGTGTTGGAGATGAACTGAGTGCCACCGCTCACGGATTGGAACTGACCATCAATGACGGCTCCAGCGGGGACAACTACGTTACCACGGCCGTCTCGCATCGCAGTCCCCAGCGTCAAACTGTAGGCACTAGACTCACCTGGAGACAGAAAAAGAGGCTCAGCCCCATCATAGGTAGCTGCAATGATGTCACCAGAGCGAAGTAGCAACGTGGACTGGAGATTGAATTGAGATCCTGAGGTGCCTGGCTGAATCGGCTGAGTGGGTTGAATTGGCTGGGCCGGCTGTTGCGGAAATGTTTGGACAGGGGCTGGATTTTGACTAGGAGGAATGGGTTGTGGATTAACAGGGCGCCATCCGTCTCCCTGAGGCAGTTCTGGAGCCTGAGCCGTTTGCTGAGGGGTAAAAGTATAACTTTGGGCTGAGGCTGAACTCCCATCGAAGATGAGCAGACTGAGGGCAACCGAGGCCAAGGCTGGGAATAGACGCATCGTTACACGCTCACTCTTAGACATGCTTTTAGACCTACACTCTAATGTATCTACAAGGTTTTTGCTACCTTTATCAAACCGGATCCGGGGCGATTTAGCATGCTCTGAAATGGCAAACTCTGCTGCTATCCCTAGCTGAGGTCAATTGCGGTTTCCCGCGCAGCTCAAGTCGATAGATCAGGTGGAGCGATCCATTGGGCCGGTCAGAGATGGTCTTGCTAATATCTCCAGCAGAGTTAACAAGTGTAGGGTTAATCAAGTATAGAGTTAATAAGTAGTAGTACTCTGGGCACTCCCGCGATGCAGACGAGTTGGATAGTAGGCACTAGCTGGTGGATTTTGGGCGTTGAGACCGCAGGGTGGCTGGGAGCAGTGAGCTGGGGTCTTGGCTCCCTCTTGTGGGTAGAAGTGGTTCGGGATGTGCGGCATTGGTTGGCTCATGAATACCCTCGGTTGATGCCTAAACACTATCTGCACCATCGCTTATTCACTGCTGATCTCAATGCAGTCAGTGAAGAGCTTTACCGAGAAAGTCAGTGGCACCATGATGTACCCGAGTCCGTCACAATGATGATTGCAGCAGTTCCAGTGGCTGGTTTGGGATGGCTTGTGGATCCGTTCTATCTGTGGATGGCCAGTTGGGGGATCTTTTACTCGTTTGCGTTCTTAGCCGGGGGAGTAGCTCGGGGCAATGGCTGGGCTCAGGCTACTGATTTAACTCATCAACCGGGACCTTTTATACAGGTACCTTCCCGTTGGTGGGTGAACCGGACCTATCACTGGCGGCATCATTTTGACAATACACAAGCGTACTACTGTGGCACGTTGACGTTAGTGGATCAGATTATGGGCACAGCACTATCTCTCAAGGGCAAAATGATTGCAGTGACTGGAGCTTCTGGTACGTTGGGCCAAGCCCTGCTGCAAGCTCTAACCGATGCAGGGGCTACGGTAGTGCCATTGAGTACACGGGAACAGCCCCTAACTCTTGAAAAGAAAGGCAAACCAGTGGGTTTGAAACCCATCCAATGGTCAGTAGGACGAGAAGTGGAGTTACAAGAGACCTTGCAAACGGTTGATATCTTAATTGTGAATCATGGCATTAATGTTCACGGCGAGCGGACTCCTGAAGCTATTGAAACATCCTATGAGGTTAATACGTTTTCGCAATGGCGGTTGATGGAACTCTTTTTCCAAACGGTTCAATCTAATGCTGATATTGCTCGCAAGGAAGTGTGGGTCAACACATCTGAGGCTGAGGTTATTCCGGCTATCAGTCCACTATATGAGCTCTCGAAGCGAGCTATTGGGGACTTAGTGACGTTACGACGATTGGATGCGCCCTGTGTTGTTCGGAAGCTGATCCTGGGCCCATTTAAAAGTAACCTTAATCCGATTGGTGTGATGTCAGCCTCCTGGGTTGCTCAGCAAATTGTGTTACAGGCTAAGCAGGATCGACGTAATATCATCGTTACAATTAATCCTCTGACCTTTATCTTATTTCCGCTGAAAGAATTTTGGGTCTCAACTTACTTCAAACTGTTTAGCCGACCTACCTCTAGGATCCTAAGCTCTGAATCAGCAGGGGAAGAGTCGTTAGCCGGATCCTAGTTGATTCCGAAACATTAATTCTGGGAGACTAATTCCTAAGCAATTGTAAAACTTGAATCGTTTATTATCGATCCTGGCACTATAGTGAGCAGTGTGATGGACGCATCTCTGACGATATATGAGTTTCTTGGTCATCGATACAGAAGGCAAGCAGGATCTCAAAGAAGTTGCAGTTGTTGATAGCACAGGCCAATTGGTGTACCACGGCTTTAACCGAGACTATCACCCGGACCATCCCCACCCTCAAACCCTGCGGCAAATCGTGCACCAACTGCGGCAGCTCATAGATGGGCAACGGTTAATCTTTCACTACGCTGAGCATGATCTTGCTGTTCTCAAAAGTGCGTTTCGCAAAGCCCGCCAAGCCTGGCCCGAGGTTGAGGTGACCTGCACTCTACAGCTTGCTCAGAAACGATTGCCAAATCTTGACTCCTACAGTTTAGAGTATCTCAGTAAACATCTAGGCTTGACCCTTGGCGATCGCTATTTTCATCCAGGGATGGCTCATGATGCCAGTTATGACGCAGCTTATACTCACGAACTTTATCAAACCTTACAACAACAATTATTTCCAACCCTTAAGGATCATCCCAACCCATTTGCTAATAATCGAGTTGATAATCCTTTTCAGATTCATGCTGACAATATTGAGGTTTACCAAGGTGAGTTTGAACTTTTAAAGTCTGTTCTACAAGATATTCATCAGGATCCTAATCACCAAAGCCGAGGTGTTGTTTTAACAGGAGAACCCGGAGCTGGAAAAACTCATTTGATCATGCGAATGGCTCAACAGCTGTTGGATCGTTATCGATTATTATTTATTCGACAACCAAACCATCCAGAATCCGTTCTGCACCATACCTACAGTCGGATGTTAGAGTCTTTGGTTGAATCAGTTGATGGAGAACACACTCAGTTTGACTACCTGGTTGCCAATAGTATCGTTTATATTTTGAAAGAGAGATCATGGGAAAGGGTTCCTGCGGAGTTGCGGGAGGCTTTACAGAGTAATCCCTTGGCTATCTATGATCGCCTCGGGCAGCCTGGTAGTGATAGATATCGCAAAGAGTGGCACAAAGTCGAGAGTCACGTCTTGAGATGGTGGATCGAACGATACTCTATTGCTGGATTTGGACCCGATATTTTACGGGGAATCATCAAATTTTGCAGTTATCAGAAGCGTGATTATCGAGAAATAATTAAGCGGTGGCTGGCTGGCTATGAGCTTGAGTCAGAGGATACTGAAAAGATTGGACTGCCTAATTGGTCTGAATCGTTAAGTCGAGAAGCCTTTGCACTTGAAGCTATGACTTTAATTGGGAAGCTTTCAAGAGTGGATGAGCCCCTGATTGTTGTATTTGATCAATTAGAGGCTTTGGGCTACTCACATTATCACGATTTACTAGTCAAATTTGGAGAGTCCATTAAGGAATTATTTACTCATGTTCCCAATAGCCTTTTCATTGTCAATCTTTTCCCAGAACGATGGCAGCAGTTTCAGTCGACGTTTGACGGATCCATTATCGATCGGATCTCCCAATATCAGATTCATCTATCTACACTATCCACACAACAACTTAAATCGATCCTCAACACTCGCTTAGAGGAATTAGACATTGATGTTGATACCCTGTTTTCACAAGATGATCTAGATGATATTCTACATCAGTCTTCTATTCGAAAAGTGTTAAACCGAGCTGCAGAGTACTGGCGATATCGCATCCAAGGGATCCCATTACCTCCATCACTTACCTCTGTTGCAGTTCCAGAAATTGATATACACGATAAAGTTAAGCAGCTTGAGGGATCCATTATCCACCTCAAACAAGTGGTTGAGTCAATCTTGATTGCTGTCCCTACTATTAAAATTCAGAAATCAACACCTCAAAGTGTCATTGCACCCACCGTTTATAATACAGTGACTGCCTATCTCCAAACATCGAGAGAAACTCTAACTAAAGAGTATGAAAAAGTCCCGATTATTTCAGATGAAGATGACATTGGTAAGCTCCGCCGCGTTGCAAATGCCCTCGAATCATTGTACCCGGTGGAGTTAGGGATCCTATGGTTAGGAAAGCGAGTTTTGCCAGAGCATTTAGTCTTTAAGTCTGCTAAGAAAGTCATTGGATTTATACACCAAACCAAAGTGTCTCATCAACGAATGAGAAATTTTAATGAATTAGTGATTACTCATCCCCACCTCTCTTTTGGTCTCTTCCGGGATGCTCGCCTACCTCAATTACAATCTCCTGCTATTCGAGCTGAGCTTGACCGATTCATGACTGCCCCCAATGCTAAGTTTCTGATTCTAACTCAAGATGATCGGGTATTTTTGGAACTGGTCAATAAGCTGATTCTTGATATTCAAAATAAAGATTTAGAGGTTGATCTAGGTGAAGGACTCTTGATCCTGCTGGAGGTTGAACGCAACTGGATTCTAACGTTGATTCTGGGGCAAGACTACTTGAAAGATGATCAGTTAGATCGAGCTAGAGCTCGGGCTAAGGTAAAATAGTTGACTTGATGAATTGCAAGGCCCTAAATACTTACACTTCAATGAATAACAAAGCAATACCTCCCACCGCTATTAGAGCACCAAGACTCGTTCTAAGAGTAAGAGATTCTCCCCGCAGCGCTGTCAAAGGGAGAACGAACAGTGAACTAGTAGCAAAAAGGGTTTGAGCAACACCGGCATTCGCAAATTTGAGAGCAAGCTGTTGAAAAGAAATCCCCAAAAATGTACCTAAGACAGTTGCTAAGGTAACCATACCCCACAGCTTAGCGGAATTAAAGTGCTGAGAATAGTAGGGTTCACGAGCCATAGGCAGGGCGATCACTAGGATCCCAACCCCTCCTACAATTCGGAGTAGGGCGCTGACTAGAGGATCAATATCAGCCTGAGTTAAGGCGGCTCGGGATAGAACGGCTCCAACGGCCTGACAGGTGGTGGCCCCCAACCCAAACAGGATCCCGGCGACAGGAGAGGATCCTGGAGTTGGTGTTGATGTTCGTTCTACAATCACCCATGCGACCCCAGTAATGGTGATGATCATACCTACAGCAGATAACACGGGCGGCAGTTCAGCTAGGGTTACAAAGGCAAAGAGGGTTGTTAGAGGAGGAGCAAGGGTTTCGGCCATCAGGACCGTACGCTGTTCACCTAATCGATTCAACGCGGCAAAGAAGCAGGTGTCACCAATCCCAATACCGATCACACCGCTAATTAACAATAGGATTAATCCCTGTGTGCTCATCGCCATGGTGGGATCAGCTCTGAGAACGAGGACTAGCAGTAATAGGCCAATGGATAGGATCCCTTTGTAGAAGTTGAGGGTGAGTGGGGGGAGAGTAGTGCCCAGCTGACGAAACAGAAGGGACGCTATCGCCCAGAGGAAGGCTGCTGTGAGTCCGGCCAGTTCGCCAGTATAGGGGGTGAGCATATTCGAAAAGTCAGTTCAAAAAGGTCAGTCGCTTGCTCAGGGTACTCCAGTATTCCCTCACTGAGGATGCAGGATGTACGTTAGATGCTTTATCAGTAGAGTGATGACGTTACTTTCTTTACTCCACACTTAGCTCAGATCGATAGTTGTGTGGCATAAGTCAATTGTCAGGCGTCTGTGGGGCGGCTCTGCTTGAAGAGTCTTCAGCACAGTACAGGGATCCTGCCGAGCAAGCCCGGTCATCTCATCTATGCGGATCTGCTGTGATGTATCCTAAGTACTAGGCTAATAAGCTCGTCCTTAGGAGTGGCGCCATGAATTACGCTGGTCAAGTTAAGCGATGGATCCTTGGGATCCTCACATTGGGCATGGTCTCCTGTGGCCAGCAGGTAAACAATGCTTCACTACGGACTAGCTTGTCACTAAACTTGGCTGAGATTGTTCAGGCGATTACGCTTGCCCCTGGCTCAGAAGTTGAAATCATCCTCAGCACATCTGAAGGACAACGTTTGTCAAGCGGACAGATCCCTGTGGAGGATACTGACGCAATCCAGCCTGTGGTATTTGAAAATGTCCCAATTGGGGCTAGTCAGCTGCAGTGTTTTGTCAGCGTGAATGGATCTACTCAACCCGGCCCTATTCTGCCCTTTGAGGTACGATTTGGATCCAACCGCTTAGATGTCACCTGTCCCGGTGATGCAGCCATTGTACCCAGCCCTCTCCCTCCGCTCCCTCCTACAGAGTCTCCTCTCCCTACCGTATCTCCTCCAATTACTGCCCCTAGCCCAGTGCCAACCTCAACAGCAACTCCCCTGCCTAATCCGGATCCTACGCCTCCCTCCACGCCAATTTCTGTCCCCCCAACTCCCCGCGCATCTCCAAGTCCCGAGCCGTTACCCAGTCCGACTTCATCTCCCAGTGCGTCCCCAGCTCCGAGCCCCAGTCCATCTCCAAACTCTAGTCCATCGCCGAGCCCCAATCCATCGCCGAGCCCCAATCCATCGCCTAGGCCCAATCAATCGACGAGACCCACAACATCACCTAGGCCAAGTCCAGACCCGAGACCCAGACAAGCGCCTC
>CAYUEE010000002.1:29695-99006 GCA_964443615.1 uncultured bacterium | reverse complement strand
CACATCAGCCGCAACAATAGTCTCTGTTGTCACACAACCCGCATCTAAGATGGCAAGATCCGTGAGATCCTCAAACCCTGCCTCATCGATCCCTTCCCGACTGTGCAACACAATGGCCCGCTCCCCGCCCAGCAACCGCAGAGCCTCGGCCACTATCACCACTAAACTGGAGTCATACACCCCAATCACTTGCCGATTCGGCCTTAAAGGATTCACCAATGGCCCAATCAAGTTAAAAATCGTTCTTACCTTCAATGCCTTACGATAGGGCACCACCGCCCGCATCGCTGGATGCCAATGAGGGGCAAACAAAAACGTAATCCCCACCTCCTGTAATGCGGCTCGAATCGTGGTGGGAGAGGCTGCCAAATTGACGCCCATAGCCTCTAGCACATCAGCGGACCCAACCTTACTCGACGCAGACCGATTGCCATGTTTGGCGACAGGGATCCCTGTGGCACTCACCACGAAGGCAACGGCGGTGGAAATATTGAAGGTTCCGGCTCCATCCCCCCCCGTTCCACAGGTGTCAACTAAAAGCGGTAGATTAAGTTGATCCCCAACTGCCGCCCGTTGCAACACCCGAGCCATCCCGGCCAACTCTGGAGCGGACACCCCTTTCGACTGAATTGCCGCTAGGATAGCCCCCGACACCACATCCGGTACTTCGCTATCGAGCCAGCCATTCATCAACGTTTCTGCCTGCGCTTCTGATAATGACTCGCGGTCAAGTAATTGCTGCAGGAGCTGGGGCCAGAAGGTGGCAGTGTCAACGGTGGTCATAGTAGCGTCGTGGTTAGAGGGCTAGTTCTAGGGATAGTATCGCATTGAGCGGAGACGCAATGGATACCCACTCAACTCTTATCGATCTTCTCGTACAGCTTTGCCTATTGCTTATCTAGCCGCTGGTCTAGCAGCGTTGCTCTAGTCAGTCTTACTGTTCTGCTTTGGTGGCGTGCTCTGGCTGTACTCAAGACCGGGACTAGCGCGGCTGAGCAGACTTGAAGAACTCCCACATCGCTTCCGCGTGATCGAAGTCTTCACACAAAGGCCCAATCAACCACTTGGGTAAGTACTGACGACCTCCAGGCACAACGTGCCCCCCTCCGATTACTTTGACAATGCTGACCCGAGCGCCCGTTTGCTCATTCGACCAGAGGCGGACGGTATTACGACACCGATCTCTGCGAACAGGGTTACCCAATGTAGACGTAAGGGGCAGTCCTGTAATGTCGTTAGCCTCTCGGATGAGTTGCGCCGCCTGTTCAATGGGTAATAACCGATAGCGAGGATCCCCTTTATTACTACCGTTATAAGGCATTAACGGATCCAAGGTGCCATTGATAAAGGCAAAATCCACGGGTTGAGGCAGTTGAAAGTCTGTTGCAATGTTCTGAGTCATGCCACTGATCACGGATCCGGCTGCTCGGATGCTCATGGAGGTCCGGGGTAGGTAGTAGAGGGTCATCAGTCCCCCCCGAGAGGCCCCTGTGACAAAGATCCGGGTTGGATCCACGGGCTCAGACTGCAGGACTTGCTGGATAACGGTATCTAGGAACGTGACATCATCAACGGCGGGCGGAGGAGCTCCATTGCCAACGGGTAAATCCCCCGCCACCCAGGTGGTCTCAACACCGTCAGGGTAAACGGCAATCACTTCGCCCCGCTGAATAATGGGCTTGAAGCCATAGGTATCCCTTACTCCCGCCCCATAACCACCCCCCCCATGCAAAACAACGACTAAGGGTAAATTGTCTGTAATCGTGGCTGGCTTGTGGATGTGATAGGTACGCCCAAGGCTCTCAATTTCAACGGTTTCAAATTGATCTAGGGTTGCTCTCCCTTGTGCCTGGATCTCAATCCCAGGATCCTCAGCAGCTAGTAATTGAACGGATCCGTGCGGGGTTGTACTAGATAGGACAGCGGACCCACAGCCTAGGATCCCTAGACACAGGCTTAGCGTCGTCATCTTGCCCCAGGCCTTCTGCCGTGAAAGCATCATCAACAGCTCCTTGGGGATACGATTTCCCCGATTGATTCACCAGTTCATCTATTCCTGATAACCCATCGCCATCCTACCACCCAGCTAGAGCAGTACCCAGCTAGAGCAGTACCCAGCTAGAGCAGTACCCAGCTAGAGCAAAGCTTTAAGAGGATCTAGGTCGAGAGGGGATCCTCGGGTAGACGGGTTGCTTGCAGTACAGTGACGAGGCCTTGTTGAAATCGTTGCTCTAGGTGTAGATGTGACCGTTTCAGTTCTGCGGCTACGGCTGGATCGTCTACGGCTGTTAACCCAAGAGGTTCTAGCCAGGATCCTAGCCAACCCTGAACCTGCGGGGACCACTGAAAATACAACCCAATTAAACTACCACCCGGTTTCAACACTCGGGAGGCTTCGCGTAAACAGGCATGCCAATCGATTTTGTTTATGGCTTCCCCTAGAATCACTGTTCCCATGCTGGCGGAGGCAATGGGGAGTTGATCTGTGTGAGCTCGGATGAGGTAGGCCGACTCAGATTTAGTCTGGGCGTCTGTGAGAATCTCCTGTTGATAGTCCAGACGGATAAGGGTGACATCAGATGAAGCTAGTTGGGGACGGATCCAAGATCCATAGCCTGGCCCGGTTTCGAGAATCGGATCGGCCAAGGAGAGGCCCGTCAATGCCGGATCCGTGGTGGGGAAGGGAGTGGAGCTGAGAGCCTCATAACTCCAGACGGCGAGAGGATGCCGGGCCACGGTTCGAGCCCAATTGGCTGGCACTGAGGTGAGGGGCATCATGTTGAGAATGGGAGCGGGATCTAAAAGATAGACCTGGCCACATTGCGGACAGTAAACGCGAGGGGCTGAACGGGCTAAGCCGTCATGATCACAAACAACGCAACGGAGTAGATCAGTGGGAAAAGGGTGGGAGTCAGAGGTAGCAGTCATGGCGCTAGTACAGTCAAGAGCAGACGGATGACCCGATTCATCAGCTGGGGATGGATCTTTCTCAATGTAACGAGTCTTGCCGCTCTTCTTCATCCTGCTGGCGCGGGAGACCCTCAATCAGTCAGGCCAGGATCCAATTTGGTAGGCGTTGGGAGTGTTGGGGCCCCAGGGGGGGAACTGTCCTGCCGCGTAGAGGAATCAATCGGCATCAGCGGGGATCCATCATGCTGCTCGGAGCGATCAATATGTAACACTCAGGAGCCGTTGTGCGACTCGAACAGAACTCATATATCCACTTAGCCTGAGGTGTCACCGTCAGCTTAGGGATCCGTCGGCTCAGATCAATGCGACTGAACGCGTTTATCTTGAAGAGAAGAGCTCGTGAGGCAGTGAATCAAGTTGATGGGCAAAACGGTAGCTGTAATCGGAGGGGGACCGGCGGGATTATCCTGTGCTCTATGGCTGAAGCGGTTGGCCTTGGATCCGATCGTTCTAGAGCAGGAGGAGCGCCTCGGTGGGTTACAGAATCTCAGCCCCTTTGTGAACACATGGTATCTGGGCCTGGAGGATCAAACCGGTCAAGATATGGCTCAACGGTTTCGCCGTCATGTCGAGTCTGAAGAGATTCGGATCCTGACGAACTCGCCCGTGAAGCGGATTGTGGGTAGCGGATCCTTTCAACTGTGGACTGCCACTCAGGATATCAGTGCCGATTCGATTGTGATTGCGACCGGCCAACGATTCAAAGGTCCTGAAGCGATTGCCCATCTTGAAGGGAGTGACTTCTTGCAAACCTCCGATCACGTCTCTTTCAATCCCGGTGACAACCCGGATCCGACGGGGCAAGTAATGGCAGTTATGGGGGGAGGCGACAACGGGTTACGCACCGCCATGATGTTTGCGGAAACAGCGGCCCATATTCATCTCTTTGTCCGATCGAGATTACGCGGGTTTGCTCACAATCAAAAAGCAGTCCTAGCTCTGGCGGCCTCGGGAAAACTCACGCTGCATAAACCCTCCACCCTCCACCGCTTCGAACCCCACGGATCCCGCATTCAAATCACCTTCAAAGATGCCACTACTCTGCAACAAATCACAGTGGACTATCTCTGCTTCCGTCTGGGTTTCGCGCCTAATACTGAATTGATGTCTCAACTGCTATCTGACGGTGGGGTCGGATCCTTAGCGCTCGATGCCGGCGGGTATGTCGTCACGGATCCATATTTACGCACCTCGATCCATCATATCTATGCGGCTGGTGATGTATCGAATCCTCGGGATCCTTGTGTAGCGACAGCTGTGGCCCAGGGAGCTATTGCCGCCCGGAGTGTGGATGAAGATTTGAGTCCATCTATGTACCGCAATCTGCACCCCAATCAAGGCTAATCTAACTAAGCAAGACTTCAGAACTGTCTAGGCAGACTTTGCACCAAGAAAGGTTCTCTCAAGTCAGACTTCACCGGAGAGGTGTTTACACTGATGCTCGCTGCCAGCAACGCCATAGAAATTGCTAATCGACTACTCAAGTAAGTAGAGAAGATCCCAAAACAGTGATGCCAATAAAGAAGAGGAGTGACTGTACAGCACCTAGTACTCGAACACTCGTACTGCCAAATGGGTCATCTTTACTGTAGAGAACATACGGTATCGTCATCAGAAGAACGACTCCCGACAAGATGCAGGCAAGGAACAGAAAGAATGATGCAGAGATCTGAAATGTAGCCTCCTTGCTAACAAGAAGAGCCGACAACACAGTAATGATCACAGAGGCAAGAGCAATTTGCTGCTTCACAGCCTCCATAGCAATATCGAACCTTTTTTCCTCTCTATCCATAACCCTCTCCTCAGCAATTGCCTATCACTTCCGCAGATAATCAAATGCAACATAAAAAATGATGAATGTAGAGGTTTTCATCAACATTTTATCAGATCGGAAATATCCTAGTCGAACTATAGGGGCGGTGGTGGTGGCGGTGCACACCAAAAAATGATCCCACATCGTTGCAAAGCCCTCTGCACGTATCGCCTCAACTCAAACTTGGGCTTCCTTCTGGACTTCAATGCTCGGTTTCGACTTTCTTCCTCTCTATCCCAAGCTTCCCTATCTAATTGAACCTCCTCAACTAACCTGTTTGCAAAAACCTTAGCTTGCTCCCTAGCATACACAAATAAATTGTCTTGGGCGATTAGTCGGTAGTAGTCATCAACAACCTTTTTGATTCTGGAGTTTAGGGCCTTTGAACCTGTGTGGGGTATCCCATTTTTATACAAGATAGACTGAATTTCCTTCTTGAGTTCACGCTTCAGCTCTGGCTTTGGTTGCATAAAGTACAAATAGGTAATGGGCCTTGTAATTTTACACTTAACTATGGCTAATGTAAACCTGCTGACGTAAGGAACCATGCTCTAGTCAGCTCAAGTAGGCCTATATTTGAAAGCATATATTTTTACTCTCCCCCGTAGGTATGATTGACTCAACTAAAAATGAGACGATCAGTAAGCTGAAACCATTATCTGGTCTGGAGTTGATGTACCACACTAAAGCAAATCAACCATACTTGTACAGAATCTATTTGATGCTGTCTCCAATCCAACTGGAGATCCTACGCTCCTAAATACACAAACCATTCTGCCTGGGTACTTAAAGACAGGTCTCTTGCAAAACTAGCTGAGAAAAGATACGGCTACTCTACGCAACTGAGCCCTTGAAACTGACCCTCGACACAAGCACTCAACACTTCAAACCAGGATCCATTCCACTCCCCAAAGACCGCAATCGGATGACCACCGCTCAAGGCCATCAGTAACCAATACCCCTGATCCCGAGGTCGCAAGGGTAGGATCCGACCATCGCAATCTTGCAGGACCCATTGGGACTGATGGAAAACAGGGATAGCCTCCCTTAACGGCACTGGGAACTGCAGGATCCAGGGGTTACGGGCTAGGGCAGCACTGATCTCCTGCCATGCGTTGGCGAGGGAAGCAGCACCAGGATAGGCCGTTAGTGGCACAACCTCGCTAAGGTTACCTTGCAGGGCGGCTCTCAACGGGTAGGCACTGGGGTAGTAAACCAACTGCGCTTCAAATTGTGTTCCCGGAGTCAGGATCGTCTCAAAGGAGCGGGATCCGAAGGAAAATTGCAAATGCAGTGCCATCCGATTGGACCCTAGCCCCCATAACCAGGTCCGCTGCACCCACACATTGTCATCTTCATTGAGTTCTTCAACTTGACCTAGCACTGCCCAGATGTCCAGTACCCGCTCGCAATTAGGAAGGGATCCGTCAAGGACATCACTCTGCTTCAAGGTCCACCCAATCACGGCTCTCATATCAGCCTGGGTTCCTGGGTCTAACTGCTCTCGATGCTGGTAACCTTCTGCTAACAGATGCAGCTGGCTGAGGTGGGATAGGATCCTGTCTGTCCAATCCTGACCGGAGTTAGGCACTCCAGCTAAGGCTCGCAATTGTCGTGCCAAGCCCCCCGCCTTTGCATCCACCATCCGCGCAGCCATCCGATCCCACAGGTCATACGATTCAGCGGGAAGTCCTGCTAACCCCTGGCGAACCCGATCCTGCAACCATTGGTCGAGATCTTGCAAACCACCCGCAATCAGAGTGTCTCGCTTTGCTTTCGCCTTTGCCTTTGCTACTGATGCCGCTGTATCCGCAGGTGCGCGTTCCTCTACAGCTGTCAGTTTACTCTGGTCTTTCTCCGCTCGTTTAGCCCGTGCTGCGGCCCATTCTTCCACCCACGCTGGCGGATCCTTAACCGCAAACTCATGAGGGTGAGTCACATACAACAGCAAAAGACCGAGGCCGTGCTTGCACGGAAACTTGCGGCTAGGGCAAGAACATCGAAAAGCAGGCTCTGACAAGTCAACCTGCGATTGATAGACCGCGCTACCCAGACACTCGCCCCAGAGCATAGATCCGTGATACCCGAGGGTGCGCCAATGATGCAGCGCCCCCAACTTCTTGGCATACTTGGCTGAACTCGCATCCGGCGCAAAGCCGAGAACCTGCTCATAGGTCCAGGACGGATGCGCCTCCCCAGTTGAGTGTGACGGATCAATCTGTGAGGTCATGTCCTTTGCAACACTGCCATTCACTGGCCAGCTTAACTTACAACGGGATCCTAACTGGCCATCATCTCTCGACAGGAGCGCACATATCCGATCAATAAGGCCTCATTCAGCCGAGCTAAGGCAGAGAAATCATCATCCGTAGGCTGCTGTCCCATCAACAAACGGATCCGATTCTCCTGCTGGTAGGTCAAGACCCCCCGCTCAATCACTTCCATCACAATGGTTTGAATAGACATCACATCTCCTACTTGCCCAATAGATGAGCTCTCGCGCCTATCTCAACGATGGTGGATCCACCCAACCTCTGAAAAGAGAGGGTTTACGGAACCACGCTATACCTCTCCTCCGCACTTTCACGGATTTTCACTAAAGCTTGAGACTGCGTTGAAGGCATATCTATCTCAACTGAGGAGTGGATCCTGACGGATTCGCCATCACCCAACTGATAGGATGGGCCGCAAGGATGGAGACCCTTCACATTGGATTAGAACTCTCTCAGCTTCTAGAGCCTGACATAGCTGATCAAGAGCAATCGGATCCTTCTTACCCCGATCAAGTAATGACTGAAGTGTGGTTAAGTCACTCAACGTAAAAATTCTGTGACCCAAAACCTGATTGACAATTTCTCTGATGGTCATCCTTCACCTCTCATTCAACAAAGCGAGTCAGCATTAGATAAACTTATCAAGCAATTTTTAGGACTCTATTATTATGACCTCAGATGAAATCTCCTGAATCAGCAGGTCTACTGAACTGCATCCTATGTTTTCTCTGTAAAGTTGAAGGCTTAATAAGCTCACTACTCTAATTAGCTAACGATAGATCCTGAGAGTTTCTCCAGTCAAGTTGAGTTTTCTGGTGCTACGCCGATTTAGTGAGTCATTCCTAACTTGGAGATAAGCAGCTTGACATTTCGGGCTGGGCTTACTAAATTTATGAAAGCTCGCTAAACACAGTGACTCTATTGTTGGAGCTTAGCGACACCTCAATCCACTATCCACTCCAAATGCACAGGACGAATGATGAGACCCCAACCTGATCCCCACCAGCTCCAAATCAACGCCCTTGTCGCCGATGCTCAAGCCCAAGCGGATGCTGCCAGCCAATTATGGGCTGAGGTCTATGCCTCCCGCCTACAGCAGAATCTGGGCTCTTTAAAAGCGAACTTGACCCAACAGGTGGCCAGCGATAACATCACCACCGCACAACACATTTCACAAGCCATTAGTGGAGCCCATGCCCAAGCGGCAGCCCAAGGCGGTGTACAGGTGGATGTCATCGATTTGCCGAGTGTCTCGGTCAAGCCATTGCCTCAATTACAAACAGTGAATGTACATGCTCTGATGCCAGGGATCCCCTCAGACAGTGACAATCCTCTTGAGGACTTGCCTAATCCGAAACAACTGCCGTTACCGATTAGTCCGAAAGAGCGCGAAGTCCTAGCCGCCCTTACGAATGGCGAAGACCAGACTACGGCAGCCCAGCGTATTTTTGCCAGTAAGTCAGATCCGACCGGGGCCTGGAACTCGACGGTGGGTCGACTGAAGTCGAAGAAGTTGGTCTAAAGCTTGGGATCCTTTACCCCCAGGATGGCAACCTGCGGCTAGACGATCCCACCCCGTAGCTGCGCGCCGATCCCCGCCCGTAGCTACCTAGAGCAAGACCCGGATTCCCTAAGACTTGTGGGGATCAGGATTAGGCCCTATCCAAGCCTAACTTCGAGTTCGCCGCCGACGTAGGGCTGGTCTTGCTCTCAACCCGATTTCCCCTGAATCTCCCCACCCCATTACACAGGACCAGGATCCTACGGAAAACGTCAGTGGCAACGGTATGGACATCCGATAAAGTTAACACCTATTAACCGTTTCTTAACCTTAACTTCGATCGACGAGGAGTATGTGATGTCCCATGAGTCTAAAGTATCGTTTTGGAAATGGATCCTAACTGCGTCTATTGTGATGGTCGGCTTGAATGCTGCGGTTGAGACTATGGTTGAAACGACGGAGCGTTCACAGGACTCCAGGCCGATCGAGATCACCGTCAACCATTCACCTAATCTAGCGACTGTGCCTGCCTTGAGTGTGAATCAGAATCCGCTAGAGGTTATCCCAGAGAGTGATGGGATGGGTTCAGGATCCTTGGCTCAGTTGGACGGCTTGTGGCTAGAAGAGAAATTACGTAACTCACCTGGATGTTATAGCCTATTAGATTTTCAATACGACGCTGAGACGCAGTCGGTTAACATTGAGGGTATTTCCTACCATAGTGGATCGTCTTCCGTATTTTTCTATAGTTTGGAGGATAGTTGGGATCCTGGGATACATCAATTTGTGTTTACGTATGAGGCTACATTCGCTAGCCGGACAGTTGTAGGCCATACCTTATTAGAGTTTGTTCCGTCAGATCAGGGCTATCAGGACGCTTCTGGTTACTACACGAACGCTCGAGCCGAAAAGGTTCCCGTACAGCTGACAAGACTAACCGAATCGTTGGAGTCAGAGGCAGAGCGGATTGATTATCTGGCGGACCTAACCCGTCGTCAGTGTAATCGTTAGAAGCTCTCACCTAATTCGGTCCCATGACCAGGATCCTGGTGTTCAGTTCAGCAGGATCCTTTCAACATTTCATCACGACTAGAGATCCCACGTTAGCCATTGATGATGGGGCCACAATCGTTCCTCTTGCCACTCCGCCAGGGATCCGATGGGTAAGTAGGCACCAAAGAGCCCGTCAGCTGGGTAAAGTTCAAACGGATCGGATGACGCTAAGTCAATTCGCTCCGGAAGGGGTTGCTTAACCTGGAGCCCTCGTAAGACACTTTGGATCCTGAGGCTGTCAAGACTTACCCGAGTTTCACGCACTTTATGCCACACTGACCGGGACATTAACAGGGTCCGCTCCCGATCATCAGCCCCTAATTTCAAAAGGAATTCCTCTCGCTCCGGTTGATAATCTGTGGAAGCCAGCGCTAAGGGTTGGGCAGGGTTCTTTTGAGTTAGACGAGCCATCTGCGCTAACAATTCGGGATAGAGCTCAGTGTAGGCAGGGTGAACCGTTAACTGGGCCACGTGGGGAACATCCGGTGTGTGGGATAGTTTCAAATTGAAATATCCAATGGCGGCCTTGCGCTCCGGTTCATAGACGTAGTAACGGATCCGTTCCGTCTTACTAATCGATTGTTTCGCCGCATCGATACTCCAATCGACTAGTCCCATTTTGAAGTCATTGACATGGCGGTCATACACCTGACGGACCAGCGGGGGCATTGAGGCGGTATCAAGCTGATAGATCAATTGCGCATCCCGGTTACTGACGGGACGGAGATAAGGTTGGGTTACCTGTTCAACTGTGGAGAGGGACGGATCCTTCTGGGCTAAGTCAGCCAAGATCTCAGGAGAAAGGGACCAGTAGGTAATCTGCGCTAAGGGTTGAAAGCCGTTATGACGATAGAGGCCGATCGCCCCCCGGTTATGAATATTGACTTCCAGAATCCACATATGCGCTTCCCGGAAATGATTCATGCAATGACGTAATAGCCGAGATCCGATCCCTTGCCGTTGAGCCTGGGAGGACACCGCAATATGGTCAACGCGCCAAGTGCTGTGGGCATGATTGAAGGGCGACACTTGGATAACTCCCTTAACCTCATTCTCCTGTTCAGCTACATGCACAGTGAACACATGCTGAAAGCGGTTCGGAAAAATACTAAGGACCTTTACCGGACCATACCATCGGCGTAACCGGCGAATCTGACTCCCGATATCAACCGATCGACTCCCGTATTCATCAGTAAACGCTTCAACAAAAATCGCCTCAACAGCGTCTAGATCTCCCAGTTGCACAGGCCGTAAAAACAGATTGCTGTCGTCAGTGGATGGGTTGGAAGTCATACACAAATCCGAGATGGGCTAGCTATGTCAGGATCCTGGTCTGTCCAAATCAGGGCGCTCTCCCCTTGAGGCTCTCATGCCTAGTTGAACAGACGATACCTGCAATCTGCCTCCACCATAACCTAGAGGATGGACAGAACGATTTAATGTGATGACCAAGGGGCCAAGGCAAATTCTGCTGAATAGTGTTCCAGGATCCGCCCTAACCAAAAGCCTTACCAATAATCCCAGTGAACATCTGGTCTGGTAGAAGTTTCCGCACCATTAATAACCCTTTGGTTTGAGAGGGATATCGCAGCGTCCAGGATTCATCGGTTGCGGCCTGCCATACCGTTTGAGCGACTCCTTCAGCTGATCCACCTTTTTCCCCCGCTGAGCGAAACACAGGCAGAACTTTATCAATATAGGTTTGATAGGCAGGGGCGGCCACCGCTTGCAACGAGCGACTGTAAAAATCAGTATTAATGGCTCCAGGCTCGACCACTTTAACTTTGATATTGAACGGCTGTAATTCGAACTGCAACGATTCGGAGAACCCTTCTACAGCCCATTTTGTCGCGTGATATAGGCTTAACAGGGGAAAGGTTAATCGGCCACCCATCGACGCCATATTGATTAGGATCCCTTCCTGACGCTCACGAAAGTGGGGCAACACCGCCTGTGTCATCAGCATCAAGCCCACCACGTTCGTATCCATCTGTTTCTGAATTTGCTCGGGAGTCGCAGCCTCCAATGGTCCTGCTACTGCATACCCCGCATTATTGACCACCACATCAATCGACCCGAACTGTTCTAGCGTCAAGGCCACCGCCTGCTGGATCGACACTGGATCCAGCACATCCAGTTGGGGGCACATTACCCGCTCCAAGTGTGCTAGAGGGGACTGAGGATCCGGGTTTCGCATTGTTGCGGCCACATTCCATCCCTTCTGTTGAAACAGATGCGCCGTCGCTAGCCCAATGCCCGAGGAGGATCCTGTTATCATTACAGTCTTAGTCATAGCGCCTTGATTGGATAGAGGTCTTCGCAGAGTATCGCCTTCGGGTGCGGATTGCGCCAGTGCTCCAGTAAACAGAGCAGCCGAATTCACGCTGTGACTCGGAAGGAGGTCGCCAGTAACGTCGAGGGGCGAGGATCACGTGGATAATGAAGATATTGAGCCAAGTCCTCAAGCTCCTCAGGAGTCACTAGATGGGCGGGCATTTGGGGGGTGAGTGGTAGAGGCAGAGGATGAATCCAGGAAATGGGTAAGGGCTCAGTCGATAAAATGGCCAGCAGTCGTTCGACGCCATAGGATCCTTTGAGTTGAAATGCATTAAAGGGATGAAACGCCGTGGGGAGCCGATTCCAACCCGGTTGGAGCTGAGTATCGCGGACGAAAAGGGAAGGACACAGACAGTAGATATCTCCAGCCGCATCTTGGTTGAGTAGGAGAAGATGGTACGGATCCTGACACCAGATGGAAACTGTGACCCAATCATTGAGTTGAAAAACCGGAGGACTCTCTGGTTCTTGTGATGGGGGTAGTCCCAAGCCTTTAGGACGATCCTGTTCAGGGGCCAGCCGTTCTAATCGAATCCGATGGTCAGATCGGTGAGCTTGCTGAAACAAACGATTAAAGGTGAATTGGGCATCTGGCTCAAATTGAATCACTACCCGAGTATCAAGATCGAGGGCCTTGCAAAGTGTCTCAATGGTAGAGATGGACACATTGAGGCCTCTGAAAAAATTATTGACAGTCGACTGGGCTAAATTTAGCTTCTGGGCCAGCGCTTTCTGGGTGAAGTAGCCTTTGCGTGTGTAGGCTAATTTCACGTAGTTCAATTGATCAGGATGGACCTTAGCCGATCGCGGCATAACGACAAATCCCCCAAACAAAGTGGTAAAGTATCCAACTGTAGGATTAAGTGTGAATCGTAAGCGTGATTTAAAAGTTCCGTCTCTAGAGGATAGTGGGGATCGGCTCATAGCTAATTGACCGAGCACTAGTGAGTAGACTGGTTACCACATTAATGTATCAATTCTAAGTCTAGCTATGGATCCTCTCGCCGCCAGTCTTGAATATTCCAGAGGTCGAGATCCCATGGAGTTGGGTTAAGACCTTGTAAGTCATTGGACACAGCAGCTGGGAGTGAACGAATGACAAGGGGCATCACGGCAAAGTCTTTGCTAACTAGATGATCATTGATCTCTAAGATCAGACGACGGCGCTCATCAGGATCCGTGGTCTGCATTAGTGTGTTGAATAGGGCGTCTACGTCAGGATTACAGTAGCGTGAAAAATTGGGACTGAGCCAGTTGTTAGCTTGTTGAGCTATTTCGGCACAGGTGTAGCGTTTCAAATAGCTAGTCGGATCTGGGGAACGATTGCCGGTCGTAAACATCTGGAGGTCAGCGTAGAAATGACCCACATTGTCTGCATTCGCCGGATCTCCACTGAAGAAGATACTAGATTCAACTGCTTTTAATTCAACATTCACACCGATTTGAGCTAGATCCTGTTTAATAACCTGCTGAACTTGCTGCCGCAAAGAGTTTGTCGAGGTTTGAAACAAAACTGTCATCTCAATTCCTTGCTGGTCACGAATACCGTCTCCATTAGTATCAACCCATCCCGTCTCATCTAAGAGGATCCTGGCCTGCTCAAGATCAAATGAGTGGGGTGTGATACTGCGTAGCTCCAGGGGAAACGCAATCAGATCTGTAGTGGCGGCACCGCCATAGATTTCAGTCGCAATCGTGTCTCGGTCAATGGCAAAATTGAAGGCTTGACGAACCCGGCGATCGCTGAAGAAGGGATGCTGTGTGGAGCGATGTGATCGTTCCCCATCGACGACCAGATTAGGATCTGAAAAATTAAAGAGGATCCGTTCGATCTGACTACTAAGATTCGATTGAATTGTTCCTTGCTCGGTGTTTAGAGTGTCCAGCAGGGCTGCTTCTACTTGAATATTCCAGGCATAATCCGCATCACCAGTTTGAACCACAGCTTGGGCAGCCGTCAGAGGCTCTCCTCCTCCTTTGAGCTCCACCTCTTGAAAATAGGGCTTATCCGCCTCACGAAAGAATGGGTTGGCTGCGTAAAGAACAACATCGCCTGGTTTGAAATCAGTAACCACGTAGGGGCCTGTACCAACCGGCTTGAGGTTTGCAGCAGCAGATTGAGGATCCTTGTCCAGGGAGTCTTGAAACTGATGAGCAGGTAAGATAAGACCCAATCCCCCTACAAAGGGATCCGTCCAATTGGATGTGGGCTGGGCAAATGTAATTTTGACTGTTGTAGCATCTAAGGCTTCCACAGACTCGATGGAGGCATAGGCTGCGGCAGTGAAGGCACCCACTGTAGGATCCGTAATGTATTCATAGGTAAAGACAACATCATCAGCCGTAAAGGGTTCACCATCAGACCATTGCACACCTGTTTTGAGTGGCCAGATCACGGATCTGTAGTCGTCCGAGAGTAGCCCGTTGTCAAGGGAGGGGATGTCTGCTGCCAGGATCGGAATGAGCTGACCGTCAGCCATTAAAGTCGCTAGGGGTTCGTAGACAATCCGGGCAGCTTCAGCATCTTTAACCCCCGTAGCCAGATGAGGGTTGAGAATAGTAGGCGCTTGCCAGTAGAGCAGCTTGAGACGGTTCAGATCCGGCTGAGCATTGACAGAGACCGCACAAAATAGAATTAAACTCGTTAGACTGGATCCTATAAGCAGAAATGTCGACATCGGCCACGTTACCCTCAAGGCATCTAAGTCACAACCGATTTCCGAGATTAAAAGGAAACCGTAAAGTAAATGTAAAAATAGTAATATGATTTCAAATGAAAGACAAGGATCCCTTGGAGCTATACTCGGGAGTTGTTGTACCGCTATCAGAACCCTTTGCGCCGCTGTCAGAAATCATGGCACCGCTGCTGGGAAGCCGTTGTCCTCTCACAATTGAAGTCTAGAGCATATCCAGGACAAGACATTGGGGCGAGCTTAAGGACGAGTCTGCTTTTCACAAGAGGGGCTCAACTATCTCCCACTCTGGGCGACTAGACCGCTGGAGTACAGCATTTTTTTAGAGAGTTCGTCAATATCAAATCGATCGCTCTAAGCTGCAGGATGGATTCTTACTGCTGCACACTGATCGCTCCGAGCAACACAAAGGATCCCACTTGGTGCAGATTGACTCGTGGCAGGTGTCGAGAGGATCCCTACAGATACAGATGGATCTCTAGGCTGTGACAGAAGCATGGGAAGAGGATCGGACTGAACTGGACTATCTCATGTTTCAAGTCTGCTTGCTGGAGAGAGTCAGGATCCTGAGAGGATGGAGATCTTCTAGAGATCTTGAGCTAGGTGAGTGGGCCGCACCATAACGACCCTAATGGATTTGATATCAGGAAGTAGCGTGAAAGGATAACTCCCTTCAATGGCTGATGCTTTAAAATGCTGACCCTCAGAAGCCTGAACGAAGTCGTATCTTCAAAGACTCTGATGGACATAAGGATCCTGAGCTGAGATAGACCCAAGAGTGCAGTTAAACCAAGACAAAGGGATACACTAATCAAGGACAGTTGACTTAGAGATGTGTATCCTTGCGAAGGATTTTTATTACAGGTGCTAGCGGATGCGTAGGGCATTACGTGGTCGAACAGCTTGCCCTACTGCCCTCCAACAGCAGTCGAGACAAGCAACACGACAATTCCACTCTAAGGGTGCCACCGCCTTACCATCTTTACCTCCTAGTACGGAATCGAGCCAAGTTACAGTGGCCACCTGGATTCCTGGATCAGGCCGAGGCCGCAGGATCCCAAATCACCTTAGTTGATGGTGACCTCATCGCCATTCATCATCAGGCTGAATTGCTGAGTCAGATGGACGCTGTGATTCACCTGGCAGCAGCCTGGGGAGATGAACAGTTAGCTTACACCGTGAATGTCAGCAAGACATTGGAGCTTTTCAACTATCTCGATCCTGATCGGTGCCAACGGATCCTGTATTTTTCAACAGCGAGCCTCCTAGACCAGTATAACCAGCCTGTGGAGATAGCTGGTGAGCATGGAACAGCTTACATTCGCACAAAGTACGACATGTTGATGAAACGAGATAGTTTTCCGCTCCAGGATCGTCTCGTCACCTTATACCCGACCTTGTTGTTTGGCGGCAGTCCCCATCATCCCTACTCTCATATTACGGCTGGACTTCATGAGGTAACCCAATGGTTATCAGTTGTCCGCTTTTTGAAAGTTGATGCTAGCTTTCACTTTATTCATGCTGAAGATATTGCTCAAATCGTCGCCTATCTCTTGGAGTATCCTACACTTGAGAGCGATTGGGTTCTAGGCAATCCGGCAATGACCTTTAATCAATCTGTCACAGAAATGTGCTCTTACTACCAAAAACGGATTTACTTCCGTCTCCCCGTACCTATTCGCTTTTTACGAGGTATCGCCTTCATTCTAAATATTAAATTATCACCCTGGGATGACTATTGCTTGCAGCATCGACACTTTGTCCACAACACAGTAAATGCTCACACTTTCGGACTGTCCTCTCGCTTTATATCTTTGGATCAAATTCTTTCTAGATATACCTAGAAATTCAGGTTTCGGTTAAGTCAAGATCATTAATCGGGTCAAATCAACCATATCAGGTCAAGGTAATCAAATTAGGATCCAATCCAAGTCTATGTTGTGATCTAGATCCTCAATTCATGTGAGGCAATGTTATGAAATGACTTGTCCAGCTCTATCCTCTTTTTCGGATTGAGCTAACTGAAGTAAAGCAGCCCCGGTCACTCGGTTTGGGATCCATTCTGATAGTTGTAAAGCCCCTATCTTGCTGTAGAACTGAATGGCAGGTTCATTCCAATCCAAAACCATCCACTCTAACCGTCCATAGCCTTGCTCTACTGCTATTTTGGCCAGATTAACTAGAAACGCTTTGCCAATACCTCGGCCTCGATACTCAGGTTGGACAAATAGATCTTCTAAGTACAGGCCAGGACGGGTTAAGAAGGTAGAAAAGGTCCGAAAGTAAATTGCCTGACCTACAGGATGCTGAGAGTCTGGAACCTCTGCTAGCAGTACACTAGCGACTGCATTTTCGCCAAATATGTGCTCATGCAAGAGTTCAACAGATCCAGTGACTTGATGCTCCAGTTTTTCATAAGCAGCCAACTGTTGAATCAGCTGAAACATAGCAGGGACATCGGCTGGGACAGCAGGTCGAATTCGAAACGATAACATGTTGAATCAGCTCCATCTATCAACCCTCAGTGTAGGCTTTCGAGATTACATCTTGTGGCTCAATGGGTCACAATAGGATCCGTACTTGCGAGGATTAGCCTGTGAACCTGTTGATTAGTAATGACGACGGCGTATTTGCACCAGGGGTTCGGGCACTGGCTAATCGGCTAGCTCAGGATCTAGGCCATCACATCACGGTTGTCTGTCCTGATCGGGAACGATCGGCGACAGGCCATGCCTTGACGCTGTACGATCCGGTCCGTGTTGAGGCTGTTCAGACTGGCTTCGATCCTCGAATTCAAGCGTGGTCCTGTTCGGGAACCCCCGCAGATTGTGTCAAGTTCGGTTTAGATGCGTTAGTAGATTCCCGCCCTGATTGGGTTGTGTGCGGCATCAATCAAGGCGCCAATTTAGGGACTGATGTTCTTTATTCAGGGACAGTCTCGGCAGCCATGGAAGGGTTGATGGGGGACATTCCTAGCATCGCAATTAGCCTAGCAAGTTACACTAGCCGAGATTTTCAACTTGCTGCAGATACTGCTGCCAATCTATTGATTAAGTTTCAACAGAATCCGCTGTCTCACCCCACGTTACTGAATGTCAACGTCCCCTCCGTTCCTCAGGATCAGATCAAAGGCCTTACTCTAGCGCCACTAGGTACTCGCAAATACACTGACATTTTTGAAAAAAGACAGGATCCTCGAGGACGAACCTACTACTGGCTAGCCGGTGAGATCCAAATGGATAGGGTAGATCCCTTATCAGATATTCAAGCTATCCAGAGTAACTACATTACTATCACACCCTTACAGCCTAATCTCACCGATCGTGAGTGGTTTCCCTTTCTCCAAGACTGTGGGATATCTCCGTTTAAGTAGGATCCTAGAACAGTTGATTAGGATCTAATAAATATTAGTCAGCTAGTAGTCCTTGACTACACAAAAGCCTCCTCTAGGATCTGTCCTTCAGCGAACTCAGTCTTAAATCCCATTAATTGAGCTAGAGTTGGGGCAATATCTACTTGAGACACCACTTTATCTACTCTCTGGTTGGAAGGTATTCCTGGCCCAATCAACAGAGCAAAGATTTCATGGGCCGAACGAGAGTTGAAGTGATGCTGAAAGGGAACGGCCAAAAAAGGGTTAGAGTCTCGCCCACAATCAGGTACAATGCAAACAACCGTATTGTCACGATACTCAGGATCCTGTTCTACTACTGCAAACAGACGTTGAATACCCTGATCAATAATTGTAATCCCATTGTAATAATGAGATTTATACCCCCAATGGACATAATCCGGATCCTGGTAATTAATCATTAATAACTTAGGCCGTAGATCTCGAATGGCCCACACTGCCAGTTCTGTCAGAACCCGATCTCCTCTGGGGTTGATTAGACCGGAGGATCCATAATAGTGATGCCAGCGGTCCCAGAATGCAGCTAATTCAGAAGAGTTGGACCCTGTACTCTGATAGTCTTGTTGTTCTAAGCGTTCTAATTCGCGTGTCTTGGTTTGGACATCTGTCTCTGTGAGTAGACCACTATCAAGTTCACGACGTAGGCGATGAATCTTAAATCGGTAAAGACTCAACACTTGACTGCGAAATTCCACACCAAAATGGTGGTGAGTGCTAAACGTAAAAAACTCTTCAGCCGTTCGGTCTTCCCCATTAATCAACAAAGCTTGATGAACGGGAACCGGGAAATGCTTGCGGAGATACTCAAACAAGGTAGGAACATCTGGCTCCAACCGTTGTACAGGGCCTCCAGGTACTTTAGAAAATCCTTTGTACTTGCCCGTGAGGATATGAAGCGTCCCCTCACCGTGACTGGTATCTACTCCTTCAATCTGCTCAATTTCCATCCCCGCAAACAGGATCCCCCGAGGGATCAGGATCCGTTGCAAAAAAGGGGCATAGGTTGTCTCAGCTACAATAGTTTCTTGCCGTCGGACTCCACCCCCAAACCGGATAATGATAACGTTCGGGCCTGTATAGGCATCCCGTGCCCAACTAAAGGATCCTGTCGCTAGAGAGGCTAGTCCTGCAGCGCCCAAGGACAAAGCTTGACGACGACCATAACGCAACATCATTACAGTGGACTCGACGAGTATTTGACTTTTACCTCAGGGACCCTTTAAACAATCCATTAATTCCACAGAGAGAGAGCTGAAAAGGCTGACTATCAGGATCAAACCGCTACCATATCATCAGCCTTAATACCGCTAACCTAGCCAAAAGCCAGTACACCTTGGTAAATCAGAGCCCCCAAAACAGGAAAGAAAATGACTAATCCCCACAATGCTGATTTCCCTAACCGAGGTGGAATGGAGAATAAAAGGACAAACACAATGATGATATTAACAAGGGGTACTAGCAACAACAGGATCCACCACCAAGGCTTATCCGCAGCTTTCACGAAAACCCAAATAGATGCAACAGGCACCCACGCTAACCAAGCGGCGGGAACATCTAGTTTCTGACCAATCACCATGAGAGTGTAGGATCCAAAAGCGTAGAATCCCAGGAAAAGGAGTAAATTCAGAAGTCCATCCATTTCAACTAAGCTCCAAAAATATTTCTACTGGTTAGAACGTACCTCAAGTATGAGGGGTGAGTCTAGTATTATGATTAACTTCGATTTAAATCTCTGGTCTTACTTGGTCTTCAGTTAGGCCTCAGTGAGTTAACACACTGCCATTAACAGACATTACCAATTGTAAGATTTAGCTTCATAAGCTTGACAGCCCTTGAGGTATACCACTAGCGTTTGAAAGATCCATCTTCAACCTTGGGTACAACCCTTAGATCGCTTGGCCGCAGCTCGGGTGGATCACTTTGCTAAGTATGAACTCTTGAACCAGGCCACTAGCTCATGACACGCGATAAATATCTCATTACCCGAGCCGAAATTGAGGCTGACGAAGGGCTAAATAAAATCCATTTTCTTAATCCTAATGCTCAGTGCCGTAATAAGTCTCTGGGGGATTTAACAGGGTTATTAGGCATAGGCTTTCATCTCATTGAAGTGGATCCTGGGTTTGAGTCCACTGAATTACACATGCACTTCTTTGAGGAAGAATGCGTTTATGTCCTCGACGGTGAAGCGGAAGCAACGATCGGTGACGAGGTCTATACGGTTCGAGCCGGTGATTTCATTGGATATCGCGCAGGTGGCAAACCCCATAAACTCTGTAACTCAGGAGAAGGGATCCTGCGATGTATTGTCGTGGGACAGCGCTTACCTCATGATGTCAGCGAATACCCCAACCTCAACAAACGACTCTATCGCAATCAGGGGTGTGCCTGGAACTTAGTCGATATTAATCAAATTGAGGAGCCCACCGCTGGGAAAAAACCGTAAAGCTCACCCTTCAGAGCCAGGCTCCCCACCACCAGGGTCAATCGGAATATCGATAAAGCAAGAGGCCTCTTCTTCTTCCTCTGTAGGTGTAGTGTTGGCCTTAACCTGAACAGTGGTCTCAAATGTGGGGCTAGAGGTCAACACACTCAGCGTTGCATTGACAGTTGGGCTTGGATCAACAATTAATTCGGGCATGAAGGTAATCACTGAGTCTGGAAATTGGCTAGCAATATTGACATCAGACAATTGAATTGGCGCGGTTGTATTAACCCGTTCAATCGCCAACAGAGCGCTGAAGCTACCTGAGTCAGCACTGATGAGGCCCGCTGAACAGTTCAGAGTTGGCATAGTGGCAGGTACGTCTAGAAGAGTCAAGGTAACCTGGCTAGGCGATCCAATGGATCCAGCTGACACAGAGCTCAATTCAAATTCAATGGTCTCAGGATCCTCCGTCAATGAATCCACCAGAGGAGCTAGTGTAATAAAGGCCTCAGTCTGTTGATCGGCAAAAGTGAGTGTCCCTATACCATTAGACAAAGACGGATCCAGAATCACATAATCAACTGTTTTCTCAGCACTGCCAGCAATTGTGAAGACAACCTCAACGTCTCCATCACTGCCCTGTGCACGCACAACTCTGATCTGGGTTGATGTACCATCCTCAAACACATCAGGATCCGAAGGCATTTCAAACTGAAAGACCCCAGGCTCACTCGCCCCTTCATCATCATCGATAATCGTCACCCCAAACTGATCTCGCAGGCCAATTGTCGCATCACCCGTTGCTGATACCAGCTGTAGATCAATGGTTTCATTCACTTCAATCTCAACATCCTGTATGGACTGAATTTCAATAAAGTGGACACTCTGGCCATCCGTAAAGTCAAGAACCCCAAAGGATCCTTCAGAACTGCGAGGGCTAATCACGTAATCACTGCCTAAACTAGCAGTTCCAGCAATTGTATAGGTGACCTGAGCCTCACCATTAGTATCAAATTGGCGCAGAACTGGAATTCGCAGAATCTCTTCATCTTCTTCGGAAATAGTGGTAGCCGCAAACCCAAAATTGAAAACGCCGGGTGTTGAGATAGGCAGCGGCGTGGGGGATGGACTAGGGCTAGGGACAGGCGTCGGTGTTTCATCCGGGGTAGGAGACGGTGGTGATGTCGGAGTGGGGAGAGGCGTAGGAGACGGTACTGATGTGGGCGTTGGTTCCAGAGTCGGAGGGGCTGCAGGAGTCGGAGTCAATGGAGATGTTGGGGTCGAAGTTGGTGTCAGAGTTGGGGTAGGAATTGGGGTAAAACAATCGAGGGTGACATCATTTGTTCCGGGTACCAGGGTCAAGAGGAGGAGGGGACCTGATAAATCATCGCGGATTTGGCCTTGAACAAGTGTGAAACATTGAAGGGTAGCAGGACCGGCAGCTACATCCTCAAACAAGACTCGGGGGAGGACATCCTCTGTGTCGCTAACAGGAATGAGCGAACTGGATCGGGTCTCAGTGGCTGTGTCTAAAATCACTTGGACGCTAGTGCCGGGTAAAACGGGAAGTAATCGGGAGACATCGAGCCGAAAGGACACGTCAATGGGGTCTAACTGAACGGATCCTGGTTGAGACGATGAGCTACAGCCACTCAGGACCAAACATCCAGAAGCTAGGAGTCTCCCTATCCAGTGCCACCGTTGTATCATATGAGTTCCTTCCTTATGAGGTCTGACTACCAGAGCCTAATGATCAGAGCCTAATGATCAGAGCCTAATGATCAGAGCCTGACTACCAAAGTACTGAAGAGCGGGCATTTTGAAGGGCTCCAAGATAATCAGCCACTTCAGTCATCAGCTGGGTGATACCGTCGAGTAAATCATCGCAATCAGCTGTTTGACCACGGGTAAGCCCTCGGCTCGTGATCTCTTCAACCACGAGATCCGGTAACTTCAACCCTTCTGCCAAAATGTCTCGGTCCAAGCGTTCTTGTTCAGTCCGAGTGGAGGTCCGTTGACGCTCTTCGGTTAAGTCTGCAAAGCGACGGATCCCGTCTTGAAGAGGGTTACCAATGCCCCCACAGATTTCAGCACTAAATCCTGCTACAAACCCAGAAGGGGGAGACACTACCGTCGGTTCAGCACTCGTTACAACATTGATAGACGTGGTGGGAATCACAACAGACTCCGGTGCCATTGGTGGGGGAGGCGGTTCAGGGACCGTAATCGTGACATCGACAGGAACTGTAACGCTATCTTGGGCATGACTGGGATTGAGGATCCCTAAACTAACCATTCCCAGAAGTAGAACACCTGCCCATACTGTCTTCATGGAGTCTCTCCTCTCAATAACGTGCTGACTAACATGCTGACTGTGGTGAGCCAGACTCGAATCTAGCGGTGTCCCTAACCTACAAATAAGCTCTCTGAGTGCGTTTGATCTCTAGCTTAAAAGAGATCTTTACGTTGCACATCAATTGAGCTGTCTACTAATCGAGCTGTGTGCTGATCGAGCTGTGTGATCGTCAACTATCATGAACAATTAAAAATTGAACGATAGACCTGTACTAACAGAAACGCGAGGATCATCTCCAGCACCAACCAAATCTCGAAGCGCCGGCGTGATAAAAAAGTTGATCTCAGGGAACGGGGCCACCGAAACACCAGCGGCTAGATCCTGTCCAGTCCACTCTCCAATTACACTCACAGAGCGGGTCACCCGCACAGCCGCACTCCCAAAGACTCCCACGGTCCCGTTACCTTCAAGAATATCGTCCTCCGACCGAAATCGTCCGCCACCCACTCCAACCGTTAGTGCCAATCGACTGAAGGACTGACTAATATCAGGGTTCAACTTTAAGATTACGCTCGTGGAGCCATATACCGATGAGTCCCGAGAGGGTTCACCTGTAGTGACGAAGTCTTCCCAACCGACCCCAACAGCCCACCCCAATTTTGAGGTATTGACTAGATTACGATGGACTTTGAAGCTGAACCCCCCAATCCCCTCATCTAGGTCTGCTAACACATAGCTCACATCCATACCAACATAACTAGCCGGATCCCCCAAGCCGAACCCAACCCCGACACCAGCCTGCCCTTGGTCATCAAATCGCCGTTCGAACACACCACCAGCAGCAATGTAAGCCGACCCAAATCCGGATCCATAGCCAGCAGGGTTAACAATGGTGTATCCAGGGGAACTAACGGCAAAGCTAGGAACAGTAATTGCTTCAATCTCAGTGAACGTAGCCCTAAGATCCGATAACGCATCATCGAGCTCCGGGCTAGACAACCCCTGAGCAACTAAAATCTCTGTAGTGTTGCTCGAGGCTAATTCATTTAACCCTATGCTGGTTGGTTGCCGAGGATCCTCACGCTCCGCAGACAGAGCCTGAGCAGTTACGGGCACATCAAAGCCACAAATCAGTAGCCCAAGGATGCCCCCCAACCCAAATAAACGATATTGCGTGACCATGATAAACACCCCTCACATACCCTATATTGAATCACTCCTCCCAGAGCACGGCTACTCTCTGAGGAGATTGAGGGGGATCACCGTTCTGAATCAGACCGCTTTAAACCAGAATGCTTTGAGCCAAAACATCTTGAATAAAATACCTTGAATCAATCGGTCATATCCAAATCTGACTAATGCCTAGACAATCTCAAGTTGATTGACAGCCTTAGGCTTGTGCTTTACGTGCTGCCCAACAACGTGGACGAACCAACTCAGTTCGGAGTGCTATCCAGCCCAAACCCACATAGATAGTTTTCGTCCCACTGATTCAGCAGCTCTTGGACAGCAGCCTCGATTGCAGCTTCAGTCATTGAGTCAGCCGGTTTGAGAGAAGCAGGATCCATGACAATTACTCCTATACAAACATCATCAATGTCTTAATCATACATTTGTCGTAGCCAATGTGCACGTTTACGCGGTTTGGCGGATGACGATTTAACATGTCTTATCAAGTTATTCTTTCCTATCTGCCCCACTATCCCTCACTATGGAAGGCAGAGTCTCCGCTCAACGACCCTACCTATCCGCGCAGTAGCACTACATTTAGCGTGCTAGCTAGCCTAAGTAGCAAGGATTATTACGCGATCAGGCTGCTGCTTACCTAGTTCTAGTGTATTGTCTAAAAAATATGAAAAAGGATCCTACCTACTTATTGTTTTTGCTAAATACTCACATTCTTTATCGACTGATTCTACAGGGGATTTTATCGAAAACAGTTAGGTCTAATCTATGACCAGTGAACGGAGGTGAACAGGATCCATCCCAGAGCACTCTGTCCAGGGAATGGGAGAGGTTAGAGGGAATGGGGATCCTGTGCCTCCAGGATTGAGACTAGGCGGCCACCTTTTCAGCAATCGCCTCGGCCATTTGTTGAGTTCCGACAGGATCCCCTTTAGCCAGATCGTATGTTACCCGTTCCCCAGCAGCGATAACGTCTTCAACTGCTTTTTGAACCTTAGCGGCCGCGTCGCGTTCACCCAGATAGTTCAACATCAATACGCCCGAGAGGATTAGGGCCACAGGGTTGACTTTGTTTTGGCCAGCATACTTAGGTGCCGATCCGTGAATGGCCTCGAATACAGCGAGATCATCCCCAATGTTTGCCCCCGGTGCTACCCCTAACCCCCCGATCATCCCAGCACAGAGATCAGAAAGGATATCACCGTACAGATTAGGCATCACCAAGACATCGTAGAGTTCGGGCTTCTGCATTAACTGCATACACATGTTATCGACAATACGATCTTCAAACTCAAGCTCAGGATAGCCAGCCGCGACTTCACGGGCGATTTCCAAGAACAGGCCATCAGTGAACTTCATGATATTAGCCTTGTGGACAGCAGTCACCTTCTTGCGGCCATTCGATTTAGCATATTCAAAGGCAAATTTGATAATTCGGCGGCTCCCGAAGTCTGAAATGGGTTTAATACCGATGGCCGCTCCAGGGACAATTGGCTTGCCACTGCGTTTGATCATATCCTCTTCAATCTCTTTGGCCTCAGGGGTACCTGCTGCAAATTCAATGCCGGCGTACAGGTCTTCAGTGTTCTCACGCACCACAATTAGGTCAATGTTTTGGAAAAAGCTCTTGACCCCAACGAGGGATTTGGCTGGCCGCAGATTGGCGTACAGGTCTAGTTCTTTGCGAATGGCGACGTTGACGGAGCGGAAGCCGGTACCGATGGGCGTGCCAATGGGTCCTTTGATGGCGATTTTAGTGTCCCGAATGGCATCGAGGACTTCGGGCGGGAGTGGTGTGCCATACTTTTCGATCACATCCACCCCTGCATCTACCGTGATCCAGTCGAATGGGATCCCAGTGGCCTCCAGGACCGTTTTGGTGGCTTGAGCGACTTCTGGTCCAATACCATCGCCGGGAATCATCGTTACACGGTAGACCACAGGATACTCCTTAAAAATGACAGTTAGAAAATGACAGCTATCTACTATATCCTGAGTCAATCCGGTGTGAGGTCATCCTTAACACGATTCAAGTTCTGGCGTTCTGGTCAGTGGTGGTGCTCACGGATGAATTGAATCGCGGCGGCGACGGAGTGACAGGCTTCGATTGATGCAACTGTGGATTCAACGGGCCTGAGAACGCGCACTTGATGTGAGACTTGATCTTTAGGGAGTCTTGCGATCACATGAGGAGGAGTCACCAGTCAATACATTTAGCTCTCATTCAATGATGCCGTAATAAATCGAACTGTCATGATGCCCATCAGGATCCAACCAAGGGTACTCATCACAACAGGTGGGATTCCACGAGAGTAGTCAGAGGCGAGGGAAGCCATTAATCCCCAACGGGCGGTCTCTGCAAAAAAGCTCGGAAACAAAATGATCGTGAATGGCAGGACACAAACCAGACTCACAATCCACCAATCTTCTGTGAAAAAGCCCAGAGCTTGCCCAGCCAAGCAAATATTTAAAACCATGCAAGCCGCCGCTATCGTTACACGGTAGACCACAGGATCCGCCTTAAAAAGGACAATTAGGAAATAACATCTACTCACCATATCCTGAGTCAATCCGGTGTGAGATCATCCTTAACACGATTCAAGTTCTGGCGTTTGGGTTCAGTCCACCTGATGAGAGCTCCCTGTGATCTCCCTCGGTCTCTACTCTATCGAACTGATGCTGCAGCCCGGATCCGTCTCGCTGACTGGCTTCCCATCCTAGGAGAGCGCATTTGCGGGTGAGCCCCCATCGATATCCCCCTAACTCACCTGACTGGCGTAGAACCCGATGACAGGGAATAAGAATCGCAACGGGATTGAGGCCAATGGCGGTACCGACTGCTCGCGCCGCTTGCGGACGCCCTACTGTTTCGGCCACTCCTTTGTAGGTGGTTAGCTGGCCAAAGGGGATTGATAGAAGTGCTCGCCACACCTGAATTTGAAAGTTAGTGCCTTTAATGTGCAGATTAATCGGCGGGGCCAACGGATCCCGATCGGGGTCAGAGCCAAAGATGCGTTGACAGAGGGCACCTGTACTCTGAGGATCCTTGACAAGGTCAGCCTGAGGCCATTCGTGTGTGAGAACGGTGAGGGGCCAATCGGGATCGAGGGTCGGGGTGAACTGAAGGGTGCAAATGCCGCGCGGGGTGGTGGCGAGTAAACAGGGACCGAAGGGGGTGGGGTGGAGGCCGTACTGAATACGGATCCCAGTGCCCCCCTGCTTAACCTCGCCCGGTGACATGGCGTCGAGGTGGACGAACCAATCGTGGAGACGCCCAGGACTGGAGAGCCCAACTTCTGAGGTTAGAGTTAGCAGGCTGGTGGACTCCAGTAATCGAGATTTGGCGTAGTCGACGGTCAGGTACTGCAAAAAGCGTTTAGGGCTAATGCCGGCCCATTTGGTGAACAGCCGTTGAAAATGGAATTCACTGAGATGGACATGTCGGGCAATGGTTGCTAAATCCGGTTGGGAGCGGTGGTGCTCACGGATAAATTCAATCGCGGCGGCGATGTAGTGATAGGCTTCGCTCGATTCAACGGTGGAGTCAACGGGCGCTGTCATAGTCTTAGTTGTAGCTTTAGTCTCGGTTTGGATCCGGGTAGGATCCTTGTCAAGATAGAAGGTCTACCCCGAGCTTAACCACCCATATCTTGCGTCGCGGCGGCAGGCTGAATCGGATCCTCAGGTGGAGACACTCATTCACGTAATCATCTCCGTCAATCATTTATTATCTCCGTCAATCATTTATTATCTCCGTCAATCCAATCATTTAAACTAACCTGGCCCAACAATTATGCGCTTGACTCTCCTATCAGGGCAGGGTGTTTACTAACGATGACGTGAATCAGCCAATTGGATGTTCAAGATCAGCACCTTCTCCAAGTTGGGTCAGGTCTCTATTAAAGCGTTACGTCTTTATGATCACAAAGGGTTACTGCCACCCGCCTGGGTTGACCCCGAGACCGGCTATCGCTACTACACCGTAGAGCAGTTACCCCGATTGAACCGGATCCTGGCGCTCAAGGGGATTGGGTTGACGTTAGAGCAGATCCATCAACTCCTGAGTGAGTCCCTATCGGTGGAGGAGATCCGGGGCATGTTGAAGTTGAAGCAGGCGGAATTGCTAGCTCAATTGGAACTTGAACAAAAACGATTGGCTCAGATTGACGTATTGCTCACTTATCTTGACGAGGAAACGAGTATGTCATCCCATGATGTTGTGATCAAATCAATTGAAGAAATTACTGTGATTTCCATCCGCGAGACTCTACCCAGTTACTCCGGGATTGGTCAAACCATTGCAGAGCTGTATCACCATACCTTTGAACACGGAGCTCAACCTGGATCCTATCTAGCCGCACTCTGGCATGACCCGGATTATAAGGAACAGGATGTTGACGGGGAGGCGGTGCTGAGCGTGGCCGGATCTGTCCCTGAAACCGAGCGCATTCGTTATCAAACCCTACCGGCAGTGGCAGAGATGGCTTGTGTTGTCTACCACGGGAGTTATACCACCATTCCCTCAGCTTACAACGATATGATGAAGTGGATTGAAGCAAATCAGTACACTATTACTGGACCAAGTCGAGAAATTTACTTAAAAGGTGGCCCTGAGCAAGATAATGCTGACTATGTTACTGAAATTCAATTTCCTGTAGTCAAACAAGTCTCACAATAATTATAAAACCACAAGCAGGATCCTTCTAACCTTAAAAAAATAGGATTCTGCTTACACTTAGTTTCTCCTATTATATTATTACAATCCGCAACTAAGTTATTGCAACCTGTAATTGAGTTATTGTAACCTGCAACTAAGCTTTTGCAACTCGTAACCAAGTTTTAGTAACCTATGGCTAAGCTATTGCAATTTATAATCAAGCTATTACAAGTTGTAATTTAATTATTGCAAGCTTTGATCTAGTTACAGTAAGTCCTAACTTAAAAATTGCTAATTGTATTTTAGCTAAAGTAATCTGTAGCTAAGCTTTTGTCAGCCATAACTTAAGTTATTTGGGCAGCAGCTGAGTTAACTCAAGCCTTAACTTAGTAATTACAACCGGTAAAGTAGCTGCGACAAACCGTAGCTTAGTCATGATGGAAGCAATAGTGTCGCCTCCATAGTGCAGATCGCCTCTCTCAACACAGAGCAGGTAACTGAAAGCATCAGGCCAATTAGGATCCAACCCGATCTAAGTCGGTTCTCAACATCTGTTCAAACACTCTTCAGCTCAGTGGATCCGCTCAGTGGATCTGCTCAGTGGATTTTAGGGGAGGAAATAGGCAAACTGTAGGCGTGAGACTCTTGGGCTCCAGTCTTAAATGCATTGGGCTGACCCGTAGACCAGATTTTGAGGATCCTGTACCGTGCCCGTTCCCGAAAGAGATCCAACTCAGATCAGTATCTGGACAAGACCCGTGGGTTGAGTACATTAAGTAGCACTTCTGTTTATTACGCGTGGAGCTAGCCGTGGGACTGTTTAGCCGTTTTTCTCGGGATATGGGGATCGATCTCGGAACTGCCAACACATTAGTTTATGTGGCTGGTCGAGGCATCGTCTTACAGGAGCCGTCTGTCGTGGCTATTGATCAAAACACCAAGACGGCCCTAGCGGTTGGCGAAGAAGCCAAAAAAATGCTGGGACGAACCCCTGGTAACATCATTGCGGTCCGGCCCCTGCGCGATGGCGTGATTGCCGACTTTGACACCGCTGAAATGATGCTGAAACATTTTATTCAACGCGTTCATGAAGGTCGTTATCTTATTGCTCCCCGCATCGTCATCGGCATCCCCAGTGGTGTCACCGGCGTTGAACGACGAGCGGTAATGGAAGCCGCCTACCAAGCCGGATCCCGTGAAGTCTACCTAGTGGATGAACCGGTCGCTGCCGCCATTGGCGCTGGATTGCCAGTAGAGGATCCAACCGGCAACATGATCATTGATATTGGCGGGGGAACCACCGAAGTCGCCGTTCTCAGCTTGCAAGGGATTGTACTCAGTGAATCCGTACGGGTAGCGGGAGACGAGCTCAGTGAATCCATTGCCCAGTACATGAAAAAAGTCCACAACCTCGTCATTGGGGAACGCACCGCTGAAGAAATCAAGATTCAGATTGGCTCTGCCTATCCCATTCAAGAAGAAATCATTATGGAAGTGAGAGGCCTCCACCTTCTTTCCGGCTTGCCCCGCACCGTCACCATCAAGAGCCCTGAGATCCGCGAAAGTATGGCTGAGCCCCTCTCGGTCATTGTTGAAGCCATCAAACGCACCCTCGAACGCACTCCCCCTGAGCTCGCAGCGGACATCATTGACCGGGGCATCATGCTAGCCGGAGGGGGCGCTCTGCTCAAAGGTCTCGATGCCCTCATCAGCCATGAAACCGGCATTCTCGTCCACATCGCGGCGGATCCGTTGAGCTGTGTTGTGCTCGGCACAGGCCGGGTATTAGAAGACTTCAAACGATTGGGTCGAGTCTTAAGCAACAGCTTTAAAGGGGGGTCATAGCACTAGGCACTAGGCTCGGGCAGTCGGTGATCGTAGGCTACGCCCTCAGATCATGCCAATCCATGACTCAGAGAGATTACTCTGGTAGCACACTCCGTGAGGAGACGCTCCGGCTGTTTAGCGCCAGCAGGCATCGAGGCATAACAATGGATGGACTTCGGAAATGGTGGTCACGGCACAACATAACGATTCTGACCTCTACTCTGGTCATCCTCGCCGCCTGGGGCATTCGCCACACGCAAGGATCCGTTCTAGTTGACGCCTTCTATTGGGTTACATCGCCGTGGCATCCATCGCCTGAAGTGGAGCGGATCCTGGCCAACGCCACCAGCCAAGAGCTCCAAGCCAGAGTGGCAGAACTGGAGTACCAAAATCAGGAATTGAAACGACTATTAGGCTTCTCCGAACAGATTACCGGGGAAGGACTCCCAGCTCCTGTGATTGGCCGTGGGGCAGACCATTGGTGGCAACAATTGACGCTCGGTCGGGGCCACACCCAAGGAATCCAACCCGGCTACGTCGTCATGGCCCCTGGTGGCTTAGTGGGTCGAGTGGAAGAGGTGACACGAAATACAAGCCGTGTTCTGCTAATTAGTGATCCCACCAGCCGAGTTGGAGTAATGCTCAGCCGGACGCGCCATATGGGGGTATTGCGGGGGACCGGATCCCAAGACGCCGTCCTATCCTTTTTTGATAAAGAGCTCGCGATTGAAGTGGGCGATACCGTTGTCACCTCGGGCCTAAGCAGCCTCTACCCAGCGGGAGTTATGGTGGGCAAAGTTCGGTCTGTCGACCTTGATGCCAGTCCCGCTCCACAAGCGATGGTAGAATTGTCAGCGCCTTTGGGTCTGTTGGAGTGGGGGCTCATCTATACGTATGCTCAATCGGTTACCGCAGATCCTTAAGCAAGCCAGTGTGTGGGTGGGTATCCCGTTATCCGCTAGCATTGCTGTTCTTGCCTCCTGGTTATCAGGGCCTGGGATGGAATTAGATGGGTTAGTGCCCAACTGGCCTTTAATTTGGGTGGTGTGCTGGAGCCTGCAGCGCTCGGCTTGGCAGGGGACTATTGCTGGGATTGCTCTGGGCTTTTTGCAAGATAGTTTGACTCGGGCCTTGCCCACTCACGCCATTGGTCTAGCGATAGTAGGCTGGCTTACCGCTCGGCTCCAGAAGCAACGTTACATGCAGGAAGATTTCATTTCCGTCGCTCTGATTGTGTTTGGCATGGTAGTCGTGGCGGAAACGGTCATGGCCCTACAGTGGACTCTCTTCCTTTCAATGGCGGCTGAATCACCAGAGTCCGGATCCTTAGACTGGTCAGACTTTCGTACGTTAGATAGCATTTGGAGTAATCATCAACGGATCACGTTAACCTCGGCCATCTTGACGAGTTTATGGGCACCAGTTGTGCATGTCCCGTTAAGCCGCTGGTGGTCGCTGCATCGGTGATTGGGGTGTGATGATAGTGTCGATTGTGATGCTGAACCTGTCGTTGAGCCTGTCGTTGAATCTGTAGGTGTCGTGATGGAAATCAAAATTGATGCTCAAACCCTCAAAAGTCCTGCCGGTATTGTGATGGCTGTAGTGGTTAGCTTAGGCGGAATCGGCTACCTCTACAGTCGACGAGCGAGCCTCATTAACCAAGGGACGCCACAAGTTGAAGAGTATTTAGGCACCAAATTGTCTTCAAACTATATCAGTAGCTTAAATGGTCAGCTCCCTGATTGAGAGCGCGTTGAAGCATTGCAGGAAGTTGATGTTCTCTCGTTTTCTCCCGGCTTACTAGTCTCAGAAGATCGCCAGGGCCGAGTCCGAGTAAAGGTGGAGGCGCGCACCGGGGCTGGAGATACTAGTACTCATTATTCCTTCTTTAAGGGAGGGCTCCTGGGTTGGCGATTACAGCGGGAGGCTAGCCAGCCTATAGTTGATCCTCTTTAAAATCCATAACTGCAAGCAGCTTCAACACATTCATCAAAGAGAAACGTCACCAACCCGACCTCAGCTTATAGACTCAAATCCAAGAGAATTCCTAAGGGTTTTGTTTGCTAAGAACAGCTTCAGTCCTAGAGGAAATGCTAGCTTAGCAGACTCCACAAACTACTCGTTTTGCGCTTAGAGTTCTGAGGAATTGTTCTCGCTGTCTACGCAATCATCCTAACCAATCGCAGAGATTTAACTGTATTGATTTCGGACTAGATCTGGGCTCAGGGCTGGCTTGTCAGGGCTTACTAATTTAAATAGCTCCCTCTATGGTATTATAGTGTGGATCTTAAGAACGTTTAAGTCAGACTCGGTTAGGCCACTGTAAAGATCTAGTGATTCTGAGAGGATCCAGTGATTCTGAGAGGATCCAGTGATTCTGAGAGGATCCAGTAGTTCTAAGAGATCCAGTGATTCTGCCAACCCTGTTTGTCATAAGCGTGCAAGCAGTTAATCACAGAGTGTCATGGAGTCTACAATTCAATCTGTTCAATCTCAGTCTGATCAATCTAGCCAGAGTTCGGCTCCGACTAAGATTCGGATCGAAAATTTAGTTAAGGTGTTTGGCAAGGATCCTGAGCGAGCTCTCAAGCAATTTGAGCAAGGCTACACTCGCGATGCCATTTTTCAAGCCACCGGTAATGTTCTAGCTGTTGCAGGCATCAATGTTGAGATTAAAGCAGGTGAACTTTTCGTGATCATGGGCTTATCCGGGTCCGGTAAATCAACGATGGTTCGCTGCCTCAACCGTTTGATTCCACCTACTGGGGGACACGTCTACATTGACAATGAGGATGTCTTAGCGGCTGATGATGTGCGGCTGCGGCAGATCCGACGCACAAAAGTAGCCATGGTGTTCCAGAAGTTCGGCCTCTTTCCCCACAAGACTGTTGTTGAAAACACGGAGTATGGCCTCAAAGTTCAAGGTGTTGACCCCACACAGCGACGTCAGAAAGCCCTTGAAACGCTAGAAATTGTGGGATTGCGGCAGTGGGCAGATCGTTTGCCTTCAAATCTGAGTGGCGGGATGCAGCAACGTGTGGGTCTGGCCCGAGCGTTAGCTACGGATCCTGACATTTTGCTTATGGATGAAGCGTTCAGTGCTCTGGATCCGTTAATCCGACGCGATATGCAAGATGAATTAATGCGACTACAGGATTCTTTTCATAAGACCATCGTTTTTATTACCCACGACATTCAAGAAGCACTCAAAATTGGTGATCGGGTTGCGGTGATGCGTGACGGTTATTTTGTCCAGGTGGGTACCCCTGAAGACATCATCACAAATCCAGCCGATGACTACATTGCTCGATTCACCGCTGATGTCAACCGGGCTCAGGTGCTGAAGACAGGATCCATTGCTCGCAAGACTATTCACGTCATTTTAGGGAGAGACTCCCTCCGAGCGGCTCAGGAACAGATGCAGATTCACAACCTTGATGAACTGTATGTTGTCGACCGTCACGGTTTTCCTGCCGGAATCATCCGTGAGGCCTCATTGGCCCAAGCAATGCAGCAGGGTGAAACTGATATCAGCACTGCGATGGTGACAGATTTCCCCAAGGTGGATGCCACTACCAGTCTTGAAGATGTCTTCCGTTATCTCGATCAAGATATCCCAATTGCTGTTGTCGATTCAAGCGGGCACTTCAAGGGTATTGTTGAACAGTCCGACATTTTGTCTAGCATTGGTCGGCTGAATCAGTCCATGTCACTTGAGGATCCTGTGGGGGACCAGCCAGTTCCGCCGCTAGCCAGCTGATTCTACAGTGAAAAAGGTTAGTCAAGCCTCAACGGACTAGAAGTGCTTAGGTAAGTTTTTCAACGGCACTGAAGCAAATGAGTGATGCATGATTTGTTGGGTAATTTTCAGGGAGATCACGTGTTAGATCATCTAATGATTTTGGATCCATTTCAAGACACTATTCTGCCCCTAGGTGATTGGATTGAAGTGGTAATTCAGTGGGTGGTTGATAATTTCCGCCCTTTTTTCCAGGCAGTGCGTGTTCCCATTGCATTAGCATTGGCAGGGATTGAAGACCTGCTTCAAGCTATTCCCCCTCTGCTTTTCCTCCTCGTGATGCCATTAGTCATCTGGCAGGTGACGAAGCCCAATGTTGCTATCTTGAGCTTTATTGGCATGTTACTGGTGGGTCTTATGGGGGCTTGGGAAGAGGCAATGACGACCTTAGCTCTGGTGATCACAGCTGTTGCCTTCTGTGCGGCAGTTGGGATCCCTCTGGGCATTTTTAGTGCGACCAATGATCGGGTGGAAGCGGTACTGCGGCCCATGCTGGATGCCATGCAAACCCTGCCTGCTTTCGTCTACCTGGTTCCAGTCGTTATGCTGTTTGGCATTGGCGAGGTGCCCGGTGTGATTGTGACCTTCATCTTTGCAGTACCTCCGATTATTCGTTTAACCAATCTGGGGATCCGACAAGTTCAGGAGGATGTCATTGAGGCAGCTTTAGCTTTCGGATCCACTCCAACCCAAGTCCTATGGGAAGCTCAGGTTCCCTTGGCCATGAAAACTATCCTAGCCGGACTGAACCAATCCATTATGTTGTCACTCTCTATGGTTGTGATTGCCTCACTAATTGGTGTTGAAGGGTTAGGCCAGATGGTAAACCGGGCGATTGGACGCCTAGATATTGCCCTAGCTTCAACGGGTGGGCTAGGGATTGTCATTGTCGCCATCATCTTGGATCGGGTTACTCAAGCACTGGGGCAGCCTAGCCGGACGCCTTTTCTGCAGCGAGGTCCTCTAGGCTTTATCCTGTCTCTGACTCGGTCCCAGGACACAAAAACACCCTCTGAAGCTTGATCGAGTAGCCTTAGCAAATTTTAGAGATCTGCAACTAGGCTCTAACCTACGGTTAAGGATCCGTAGACATAGTGTAAGATCAGGAACTTTTCTGGATCTTGGACGGTCTCAACTCTTAACCCAATTGACCTCTGACGCGTTCAAAAAGCAACTTATGAAATTGAATCGTACCTCTGTTCTTGCTGTCGCTGGTGCAGCGGCACTGACCCTCGGCGTAGCCACTCATCAATCTACTGTGCAGGCTGACACCAGCATGCCTGGAGACGGGGTTGAAGCAACACCCTCCTTCTCAGTGCTAGGTGAGTTGTTCCAGACTGAGATTGTCAACATTGGCATGGAAAAGCTGGGCTACGACGTTCAGGATGCCCGTGAAGTTGAGTATGTCACCATGCACGTGGCACTTGCCAGCGGGGATATTGACTACGCACCTGTTCATTGGGAGAACCTTCACAACGGTTTTTACCAAGAGAATGGCGGCGACGATACGATGTCACGCCTGACTGTCTTGGTTGATGACACGATCCAAGGCTACCTGATTGATAAGGAATCCTATGAATCTGGTATCACCAGCATTGAGCAGTTCGAGGATCCTGAGGTCATTGCTCGATTTGACAGTGATGACGACGGTAAGGCCAATCTAACGGGATGTAATCCTGGCTGGGGGTGTGAAGTCGTAATTGAGCACCACCTAGATGAGTATGGTTTACGGGACTCCATTGAGCATGACCAAGGTAAGTACGACGCTTTGATGGCTGATACTATTACCCGGTTTGAGCAGGGCGAGCCCATTCTGTTTTACACCTGGACACCTTACTGGGTAACTGGCCGACTGCAACCTGGTGAAGATGTTGAGTGGATTGAAGTGCCCTTCACCTCTCTCCCTGAAGAAGTTGGTGAAGTCTCCGAAGATGAAACAATGGCTCAGGGTAAAAACCTTGGTTTCAAAAACGACCGTCAGCGAATTGTCGCTAACAACGAGTTCTTAGCCGACAACCCAGCTGCCGCCGCTTTCCTTGAGTCTGTTCAAATCCCCATCTTAGATATCTCTTCCCAGAACCTCTTAATGCAAGAAGGGGAAGATACACCAGAAGATATTCGCCGCCATGCCGAAGAGTGGGTGTCTGAGAATCAAGAGATGTTTGATAGCTGGATTGAAGCAGCAATGGAAGCCGCTAGCTAGACCGTAGCAGAACTCTCCAACATACTTAAAAGTTGACGGGATCCATCATTGGATCCTGTTTTTTGTCGGAATATAGTGTTTGCACAATACTTTATCCTTAGGTTTGGCTAAACAATTCGCCTACTACAGCATTCAAGTTCAAAGACAGGGAGTTGGGGAGGTTGTACATATGTCTCAAGAGGGTACTGATGTTGCCCCTGGCTTTTGAACTACTGGGGAACGCCACTCAGGACGGGATGTCTTGCTGTATCGTGGGAGCAGGATCCCCTCAAGATTAGATTAGGTCAGGGAAGTCAGCTCATGAAAAGAATACTCGTCGTTGAAGATGGTCAGGCTGAACAACAGGTTGCGGCTGGACTTCTAACTCAAGCTGGGTTTGAGGTTAGTGTTTGCGGTACAGCAGAGGAGGCCTGGACCTGGTTACAGTCAAATGATCTCCCTAATCTTATTTTGCTAGATATTGTGATGCCAGGACAGAGTGGCCTGGAGCTCTGTCGCACGATTCGAGCAAACCAAGCCTTAGCGACGGTTCCCATCATCTTCTGCAGCTCCAAGCGAGAACAGTTCGATAAGTTCTGGGCCCTCCGTCAAGGTGGGAATGCCTATATTGCCAAGCCCTATGCCCCCAAAGAGCTACTCGGATTGGTGAGTCAGTACGCTAGCTAATCAGACTACCAATAAAGCTTGAGGCGAAGCTATCGAATTTGATAACGAAAATTAGTTTAAAGCCTTAGTTATGTGTGCCCCAGTACTCCACGTTCCCGCATGATCACGGTATAGTAATTCTGTCTCGGGGATAGTCGCTCCAGATACTCCTAGCCCTTATCCTGTGAGGCCCCTCACTGCGTGGGGATGTCACTCCTGTTTTGTAGGCGATAGGCTCTATCTCATGGTAGATAACGTTTCTCGGAAAGATGCTGCGATCGAGGATCCGTCTCACGCATCAGTGTCAGCTGTAATGACATCGGACCTAAACTCAAGTGCAGACCCTCAACTGATGGATATCATTTTTGAGGCGAATGCGGCGGAGCAAGACGGAGACTTGGACCGAGCTAGAACTCTCTATCAACAGGTAATTACCTCGGATCCAGCCGGGATATTTGGGAGTATGGCTCAGCAGGCTCTTGATGGCATGGCGGAAACCGCGACTCTAGTGGCCGATAGTACAGTTTTAGAACCGTCAGCCGATCCTGTCACACACTACTCAGCCCCTCCAACTTTCGTCGATTCATCAGCTTCAGTTCCACCACCGAAAGGTAAGGGTGGGTGGCAGGCCCTAAACTTGCGGGGCCGGATTACTCTCTTGTTAACAGCTGTAGCTGCTGTCCCTGTTGCCGCACTCACGGTAGCCAACGTTGTTGTAACCCAACAAAACTTTAGTGCAGCGTTCCGTGATGATCTCGCTCAGGCTGGCACAGCGTTTGAAGAGGAGTATGTACTCTGGATTGGGAATGAGAGTTTGCCGCAAGCAGCCTCAATTGCTCGGCTCATTCAAGATGCTGAGGTAAATTTAAACGATTCTGAATCTATTCAAGCAAATCGAGTTTATCTTCAGACCGTGTTGTTTGATGCGTTTGGGGCCTTTGATGACCCAGCCCCAGAATTAACGAAAAACTTTCGGGTAATTCTCGATCGGTCTGGGCGTGCCGTAGTGCAGTTTTCTCAGCTCTATGTGGAGGACTTTTCGTCCTATCCAGAATTACCGTCTGATACAGCAACGATTGAACATCGTACAGTCTCGCTCCCACCCGGATCTGAACTGGGAGATTTACCCATTGTTGAAGCAATGTTCAACCGTGAAGAAGCGATCACTAGTGTAGAATTACTCTCTGCCGATGTTTTGCCTCGATTAGGCCTCGACTCCCAAGCCACAATTCCGTTGAGGCCCGAAGCGGGGGAAGGATCCTTCGAGTCAGGGCTGGCCAGTATGGCAATTCATCCCGTCTCTCTACAGGGAAACATTATCGGGGCGGTGATGGTTGGGAGTTTGCTGAACCGGAATCACCCGCTCACAGATAACTTTCAGGAGATTTATGGTGTCCCAATTGCTTCAATCTTCGCTCAAGAGGTACTCGTGGGGACAACAGCCCCCTACTCAGACAACCAGACTCGGGCGATTGGTTCCCCTCTACCTGACGATGTCGCCACCGCCATCTACGATGCCGAGCAAGATCAGATCTTCAAATTAGTTCAGTTAGGCAGTCAAGGGTATCTGATGCGTTACGCGCCCCTCATCAACTTTCAAGGTGAGCGAGTGGGTGTTGTGGGGGTAGGCGAGGCGGAAGCTCTCCTCGTTGAGAATCGTAATCGTCAGATCCGTCTCAACCTAGTGGCAGGACTTGTGCTACTAGGGTTGACGGCTGGCGTCGCCATTCTGGCCTCAGGCGTCGTGGTCACTCCAATTCAAGATCTAGCTCTGTTTGCGCAGCGGGTGGGAGCAGGTCAGCAGGGCGTCAGAGTGGATCCTGGGGAGCGACAGGATGAGATTGGGACCCTGACAATTGAAATGAATAAGATGGCCACAGCGATTGAAGAAAACCTCCTAGCTCTCAAACAGCAGGAAGGGTTACGGCGACAAGAGGCCGAGGAACAGCGGCACGAAAAGGAAGCGCTGCAGCGGGGTGTGATTAACCTGCTATTAGATATTGAGGGGGCTCGTTATGGTGATCTGACAGTGCAAGCTTCTATGACAGATGGAGCAATCGGATCTATTGCTGATGCGTTTAACAGCACCATTAGTAGCTTACGGCAGCTGGTAATGCAGGTCAAAACAGTAACCCTACAGGTGACCCAACTGGCCCAACACGGATCCGTTTCTGTTCAACAGCTATCCGTTAATGCTTTAGAGCAGTCAGAAGAAGTGACTAAGGCTCTCACAGCCGTCGATACGGTGGATACCTCGGTTCAAAAGGTGGCTCAGTCAGCGAAAGAGGCTGCCATCATCGCACAGCAAGCCTCATTTGAAGCACAAGAAGGGGATCGCTCGATAGATGTGGCGGCGGCGAATATGGATAAGGTTCGCACGGCAGTGGCAGGGACAGCACTTAAAGTAGAGCGACTGGCTCAGTCGTCTCAGGAGATTGCTAAGATCGCGGCTGTGATCTCAGGGATTTCCGAGCGGACGCATCTACTAGCCTTCAACGCCTCAGTAGAAGCAATGCGAGCCGGTGAACACGGGCGCGGGTTCCGGGTGGTTGCAGATGAAGTTCGAAATCTAGCTCAGCAAGTGACTGAAGCCACAAAGTCGATTGAACAGCTGGCTAGTACAATTCAGGTGGAGTCGACGGATGTACAGCAAGCGATGTCTGAGAGCACAACGCAGGTAACCCAAGGGAGTGAGCTAGTAGGTCAGGTTCAGTTGACACTACAGAACTTGGCCACCGTGAGCCAGCGTATTGACTCTTATCTCCAGACGATCTCGGGCAGTACGAGTGCGCAATCTGATACATCGCGTCAAATGAATCAGACGATGCAGCACGTTGTCTCAACAGCTCAACTAACCGCTGAGGATGCTCAGACAGTTGCAGCGACTCTACAGAATTTAACTCGTGAGGTCCAGAGTCTTGAGCAGTCCATGTCCCGCTTCCGCTTAGAACCATAGGCCGGTGTTATGTCCACTCATATCGATCCTGATCTACTTGAGTCGATTGCCCAGGAAGCTCGCCAGTGCTTCTTAGAAGAAGATGCACCTGAGTATCTGGCGACGCTCCAATCTAATCTCACGACACCAGAGGCAATAGATTATGGATCCGTATTACGAGCGGCACACTCCTTGAAAGGGGGGGCCGGATTAGCCCAGCTTCCTAGCTTAGGTAAGTTAGCGCACAAATTAGAGGACTTATATGAGGCCATGCGGGATAATCGCCTCCCTGAACCAGAATCGGCAATGCAACTAGCCGAGCGGGGCGTAGAGGAAATAGCGTTTGTTCTAGATGAAGCGGCAACCCGGTCTGACGCGGCTGTAGATCCGGCTCTACTTGAGGTGTTGGAGCAATACTTAGCGAACCTGCCCACTCAATCGGTTCAATTACAAGATCTGCCGATGAAGGCAACGGCTCCCTTTCCGCTAGTGAAAGCAGCGTTAGAAGTCGATTTAGAAGACTGTTTGACTCGGGTCGAGGATCTCTTGAAGCAGGAGCCTGATCCGGATCCAATCTTTGGGGGACCGGATATTGAGGGGGGAATCAGTGAATTTGTCGAAGAGTGTTCATTGCTCGCCGAGACTCTGAGTTTGGATTGGCTGGCAGCAGCAGCCCAGGCGCTGCGTCAAGCAGTGGAGCAGCCCCAAACGGATCCTCCCCTACCTGCTGTGATCAGCTTGGTTATTGAACATATTCGTGAACAGCGGGCTGAGTTTTTGCAGTCGCAAGGAGGGCCCACTCAATCTTCACTGACCATTACTGATCCAGTCGTTGATCCATTAGAGGATAGCTTTTTTGAGAACAGCTCAATTGAAGGTGACTTCTTCGAAAGCAGTTCTCTTGAAGAAGACCTTCTGCAAGGCAGCTCTTTGGATGGCGACCTTTTTGAGGAGTTATCATCTAATGAAGCTGAGCACAAACAGGTTATTGAGGATCAAATTGAAGCGCTCTTGGGTCAACCCGATCCTCCATCACCACCGGTGGTTGAGAACAATTCCACTGAAACCCAAGTTGAAGCACCTACCCCTCAGGCTCAGATTAGGATCCCACTAAGTCGACTGGAAGATATGACAGACCAAGTGGGAGAGCTCATCATTCGCTATGAACGACTGGCGATTCAGCAGCAGCAACTGAAACAGGCTAGTCACGAGTTACAACGATTATCTCAACAGTTTCAACCTCTACGAGATCAAGTGCAGCTGCTCTACGATCAGATGTCCACTCAACACATGGGCACGCGCAATGGTCATGGATCCCTTGGTGAGTTCGACCCTCTAGAACTAGACCGCTATACGGCTTTACACACAAGTTTGCAAAATTTTGAGGAATTGATAACTCGCATTCAGGAAACCCGCTCGGATGTGGATCTTGTTAATCGCGAACTGTTGGAAGACGTGGAGCAGGGACGCAGAGAGTTGGATGCCCTCTACTCTAACGTGACGCGTTCTCGCTTGGTGGCCTTTCAAACATTGGCGCAGCGATTCATTCCTCGTGTGAATAGTTTGGCCCGCCGCTGTGGAAAGAGAGCAGCGCTGATGATTGTCGGTGGGGAGGTCTTGGTTGATCAGGTCCTCCTGGAGCAATTGCAAACCCCATTTATGCATTTATTGAACAATGCTGTTGACCATGGTTTGGAAACACCCGAGGAGCGATTCTCCTTAGGTAAACCGGAGTCAGGATCCATCAAGTTGGAGGCGGCCCTAGAGGGAAATCAGGTGGTCATCAGCTTCCAGGATGATGGGAAAGGGATTGATTTGAACCGAGTGTACCGGAAAGCGATTGAACGCAAACTGTGTCCATCCACAGTGGAAATGGCACAACTGACACGAGACAGTATTCTCAATTTCATCTTTCAACCGGGATTTTCAACGGCAGCTCAGGTAAGTGATGTCTCAGGACGTGGAGTCGGGCTAGATGTGGTGCGGGGACAGATTGCACAGTTGCGGGGAAATCTTGAAGTTGACACATTACCTGGGCAAGGTACGACCTTTACGGTGCGGTTACCTTTAGGATTGAACTTGCTGCCTTTAATCCTATGTCAATCTCAACGACAAATTATCGGGATCCCGGCTACCAGTGTGTTGGAAATTATGGCGTACCGGGATTTTATTACCAAAGCCTCTGAGTCTAAAGCCTCCGAGTCCACTGACATCAGTTCCGGCCTCCAATTGGTGCCCTGGCGAGGGGAACCTATTCCGTTAATTTCACTCACGAAACTATTACCTTATGCCCAAGCTCCAGCTGATGAAGTTCATCCTCGGGTTGTGATTGTCCTCAGTGGCTCCGAGACTCCTGTTGCGATTTCTGTTGATGCCCTGTTGGGTGAACGGCAGATGGTACTGAAACCGTTTGATGACACAATTGTGGTGCCCTCATATGTGGCTGGATGCACGATATTGGGTACCGGGGAGGTGGTGCCCGTAATGCTACCTTACCAATTCGGATCCTTGTTAAAGGATTACCGACCCACTGTGACATCCACTCAATCAATTAAGACTAGTGTGCCTACCATCCTGATTGCTGAGGATTCTGTCGCAACGCGACGGGCAGTTGAGAAGATTTTAAGTCAAGCCGGGTATACAATCATTGCTTGCCGGGATGGTCAAGAGGCTCTGGATGAGTTGCGGCAACGCCAGGGAGACGTTGATCTGATTATTACTGATATTGAAATGCCTCGGATTACAGGATTCGAGCTTCTACAATCGATTCGAGCTCATTCTCATTGGCATGCCTTGCCAGTAGCTCTGTTGACCTCTCGAAGTGGAGAACGTCACCAGCAGCGGGCCATAAGTTTGGGGGCCACAGCTTACATGAGCAAACCTGTGGATCCTCGAAACCTTTTGAAGACTGTACGATCTCTGCTGACTCAGGAATCCCCGCCCGTCAATTCCATTTAGTTGGAGAGTTGTAACTACAAGTTGGGACACAGAGGGACGGAACAGTCAAGCTAAGTAAAAACTACCCCTGCTATAGGTCTAAGGATCCCAGCATTAGCGCATCGTTCTAGTGCAAGTTCAGAGTGACAGTCTATAAGCTTCTCCAGCTGTTCCTCAGTCAGAGTCTCCAGTGGGATCCGTCGGATCAAGCCAATCTCCCCTGAGTGATTAGGATCCAGTTCGACATGAACCTCAAGGGAGTAGCTACCTCCTTCCTAATGCAGACAGGAACAATCACGTTAGGATTTCGGAGTGAGGCAGACGCCTGAGGTAGAACCATCAATTTGGAGATCACAAGCTTGACCGCACCTGAATCAGTCTTGATAAAGTGATGAATCTTGATAGGGTAAGTCCATCGGGGATGGCCATGATCTCCGGATCGGCTCTACACTCTAGCCCTAGGCTCCTCTGTATTTGAAGACATCGGCAGATACTCCCATGACCCAGCAACTCAGGATGGATGGTTTTGATAACGGGATCGGGCGCGTGATTCCGGCAGATCTCTACGGCGAAATGCAGCAGTCGTACCTTGAATATGCCATGAGTGTCATTGTGGGTCGGGCGCTTCCCGACGTACGTGATGGCCTTAAACCTGTACATCGCCGGATCCTGTATGCCATGCATGAACTGGGTTTGACTGCCGATCGCCCCTATCGCAAATGTGCTCGCGTCGTCGGAGACGTTCTGGGTAAATACCATCCTCATGGCGATCAAGCGGTCTACGATGCTCTGGTGCGCATGGCCCAGGACTTCTCCAGTCGCTACCCCCTGATCGCCGGTCATGGCAATTTCGGATCTATTGATAACGATCCGCCCGCCGCCATGCGCTACACCGAATGCCGGTTGGCCGCGATGGGCGAACAGGCTCTCCTTGAGGATATCGGAGACACAATTGTCGAGTTCATGCCGAACTTCGACGGATCCCAGTCAGAGCCCACCATTCTCCCAGCCCGCCTACCGCTACTGTTGATCAACGGATCCTCCGGCATTGCCGTTGGTATGGCGACGAATATTCCCCCCCATAATTTGAACGAGATTGTGGATGGGTTGTTATTGATGGTGGACAAACCGGGGTGCACGCTTGCGGAATTGATGAGCAAAATTCCCGCGCCTGACTTCCCCACCGGGGGCCAAATTATTGATACTAAAGGGATCCAAGAGGCCTATGAAACAGGGCGAGGATCCATTACGGTGCGGGGCTGTGTTCAGTTTGAAGAAATCCATCATGGCAAAGGGCGGCATCGACGGCAGGCCATTGTTATTACCGAGTTTCCCTATCAAGTCAACAAAGCGGCTTGGATTGAGAAAGTGGCCGAGTTGGTCTCCCAGGATCGGGTTAGTGGTATCTCCGATCTCCGTGATGAGTCAGATCGCAATGGGATTCGGGTAGTAGTGGAACTCCGCAAGGATACCAATCCACAAACGGTATTGGGTCGGTTGTTCAAACTCACACCGCTGCAGTCTAATTTTGGGGTAATTTTATTAGCCTTGCAGGAAGGGGAGCCCCGGCAAATGGGCCTGAAGGAGCTGCTCCAACACTTTCTCGATTTTCGGGAAGCGACATTAACTCGAATTTTTCAAGCTGAGTTGGATCGGGTGCAACGTAAGGCGGATGAGGTCGAAGGGATGCTCCTCGCCTTAGCCCAGCTCGATACTGTGATTGATCTTCTGCGCCATGCCCCCGATGGGCCGACCGCCAAAGTCCAATTACAAGAGGTTCTGGCCTGTTCAGCCCTACAGGCGGACACCATCTTAGCCATGCCGATGCGACGTCTGACGGGATTGGAACAGGAGAAATTACAATCAGAATACGATTCCCTCCGCGCTCGCATTGAAGAATTAGAGGGGCTGTTGCAAGATCGTCGTAAGCTCCTGAATTATCTCAAAAAGCAACTTCGCGAGTTCAAGAAAGCCTATGGAGATGACCGTCGAACGCAAGTGCGTACAGAAGCTGACATTCAAGCTGAAGCCCTGGATAGTCCGGATCCTGAGCAGGAGAGTCCCACACAGACGATTCTCCAACTAACACAAAAAGGGTATCTCCGTCGACTGCCGATTCCATCACGCCGCTCCCGCAGTAAGTCTAGTCATCGGGACCTAGTCAGTGATGATCAAGTGATCGCTGAATACCTTACCACCTCAGCGCAGGAACTACTGGTGTTGACGGTGGCAGGGCGAGCCTACACGCTCAAAATTGCCGATATCCCCCTATCCTCTGGGCAAGCTCGAGGGACCCCTTTGGTGACCCTACTACCAACCACTGAAACCATAATGACCGTGTTGCCTGTGGATCCGGCGAATACCCATCAAGACCTGATCGTGCTCAGTCGCAAAGGTCGCCTCAAGCGGGTGAACTTAACAGAACTGACTGGATTAACGAGCCGAGGATCCACTGCATTGAAGTTGAAAGAGGACGATGAGCTGGGGTGGGCGTTAACCTATCAGGGGTCTCAAACTCACACAAATTCAGTGGTGATCGTCACCTCGGGGGGCCGGATCCTGCGGTTACCGGTGGATGATGTGCAGGTGCCTTTGATGGGCCGAACCGCGATGGGAAATCAGGCCCTGCGATTGCACAAGAAGGAGTCGATTGCAGGATTGGTTTTGGCCCCTCCTAGAAGCGAAGTGTTACTGGCCTCTCGCCTAGGGTATCTTAAGCGAATCGCCATTGAAGATTACGCCTTAGTAGAACGTGGGGCGATTGGTATTCAAGCCATGCAGTTCAAACGGAAGACAGATGGGCTGGTAGGGGCCGTATTAGTGGATCCTGGTGTGCAGTTGATCGGGCAATCAGAAGCGGGTGAAATGATGATGGGATCCATGCCAGACGCACCGCTAGAAGATCGAGCAGGATCCGGAACTCAAGTGTTCAAACTCAGTAGTGGGGATGGCTTGATCTCGATTCGGACAATGCCTTTAGAAGAGGATATAGTACAGCGAGGTAGCGAGAGTTCCTCTTAAACGTCAATGGGGTTGAGCATGGAGCTTCGAGAGCTAGTTCGTCGTGGAAGTGTGACGTGGAACAAGTGGCGCAAAGAGAATCCAGCGCTGCAGGTGAATCTGGATGGAACGGACCTGCGGGGCATGAATATGAATTCAATGGATCTGTTCATGACCAGTCTAGTCCGTGTTAATTTGCGACGAGCCTATCTCTTACGAGCAGACTTACGAGCCTCCTCCTTGGTAGAAGCGGATATGCAAGGGGCTTTCCTCATCCAAGCGGATTTGCGGGGGGCCAATGTGCGAGCGGCTCAATTGCAAGAAGCAAATTTAACTGGGGCCGATTTAAGTAACACGAATCTCTCGGGGGCCGATTTCCACCAGGCCAATTTGAGTGGAGCTGATTTGCACGGATCCTTGTTGATCGGGACACAGTTAAGTGGGGCTGATCTGTCAGGGGCAAATTTAACCGGCGCTTGTATTGAAGGATGGACTATCAATGCGTCAACACAAATGGAGGATCTCACCTGCCAGCATGTGTTTTTGAGCTATCAGGCGTCGCGTCAGCGCAAGTTCAATCGATTCCCTCCCAATGAACGTCAGTCGTTGGGACCCAATGAGTTTGCTCAAGTATTTCAGCAGGCCACCAGCACAATTGAACTGCTGTTCCCGGCTGGGATTAACTGGTCAGCCTTGCTGCAGTCTTACCAAAAAGTCAGAGACGAGCATGGCAATGAGCCCATCGTCCTGCGGGGGCTTGAGGTGATGCCAAATGGAGATTTGGTGATTAAAGTTGATATTCCGATTACGCTCAATCGTCCCAGTATTGAAGCAGCGTTGAAGGAGGCTTATACAGAACAAAAAATGGCTCTTGAAGACTCATATCGTCAGGAGTTCAATCTTCCCGAACCGACAATTAAACGGATCCAAACCCACTACCGAGATGTTTTGGCCATTGTGCAGAAGTTAGCGACCGCGACTACACCTCGCCGACCCTATCGAGCTCCTGAGAAGCAAAACTGAACTGGACTTGATTGTGATGGCACAACTGCCGAGTGGATCCGCTTCGACGCTTGCGGGAAGCCTGAGTCTGATGGCTAGAGGGATCCCTTAATCAGCCCTGACCGCTTAACGGCTCCGGACAGTGATAGGATACAGGCCTCAATCTTCCACGGATCTTAGTCAGTGAATCGGCCTGTAAAGGTGCTGGCGACTGCGGCAAGAAGAGTCCCATCCGCAAAGTTGATTGATATCATTTCAGGGAAGCGTTGGGACATGGATATGGCTAAGTCGAAACGGGTGCTGGGATTACGGCTGCTATCGGTCATCATCGTCGCGTTAGTAATGGGGTTTAGCTGGGTGGTATCGGTGGAATCGCAGTCGTTCACTGTGCAAAGTTCCGACCCAGCTGAAGGGTCTAAAGCCGTTCCTATTGAAAAAGTATTGCAGTTTGTGTTCGACGCTGCTCTCCCTCAGTCGATCAGCGAATTGGCGATTGAAACTGAGCCGGAGACCCCGATCATTTTTGACATTCAGGGGGAGCGTTTATTGATTCAAGCAACTGAGAATTGGGACTACAGCACTGATTACACGGTGACTGTTCCCAGCGAGACCTCACTAACAGGATCCGATCCAATTCAACTCATGTTCAGGAGCGAGCCCGAGTTTACCTATGAGCGTGATATTCTTCCTCTGCTAGACGCTCACTGTGTTGGGTGCCATCAGCCTCAAGGCCGTCAACGGACTCAGCTCCTCGATAGCTATGACGCTGTACTTGCCTATGTCACGCCTGGGGAGTCCTCTAGTGAACTGATTGATCCCCGTTGGACTCAGCGCCATGCCCCCACTCGATTTGGCGGTGGGTCTCCCGAAATTGCTTACACCCGGTCCAGGGGCTATGATGTCTCCACCATTGGGTTTTGGAATGAGGAGCAAGTGGATATTGTCACCACCTGGATTGTCCAAGACAAAGCCGTGGAGTCCTTGGATGCCCTTCAGTCCCAATCACCCTCCTAACAGCACCACATGATATGCAGGATCCGGTTCTAGTTGGCGTTGACATCGGGGGCACCTTTACTGACTTGGTTCTGTTGCAGAATGGGCAGCTGCGGACAGCAAAAGTGTTGTCTACAGGGGCTCCCGCAGACGGTGTCTTTACGGCACTGGGTCAGGTGGGGATCTCAGGTGGACCCGGATCTTTACCTCCCGACGGCTTCAGCCATGGCATGACTGTTGCCACCAATGCTCTACTAGAGCGGCAAGGGGCTCCCACTCTCCTGCTGACAACAGTAGGCTTTCGAGATCTCCTCCACATTGGTCGGCAAAACCGCCCCTCTCTCTACGACCTCACTCAACCCAAGCCGGATCCTGTCATCCCTAGAGTGTGGTGCTTGGGTGTTCAGGAACGGTGTAGCCGAGATGGCGTGATCACACCCCTGACAAAGACCGAAGTTGACCGGATCCTGCGAACCGTCGCCCCGATCATCACTACTGAGGGTATCCAGTCCATTGCAGTTGGTTTCCTGTTTGCCTTCCTCTATCCTCAACACGAACGTCAACTGGGAGCCGCTCTCCGTCAAGCCTTTCCCACGATCCATGTCTCGTTGTCTAGTGAAGTGGCGCCCGAGTTTCGTGAATATGAACGGCTCAGTACCACCGCCCTAGATGCCTACCTCAGCCCGCCTCTGTCCCGCTATCTGACTCAATTAGCAGCTGGCTGCCACTCACGAGGGATCCCAGAACCCGTTATTATGCAATCCTCGGGAGGTGTCACTACGCTGGCTGATGCGGCGGCTCATGCCTCCAAAGTGCTCCTTTCAGGACCTGCCGGTGGCGTGTACGGTGCTGCTTACGTTGGATCGTTGTCAGGGTATCACAATCTCCTCACCTTCGACATGGGGGGCACTAGCACTGATGTAGCTCTAGTTCAGAACGGATCCCCCCAACTCACTCCCCAGGCTGTAGTCTGTGGCTACCCGGTCCTCCAACCTCAGATCGACATTCACACCGTCAGTGCCGGGGGAGGATCCATTGCCGCCGTTGTGGCAGGAGGGGGCATTCAAGTGGGGCCTCGGAGTGCTGGATCTACACCTGGACCGGCCTGTTATGGCTTAGGTGGAGTGGCCCCTACCGTTACCGATGCCAATGTGTGGCTGGGATACTTGCCCGATGGTGGCGTGTTAGGCGGATCCGTTCGGCTGAGTCGTCAACGGGCAGCAGAGGCGATTCAATCCATCGCAACTCCATTAGGTCTATCTATTCAAGACATGGCGTTAGGGATTCGGACCCTAGCCAACACCCACATGGCCCGAGCTCTCCGTGTGATCAGCGTGGAACGAGGGTTGGTCCCCGCTAGCTTTGCCCTAATGGCCTTCGGAGGGGCAGGGCCGATGCACGCCTGTGCTCTAGCAGACATGATGGACATGCGAACGGTTCTATTCCCTAGAGCTTGCGGGGTATTATCGGCGTTCGGCATGGCCTTATCAGACCTCCGTCGCGACTACCGTCAGGCTGTGCTCAAACCCCTCGGGGACTTCAACCGAGCCCAATACCTTGAACTATTAAGGCAACAGGCTCATCACGATCTTAATGAACCGATCCTGGCCGCCAGTTTAGATCTGCGCTATCGAGGCCAATCGTTTGAACTGACGATTCCCATCGAATGGCATGAGACTTCCACTGCCATCCAAGCTCGTTTCCATCAAATCCATCACCAACGATATGGCTGGCAGGATCCTAGTCAACCCATTGAAGTGGTCCATAGCCGCCTCAGCGCCCGACAAGTGCGACCACGAGTGACATTAACGGCCCCGATTCAGCAAAAGGATCCTATTATTGGGCATCGCAACGTATGGGTTATGGAGCAGTTTCAACGAGTCCCTATCTATCGGCATGAATGGATGGGAACAGGAGATACCTTCAAAGGCCCAGCCATTATTGAGATGGCAGAGGCGACAGCAGTTGTAGATCCAGGTTGGCAGGTTGAGATGGATGCTATCGGAACCCTAGTCTTGAGACAGGAACCTTGAACTATTAATGTTTGATGTCCAAGTTCCGAGGATCCGCTCAAACTATTCACCATTGCTAAGGTCAGTCTCAAGATTATTAGATGAGACTCACAGGTATAGATTTTACGTCGCACTCATCAGAGGGCTTAAATTTTGGTTTCAGAGTCGAGAGAAAACAATGTTGTCAATTCTGGAAGCTTCATTTATGCTTTATAAAGTTTATGTGCTTTCTTATCTTTTTTGTTATCAAGGGCTAGGCGGCTTCATGCCTCGGCAACCTGCATCGGATACGCTGTGACTACTGTCAGACCCCGATCAGTAGACGCGTCATGATTTGGACACGTTTCAGACTCACTAACTAAATTATGTTACTATCAGGTACTGGGCTCAGTTGATTTACGGATTAGTTACAGGCTGTCCCTCTACTGCAGTAGCTAGAATCCTCTTCACTACTGATATCTGATGATAATTATTAAGTGGAAAACGGGTCTGTTCACCGGATAGTAGGGTGATGATGAGACCAAGCATAAACAATAACTGCATTCGAAAAGCTAGTTCGCATATTCCACAGGATCCGATTACCAATACTGATTAATACTGAGAGTCCGGCGCGAGGAGCCGATGCATTTTTAAGAGGAATTGACATTGTTAAACTCTGTTCAAGTCTTTTAGATTACGGCTGGCTAACAAGGGGCATCCATAATGCTCCAGAGCGAGTTTCTGTTACCAGAAGGTCTAAATATGACTTTAGAAGTGCGTCGATTTTGTCTCGGCTTATCTTTAAGCGTATCGGTTTGTAGTGTCATGATACTAGCGGGATGTGGCAGCTCTCCTATCACCACGGTGAGTGCCGGTGAAGATCAAGTGACAACGTTAGTGGCTGCAGCCATCAGCGGATTCAGCTTAATCAATGCCGAGTTGAATACTGAGATTGAGGGGTTCAATACGTTATCTGACGCTCAAGTCTTGAACTTAGCAACCTTACCCACCTCCAAACTGAGCATTCGAGCGAACACCAGCGGTGCAGTGGGCAGCGTCGTCTTCACATTGAACGGTCAGGCAGCTAGTACAGAAAGTGTGGTACCCTACGCGCTGTTGGGTGATTCTCGCGGAAATTACACCATCTGGACGCCTACACCAGGAGAGTACACCGTTACAGCCACGGCTTTTAGTGAGTCTCAGGGGCGAGGGAGTCAGCTCAGCTCAGCCTCGTTAACATTCACGGTCATAGATGAGCCTGTAGTTGATCCCCCACAGGATCCTGAAGACAGTGTCATCACTGGATTTGTGCTTGTGGATGCTGATACGGATGAGATCATTGTGGATCCATTGTTAAACAACGCAGTGATCGATCTCAGCCAGACCCCTAGAATCAACGTAGTAGCCAATGCTCAACCTGAGGTTAGCAGTGTCCGGTTTGGCTTGAATCAGAACCCTAATTTTCAAACTGAAAGCTATGCTCCGTTTGCACTAGCTGGTGATAATTCTGGTAACTTCAAGCCCTGGAAGCCGACGGTAGGGACCTACACCATCACAGCCACCGGCTTTAACCAGAAAAGTGGTCAAGGGGAAGCCTTAGGTGAGCGCTCCCTTGTGGTTCGTGTGCAGAACGGATCCTCTGCAACTCCCACACCTGCACCAACCATAACACCGACGCCTGCTCCAACTCCCACACCAACTGCAGCTCCCACACCAACTGTAACCCCTACACCTGCTCCCACGCCAACTGCAACCCCCACTCCAGTCCCAACTCCGACACCCACTCCAACAGCAACACCAACACCCACTCCGACACCTGTTGCCAGCTCAATGATTGTGTCATTAATCAATAGCGACACTGACACTGTGGTCTCTGGTTACAGCGACTTACAAGATGGAATAATCCTCGATCTAGGGACCCTACCCTCAAATCTCTCCCTACAAGTGGATCCTCAGGTTGAAGGTGTGAATAGTGTCGTGTTCAAGGATCCGATCAACACCATTCAGACAGAAAATGTCGTGCCCTATGCTATTGGTGGGGACTCCAACGGAGACTTTGCAGAGTGGGCTCCACTCACTGTTCCAGGGAACAAGCAGCTATCGATCTCAGCCTTCTCAGGTTCTAACGGATCCGGATCAGAACTCGCAAGCTTAACTCTGGGACTGACAGTCATCGGGTCTAGTGCTACACCCACCCCAGGTCCGACACCGCCGCCACCCACACTCAATGACTTTAATCCCAATACTGACCTACTCTCGCTTCACTACGACCATGCCCCTGATAAAGATGATGGCCACTCAGCTGCTGCCGATCGAACCATTCTGGAATCTGAGTTCGGGTGTGGGTTTATTCAAAGCAATGTCCTAGCTGTGGCTGGAACCTATGGCACCAATGCTTCAACCTATAACTCCAAGTCAGAGCTGGTGATGGATACTGTTTTCAATCCCTGCGGAGGCTATGTTAACGCCGATGCTGACTGGGATGGTGCTGTATCTACGATGACGGCTCGTTGGTCTCAAACAATCAATAGTGGCGGTGACGTTTGGGTTAAAGAAGGCGGTCAGTCTGATATCACAGCTGATGTCGTCGCTCTATTACAACAGCAAGGATATGACACGCAGACACGAATCCATGTGGTGCAGCACAGCAATTGGAACGAGCAGAAGACCACAGACAGTGACCTCCGCTTTGTGGGTGGTATCACTTGGAATGGCGGACGCAAAGCTGTCGCGGTCCCTCAAACCGACTATATCCGGATCAAAGATGCTAACGCCTATTTGAACCGCAGGTCTGATAATGAGGCCTTTGTGCAAGCCGCCGTCAACCATCCTGTATTTGGTGACTCTTGGCAAGCAGCCTTCAATTACTACGATCCTGACCACCGTCTCGACTTCTCAGACACCGGGGAGCTGATGTGGATCCTGGGGATTGGAGATACCAATGTGCCGCTGAACCAGTTCACAGGCATCAACATTAATCAATTCCAGTCTCGATACCTGAACTACTCAACCGCTAATCTGCCATAGCTACTACATCATTCCCTTAAGTTAATGACTATCGTTCACTTAAGGTGATGACTCAATTTTGTTAGTTTACCTCATTGGATTCACCTAAGCTCTATCTGATGAGGTAAATTTCGATTGAACCATACCATTTTATCAAGTTCCTTTAAGAGCAAGGATCCTGCCTTCTTACCTTCGAGGGCTCATCTTCAGCAACTCAGACCCCATGAATTTAGACTCCATGAACTCAGACCCTGTCGACCTAGTGATCAGTTCAAACCTCCTCAAACGTTACATTCGATTATCTCTTTTCCCTTTCGATCGAGTCCGTAGTAAGCTAAAGATATAAGGAGCGCGGTTGCGACTCCCATCCATCGTCCAGAGGGAAGAACTCATGTCTAGAACTGTCGCCGATGTCATGACTCTAGATCCCTTCGTGGTGCAGCCGGAAACCCCGATCGGACAAGCCATTAAACTTATCGCTGAGAAACAGATCAGTGGCTTACCTGTAGTAGATAGCAACGGAACATTAGTCGGCATCCTCTCAGAACGTGATTTAATGTGGAAAGAAACAGGCGTAGAACAGCCGCTTTATTTCATGTTTCTTGACAGCGTGATCTATTTGAAAAATCCCCGCCGCTACGAAAAGGAAGTTCACAAAGCCTTAGGACAGACAGTGGGGGAAGTGATGAGTAGTCGTCCTCAATCCATTCAACCTGAGCGTCCGTTATCCGAGGCAGCTCATTTGATGCACCAACGAGACATTCGCCGATTACCTGTCATTAGCCCAGAGGGCAAGGTGGTAGGAATAATTACCAGCGGTGATATTGTTCGTGCAATGGCTTTACTGCAACAGTGAGTCACTACCGTTGCAGAGAGTGTCCAGTCCATCACCCCAACTTCAACAGATCCCACCAAAGGGATCCCACCTACAGTGTCGGATCCCTTTTTGGGGCGATCGAGTTCAGGGGAGATGAGGATGAGGCATGGGTCAACGCCGAAGGAGTAAAGGATCCGGATCCGTGGGAATAAGGTGTCCCTAGCCGCAATGCTCAGCAGCTGGGGCACACTATTGTTTAAACATGTTTAAACAGGTATTTAGAGAAGACCATCTCCCTGCCTATGTCTGACTCATTACAGGGCCAGGCACCTCCTTGCCCAGTTGCGTGAGTGGATCCTTAGTCCTTCTCTGAATTGGAAATGAAATTGTGTTCAGTTTGAGGGTTAGGGCCTTGAATCCTTCTCAATCAGTTCAGAGGATATTGTTACTCTCTTCAGGGGAAATTCATCTAGGTCACCGAACGGAAGGATACCATAGTCCTAGACTAACTATTGATGAACGTATTCATGAACTTAGGTACGGTTGAATACGGTAAGTAAGCTCTAACTGACTGTAACGTTATGGTCCTCAACTTTGTGACTGATGCTGGGATTATCGTGCGCCTATACACTCCCCTTTGGTGATCGACTGTATACCCTCAGACTGTGTGAGAATTTGTCATCTCGCTTTAATTTCTTCATTTCGACTCAACAATCATGCTTACTCCCAGTTTTATGATGGCAATCGGGTTAGCCCTGATTCATGCTTTTGCTTCTCAGTTACCGATTTTTGCTATTATTCCGCGTTTTCGATGGATTTCATTTGCTGGAGGCTTTTCTCTAGGCTATGTCTTTCTTGAAATTCTTCCAGAATTAAGTCATTTCCAAGAAGAGCTTCAACATGCTGAGATTCCAGTCATTAATTATCTCGAAAACCATGTCTACATCTTGGCATTGATCGGACTTTTACTTTTTTATGGCTTAGACTTGTTGGCCTTGAGAGGAAAACGGCAAGAACAGGCCGGGGGAAAGAGTAGTAGAAATATTTTCTTGGTCCATATTAATGTGTTTGCCGTTCTAAACATTCTTTCCGGATACTTACTACAAGAACTTGGTGAGCATAGTGTACTAGCTTGTATCCTATTCTTTGTTGCTATTGCTCTACATCTATTCATCATTGATGAGAATCTACGTGAACACCACCAAGTATCGTATGATATGGCAGGACGATGGCTACTCGTTGTAGCTATTATTATCGGTGCGATCTTGGGACAAATTACCCATTTAAATGAAGCCGGAATTGCTATTGTCTGGTCATTTCTAGCAGGTGTCATTATTCTTAATGTGCTCAATCGCGAGCTCCCTGACGAGAAGGAAAACTGCTTCTTCTCATTTCTTGGTGGTGCCGCCCTGTTTACTGTGCTGATCTTATTGAGATAGCTACTTAGGGGGTGACCTCACAGGATCCTGTTCATGGATAAGTGATTTGAAAAGATAGATAAGGCCGCTCAGTTCAATTGGATCCGGCGGGCTGGGCGATGATCCCCTCTCAATGGGGTGGAGTATGTGGAGGCCTTTGAAGACTCATGAGGATTGAGCACTGTGCTCCACCTCCAGACAAGTTTCCAAACCGTGGCGAAACCTAACCCCGTCAATGCCAGAGCTCTGTCAGGAACGTTAGGATCGGGAGCGAGTCACTTAGTTAGGAGACATAACTCAATGGAAGCTTTTGTCAGTAATGTGTCCAAAAATCTTTCCATCTGGAGTCGGCGAGCTTGGGTGCGGGTCCGCGATAATGTCCCTGAAGTCACCAGCTTCCGGGAGAATACCACTACGGCTCTTACTAAAACTCGTGTGATCCTCGCCGATAACCTCTCCGCCCTTGGCAACGCTATCCAATCTCAATTCCGTAGCTAGAAGGATCCGGACTCGCCGAAACTGGAGTCACAATGAGATCACACGCACCCTGAGGGATAGACTGCTTCGGATCCATCAGCGGATGTTTTGATTGTCTACTTATACCAATGTCCATGTCATTCATTCCCCTGGTCCGTGCCCTCCAGACCTCCCTTGACACCCTGCAGCTGACCGCCGCACCCCTCCCCCTGCGAGGCCTTCCTCGTCTCCCCAAAGGACTAGTCACCTCTGCCCTTGCCCAACGCCAAGAATCCTCCCTTTTGGTCATCACCGCTACTTTGGAAGAGGCAGGCCGTTGGACTACCCAGCTTGAAGCTATGGGCTGGGAGGTTGTGCACTTTTACCCCACCTCCGAAGCCTCTCCCTATGAACCCTTCGACCCGGAGACTGAGATCATCTGGGGGCAATTCCAAGTCCTTGCTGATCTGTGCAAACGTCGCTCAGGTATGGCTGTTATCGCTACCGAACGTGCCTTGCAACCACACCTTCCGCCACCTGAGGTCTTCCAATCCTGCTGCCCTACCCTTAAGCCTGGATCCCAACAGTCCCTTAAGGATCTCAGTCACCTCCTAGCCCAGCTTGGCTATGCTCGTGTTGATCTGGTCGAATCCGAAGGTCAGTGGAGTCAGCGCGGCGACATCGTGGACATCTACCCCGTTGCCTCTGAATGGCCAGTCCGGTTGGAGTGGTTCGGTGATGAGCTAGAAAAACTGCGCGAATTTGACCCCTCTACTCAGCGCTCCCAGGATCCGATTGCCGAGCTCAGTCTTACCCCCACTAGCTATGCTGCTCTCCTCACCCCCATCCTGCAAGACCGCCCCGACTTACCTGATGCCTTGATCGAAGCCCTCCTCTCTGAACACGAAATTGAAGGGATCCGTCGCTACCTCGGCTTAGCCTTTGAGGATCCTGTCGGATTGGGAGCCTATCTACCTGCCGATACCGTTGTTGTCATCGATGAACCCGATCAATCCCGTGCCCATAGCCAGCAATGGCTCACCCACGCCGATGATCAATTCCGACAGATGGTTGAAAATGAGCCAGCCTTGAAAGCTTTTCACAAACCCTTTGATACCGCCCTCGGATCCTTGGCTTCATTTAAGCGGATCTACACCTTTGAGTTGAGTGATGCCTCAGGATCCGATATTGACTTCAAATCACGATCCGTGACGGCCATCCCCCATCAGTTTGGTCAGCTCGCCAAACTCATTCGAGACCAGCGCAAACAGGGATTTCAAGTCTGGATGGCCTCAGCCCAGCCCTCTCGCGGCGTTGCCCTCCTACAAGAACATGATTGCCCGTCCCAATACGTCCCCAATCCTAAAGATTTTCCTGCTATTGACAAGCTAGTTGAAACCCAGACCCCCATTGCCTTGAAATATTCTGGCCTAGCTGAGCTTGAAGGATTTATCCTACCCACTGAGGGGATGTTGCTTCTAACGGACCGAGAATTCTTTGGCCAGCGAACCCTAGCGACAGCTAGCTATGTACGTAAGCGACGGCGGGCGACCTCGAAGCAGGTGGATCCTAATTTACTGCAAGTGGGGGACTATGTCGTGCACAAAGCCCACGGGATTGGCCGCTTTCTGGGAATGGAAGTCTTATCCAACTCGGAGGGTAGTCGTGAGTATCTCAAAATTGAATATCAAGATGGTTTACTCCGGGTCGCAGCGGATCAATTGAACTCCTTATCTCGCTACCGCTCCACCTCTGATCGCCCCCCCACCTTGAACAAGCTTGAGAGCAAATCGTGGGAGAAGGCGAAAAGTAAGGTTGAAAAAGCCGTCAAGAAAGTTGCCCATGATCTGCTAGATCTTTACGCCAAACGTGCTGAACAGCGAGGATATGCCTATCCCACTGATTCTCCTTGGCAGCAAGAGATGGAGGACTCCTTCCCCTATCAGCCTACGCCGGATCAACTAAAATCCATTCAAGACGTCAAGCAGGATATGGAGAATGAACTCCCGATGGATCGCCTAGTCTGCGGGGATGTGGGATTCGGCAAAACAGAAGTGGCAATTCGAGCGATTTTCAAAGCTGTTGTGGCGGGCAAGCAAGTGGCCTTCATGGCTCCAACGACGATCCTAACGCAGCAACACTACAATAATCTCAAAGAACGCTATGCCCCCTATCCTATTCAAGTGGGTCTATTGAACCGTTTCCGAACAGGAGAAGAGCGGCGTGATGTCCTCAATCGCTTAGCCACCGGAGACATTGATCTCGTTGTGGGGACTCATCAACTTCTTGGCAAAGAGATTAAGTTCAAAGATTTAGGACTTCTCGTGATTGATGAAGAGCAACGGTTCGGCGTCAACCAGAAAGAGAAAATCAAAGCCCTCAAAACCCAAGTGGATGTCCTGACCCTCACTGCCACCCCAATTCCTCGCACCCTCTACATGGCTCTGTCCGGGCTCCGCGAGATGAGTTTGATTACTACCCCACCGCCATCACGTCGTCCCATCAAGACCCATCTATCCCCCTACAATCCTGAAGTTGTTCGCACCGCTGTCCGGCAGGAGCTCGACCGTGGTGGTCAAATATTCTACGTAGTCAATCGAGTCGAGGGAATTGAAGAAGTAGCGGGTAAACTCCGTGACATGATCCCGAGTGCCCGGATTGCGATTGCACACGGTCAAATGCAAGAGGGTGAACTGGAGTCCACAATGCTCACCTTCAGTAGTGGTGATACTGACATTCTCGTGTGTACCACCATTGTTGAATCTGGTTTGGATATCCCTCGTGTCAATACCATTTTGATTGAAAAAGCAGAAGCCTTTGGTCTCTCCCAACTGTATCAATTGCGGGGACGTGTCGGTCGAGCGGGTATTCAAGCTCATGCGTGGTTGTTCTACAATAACGCAGTCAAACTCAGTGAAGATGCCCGCAAACGGCTCCGAGCGATTCAAGAGTTCACTCAACTCGGATCCGGCTATCAACTGGCCATGCGAGACATGGAAATTCGAGGGGTCGGTAACCTATTAGGCACAGAACAATCAGGTCAAGTCAACGCTGTTGGGTTTGATCTCTACATGGACATGCTCCAAGAAGCCATTAAAGAAATCCGGGGTCAAGAGATTCCAGCGGTAGACGACACTCGAGTTGATTTGAAAGTCACTGCCATGATTCCGCAAACCTATATTCCCGATGGCGACCAAAAAATGAAAGCTTATCGTCAAGTTGCTACCGGCAATTCTAGAGTAGAACTCTACCAAATCTCCTCAGAGTGGATCGAACGCTACGGATCCTTACCCAAACCTACGGAAGAACTTTTTCGCATTATGGAACTCAAACACATCGCCAAATCCCTTGGCTTTGCTCGGATTCGTCCAGACAAGGAACATGTGATACTGGAAACTCCTATGGCTGAACCAGCATGGCAACGGTTGAAGGAGGCCTTACCTAATCATCTCCAATCCCGCTTTGTTTACCAAGGTGGTCGAAATCCCAAAGTTGTTGTCCGAGGGTTAGGTCAATTACCCCCTGCAAAACAGTTAGAAAGCTTAATCCAATGGTTGGAAAAGATGGCTTTCGCGCTTAAAGAATCCGCTAGTGGATCCACACTCCAAACCGTTAACTGATTGCAGGATCCTTATCCTGCGCCAACACTCGCTGCAATACTTCTTGATAACCTGCCACCGGATCCCCTAAATCAAATCGGAAGAGATCCTTGTCCAGGACACGAGGTTCGGATCCTGGAGGAGTGCGTAAATCCCAGAGGCGGCAGGTATCTGGGCTAATTTCATCAGCCAGGAGAATGGAGCCCGAACTATCTGTCCCAAATTCTAGTTTGAAGTCGATTAATTCCAGATCACAGTCGCGGAAAAAAGAGCGTAGATGTTGATTAATACCTAATGCTAAAGAACGGAGACGGTCCACTTGAGTGGATGTCGCTAAGTTCAATAACTGTACGTGATCAGGAGTGATTAAAGGATCCCCTAACGCATCATTTTTATAGAAAAACTCGACTAGAGGAGGGGCAATAACGGATCCTCGTTCCAGCCCCAATCGTTTACAGAGGGTGCCCGCAGCACGATTGCGCACTACCACTTCAATGAGGATAATCTGAACAGGTTTAACAACCATCTGCCGAGGAAAGGGTTGGGCGATAAAGTGGGTCGGAATCCCTGCTGTCTGCAAATAAGTGAAGATACGCGAAGCAACTGTACAATTAACTTCCCCTTTGAGGTCAATGGATCCTTTCTTCTGGGAATTGAAAGCAGTGGCATCATCTTTATATTCGCAGATGAGTAGGTCAGGATCCGTGGTGCGATAGACCCGTTTTGCTTTGCCCTCGTAGAGGAGATCTGTGGGAGTTAAGGCTGTGGGAGAATCCGTCATAGTATGTGCTGAGTTCGTCCTCCTAGTCTAAAGCCTAGTGGATCACTCATGAGGAGGATGGTGTTGGATCAAAGTTCTCAAGAGCTCCTGGATCAACATGTCCCTATGACTGAGACAGAACATGTGATTTCCAGGTAGCATCTTCAGTCTGAATTCTCCCGTGGTGTACTCAAGCCACTCTGATAACTCCTTCCGGGTTGATAACCAATCCTCTTTCCCTCCAAACACTATTATAGAAAAGCCACGACTACCCCGTGTATTTTTCAACTATCGGTGCTTCAGGATCCACACCCCACCCAGGATCCCAACTCCTGTCAACCCCGTCGCCACACGCCCAATCCAATCCATCAACGTGCCCAGGTACATCACTGCTACCCTATGCTCACCGGGGGGAATGGTGACCATCACCCGCCCTTCCGGACTCTGCTCTGTGGGAACCCATTGACCATTTAAGCGAGTGCGCCAGGCCGGATAATAAAAGGTACGCAGTAGCACTGAGTGCGGCATTGACGTTTCATTAATCGCCACAAACTCTCGGATCCCAAAGTCCCACCGATCCACACTCAAATCACCCTCAACCTCTCCCACCCATTGCAACAACGGATCCGCCTCCGCCGGTGGCATCCCCTTCACCACGCCCCGCGCTCGATATTCCGGCACATCCACTAGAGCTAAGCCATCCGCGAAAATCCAGTGCCAGTGGATGAAGGGATTACCCGGTCGTTGCTCGGGTTCAAAGGGAAATTGCTTCTCTGCGGCTAATTCTTCAAACACGGCAATATCCCGAGGGACAAAGAGAGCCTTATCTAAAATCTGGGCTCCCTGCCACGCACTCACCCCCATCGCCCCCAATACCATCACAGCTAACACGCCTGTTAACCAAGCCTGACGTCCCCTCAGATGCCAAGCGACAAACAAGATACTGCCCACCACCATCGGCATCAAGATTGTCGTGATCCCCATCCACCGCCAGGAAAACTGGATCCGTTGCAACACCACTATCAGGCGATAACTCCAGCTCAACACATCTGTCATCATCAACACTGTCAGGATCCCAATCCCCACCCAATAGATCCTCGCCCGTTGAAAGTGAGGATCCCACACTATTGCGGAAGCCTCTGCCGGTGATGACTCTGAGGATCCTGATGACTCTGAGGATCCTGAGGATCGATTGAACATCCAGAGCCCGAGGAGGACCACAGCCGCAACCCCAAAACTGCCGACCATCACCCACCATGTGTTCAATAAGCCCGTTTCAAACCAGTGAGTTGTCAATTGTGGTTGCAACTGCAGGATCCCATCCACCATCAACCGATTCTGGGGCACATAGTCATCCAACGCATTAACAGATCCGACTTGAATAAACCGTTGGTCTACGGCAGCTGGCCACAGGTAAAAGGCAGTCCACCCAAACGCAAGTGCCGCTCCGCCATAACAACGAATCAGGGTTGACCAAAAGGATCCTTGTGGTGCTAACACAATCGGGTAAAGGATCCAGACAAGGGTAAACAGTAACAAAGTCGGCAGATGGGACAAGACTAAACACCCGTAAGCCAAGGCCAACACCCCAATCGGCCAGAGCCGCTGCGGCTTCGACACAACTAATTGCGACCCCCATAGGATCCAGGGCAACGTCACAATCGCCCACACTTCTCCAATCGCCCCCCGCTGATAAATATCCACCAGAAAATACGGCGAGGTCATCCCCATCCCAGCGACACCGAGTGCAATCCACACCGGGAAAAACTGACGTGCATAGAGGAACAAACCCAAGCCCAACCCTCCCACAGCTAAGCCCATGCTGGCGATCAATGAGGCTCCGATCCCTAATCCCAGAGCTCGAAACGGCAAGGTCGCTACCATACACAGCGGAGGATAGAAGGCAAACGTGGCATTGCCAAATCCGAAATTGGAAAACTCCAGCCATCGAGGGTAAAACTGACCACTGAAAAACTGGCGCTGATACTGAAAACTCCAGCTGAGATTGAACTGTGTCGAGTGCGTATTGGGGTAACTATTCTCAATCATGGGCCAGATTACCCACCCCGTCAGCACTACCCACACCAGGATCCCAATTCCCCAGGATCCCCACATCAACCCTGTCGATCGCCGCTGAGGTGTCGCTACCATTATGCCTCCCGAGGATATCCATTTGAGGAGGATCCAGAGTGCGGTGTCGACCGCTGCGGGACATAAGTCGAGCGAGGTGATTGAGGCGGTGATTGAGGCTCCATGTCTTCAAACCCGTAGCTATCCCGCACCAGGTATAGAGGCCGCTCCTTCACCTCTTCAAAAATCCGGCCCAGATACTCGCCCATGATCCCTAAACTCAACAATTGAATTCCACCCAAAAATAATACAATCACCAGCAGCGATGCATATCCTGGGACATCCACACCGTGAATCAACGTCCGCATGATCAGGACACAGGCATACAAAAACGCCAACCCCGAGATACTCACCCCCACATAACTCCACACCCGCAATGGCACAGAACTAAACGACGTAATTCCCTCTACGGCTAAGTTCCACAACCGCCAGTAGTTCCATTTTGTCTGTCCTTGATACCGAGGGGCTCGATCATAGTAGAGGGCTGTCTGGTTATACCCCACCCAAGCAAAGATCCCCTTCATGAACCGGGTCCGCTCCCGCATCTGTTGAATGGCATGCACTACTTTTCGATCCATTAACCTAAAGTCACCCGTATTTCTCGGAATAGGCACCCGGCTCAGTCGGGACAGGAAGCGGTAGAACATATTCGCCGTCAACCGTTTCAACCAGCTCTCCCCTTGCCGACTTCGACGCACACCGTACACCACGTCATACCCCTGCTGCCACAGCGCCACCATATCGGGGATGAGTTCGGGCGGATCCTGTAAATCAGCATCCAACGGAATGACCGCCGCTCCCTGGGTGAAATCAATCCCCGCTGTCAGCGCAATTTCCTTGCCAAAGTTTCGCGAAAAATTCACCACTTTGATGTGCGGATCCCGATGGTGATGTTCCCGAAGTCGCAGCCACGTCTCGTCCTGACTCCCATCGTTGACACACACAATTTCATAGGTCAGGGGCAGACGAGCTAACACCGACGTCAACCGTTCAAATAGATAATCCAGATTCTCAGCTTCGTTGTAGCAGGGCAACACAATCGACAGCTCAACGCTAGCCTCCGCTCGCCGCGAATGCACCTCGTTCTCCCTCATAACCTCACCATCACCAACCATCACAACGATAGCAGGGCTAAGTTGATCGTACATTTCTTATCTCTAGGCTGTTATGAGTACTCCAGCCCAATCCAAGTGACACCTTCCTCCTGACGCTGAGATGAAGTAGGGATCCGAATGGGTCAGAGCCGGTGCCCTCGACAGATTATTGATCTTTTTATTGATCTTTGATTACCAGAGATTTAGGCCAGAGGAGATGGCAATCCGGTATCCGTTCTTTTCCCTGATGGAGATCTATACGGCCATTACCGACTACTGATTCAAAATTTTTGGAGAATTTTCGATGGCTCTGATTGAAGAGTGCAGCACGGATCCTGAGGCTAGTATGATCGATATGGCTCAAGAGCCTGGAATCAGCGAGTCAATTTAACGCTTTTGAAGTGACAGTAACGTTGTGCTTGAAGTTGTTTAGGTTATGGGGTATAAACCTAAGGGCTCATAACCGAGCTAGACGACTGTAAGGATCCTTCTCCAGATCCTTAGATCTACGATCAGATTAATCCCTAATAGGGCTTTACATCAGTACTGGCATTATGGGATGGGCATTATGGGATGGGCATTATGGAATGGACATTGATCAGTAACTTTGCAGCAGCCCTAGTGGCCATCGTTAACCCTGTGGGAAATATGCTACTGTTTGTGGCCTACACCAGCACATATCGCCCTTCTATCCAAAGACTGTTGGCTGCACTCACCGCCATTACAGTGACACTACTCCTGCTTCTATTTCTAGTCACAGGGCAGGCTGTTTTACACTTTTTTGGCCTCTCATTGGCTGCTTTTCAACTGAGTGGAGGTGTTTTGCTCCTTTTAATTGGAATTGGCATGACTCAAGGCCAGTCAATCAAACAAAAGCAGGCCATTGCCTCTGAAGTGGATGAACAATGTCAGCAGGATCGTCAAAGCTTGACCTGTGATCCTTCAGAGAACTCACCGATGACTGTGGCGGCATTATGGCAAGAAGCTCTGTCTGACTTTGGCAAAATTATTGTCCCACTCTGTGTTCCTATCTTTGTAGGGCCTGGATCGATTAGTACTGTGATCATCTATGCTGGTCAGGCCCATGATCAGGCGACCTTTCTGGGTTTGATGGGCGTGATCGGAGGAACAGCCATTATCGTGCTAGTCTGTCTACTCCTGGGTGAGACATTAAAGACATTTGTCAACGAAATCGGCTTAGATATTGGCCTACGCATGTTTGGCTTACTCCTGAGTGCGATCGGGTTTCAGTTTATTTTGGCGGGCTTAGCTGATGCTACAGATGGATTTATTCGTCCTGAAGTTATTTACTTATCGTGATGAACTGAGGCCTCCCAATGACTCCTTTTACTCATTTTCTCGATTCTTTATATCAAAAATATATCAATCTTGAGGATGGTAAGGTTGCTAGCTATATCCCTGAACTAGCTAAAGCGGATCCTAGTTGGTTTGCGATCAGTGTTGTGACCATCAATGGCCAACAGTTTCATGTCGGTAATGTGGAGCAAAAGTTCACGATTCAATCAATCTCTAAAATCGTTGTCTATGGCATGGTGCTGGACCTTTTAGGGCGAGAGGCCGTTCTGCAAAAGGTCGGTGTAGAGCCAACAGGGGATCCGTTTAATTCCTTAATTCGGCTCGATGAAACGTCGAAGCGCCCCTATAATCCCATGGTCAATTCGGGGGCAATCGCAACTACGGGTTTACTCCCTGGCGCAAATGCTAGCGAGCGAATTCGACAACTGCTGGCCATGTTCAAGCGCTACACGGGTCATGATGTCTACGTGGATGACTCTGTTTTCGTCTCGGAACGAGCGACTGGGCATCGCAACCGAGCTATGGCTCATCTGATGGTCAACTTTGGCATGTTAGAGGGCGACATTGATGAAGCGTTGGATTTGTATTTTCGCCAGTGTTCAGTCCTCGTCACCTGTCAAGATTTAGCGGTTATGGCGGCGACCCTAGCCAACCGGGGGCAGAATCCTTTGACGGGGGAACAGGCGGTCCATCAGGACTACATTCGGGACATCCTGAGTGTGATGTACACCTGCGGCATGTACAACTTTGCGGGTGAGTGGGCCTATCGAGTGGGTATTCCAGCGAAAAGTGGCGTGTCTGGCGGCCTCTTAGCTGTGGTCCCCAACGAGGCGGGGATTGCGGTCTTTTCGCCCCTACTGGATGAGCGAGGGAATAGCGTGCGGGGGCTGCGGGTGTTTGAGGAGCTCTCTGAGACCTATGGCTTTCATCTGTTTGATCTCTCGATGGGGCGGTGTTGTTTTGCCGAGGCCATCGCAGAGGAGTAGAACTCCACGGCATTAAGTTTTATGATTACCCTGTAGTAAGCCTTGATGGACAGGATCCGTGTCATCACAACTCGGGTCTCCCAATTCAGGGTTAGGCGCAGACACAGGATTGACTTCCCACAGGATTGACTCCAAGGAGAACACACGTGACGCTGGCAGAAGGTGTACAGATTCTATCGTTTGGCATTCTCTCGGTGACCGCCATCGGATTTGCATTGGGTGTGGTGCTCTCACCTAACATCGTCTACTCGGGGTTTCTCTTGGGCGGTGTGTTTCTGAGTATGGCGGGTCTCTACCTCCTGCTCAATGCCGATTTTGTCGCAGCGGCCCAGGTACTCATCTATGTGGGGGCGGTCAACGTTTTGATTCTTTTCGCCATCATGTTAGTGAATCGCAGCTACACATTTGCCCCCGTCAAGCTGGGGTGGTTACGCAATGGGGTGACGGCCTCAGTGTGTTTGGGTTTGTTTGCCCTGTTGACCACGATGATTACGCAGACGCCCTGGTCCTTTGCTCCGGTTGAGGCGGTGAACAGCATTTTATTGATGGGGGGCCACTTTTTCAGTGATTATCTGTTGCCTTTTGAGGTTGCTTCGGTCCTGTTGTTGATGGCGTTAATCGGTGCGATTGTGCTGGCGCGACGTGAGTTTGTGCCCGAGAGCCTTCCGGAAGAGACGGCTGAAGATGCTGGTGGTGACCTCAATCTGTTGGAACGGTCCCGGCCTCAGTTGCAGGTGAGTGGTGAGACGGAAGGATCCTAACCCACTTCAAATCTGAGAGAGAGAAGGATCCCGCGAGGGACTAGACGTGGACAGTGTGAACAGGAGAGTGATCTGATGCTACAGCTGGAATTTTTCTTAATTGTTGCCGCCATTTTGTTCTGTGTCGGTATCTTTGGTCTTATTGTCAGCCGCAACGCAATTCGTGTGTTGATGTCGATTGAGTTGATGTTGAATGCTGTCAACCTTAACTTTATTGCCTTTTCAAATTTTCTGGATTCTGCCAACATCCGAGGTCAGGTGTTTTCCGTCTTTGTGATTACGGTGGCGGCGGCGGAAGCGGCGGTTGGATTGGCTATCGTTTTGGGTATCTACCGGAACCGCTCCACGATTGATATGGAGAGTTTCAACCTGTTGAAGTGGTAGGATCCTGGCCTTGAGAGGGATCCTAGAGTGCTTGAGCCAGTTGATTGAGTTGGATTAAGTTGATTGAGTTGGATTGAGTTGATTGAGCCAGTTGATTGAGCTGATTGAGCTGATTAATCAATGATGAGTAGGGCAACGGATCCTCGGGTCGCTCTGGTGACTGGGGCCAACCGGGGGTTAGGGTTTGAAGTTTGTCGACAGTTGGCGACTAAAGGATGGCAGGTGTGGCTCACAGCCCGTGATTTTCACCAGGCGAAACAGGCGGCGGCTGAGTTGGGAGAGGGGGTTACACCTTTAGAGCTTGATGTCACCCATGATCGCTCAATTGCCCAGGCGTTTGCCCAGGTTACACACCTCAATGCTCTGATTAACAATGCTGGGATCGACGATGACACCGATCAGCAGGCAGCGACGGCGGATCTGGGTCGAGTGCGAGCTATTTTTGAAGTCAATGTGTACGGGGCTTGGGCCTGTGCTCAGACAGCTGTACCGTTACTGCGGCAGCAGTCTCATGCCACCATTGTGAATGTGTCGTCTGGGGCAGGCTCAATTACAACCATGAGATCTCGACCACCGGGTTACTCCACGTCAAAAGCGGCCCTCAATGCCTTCACACGGATCCTTGCGGCTGAGCTCAGCGGCCACGGGATCCTGGTTAATGCGGTCTGTCCAGGTTGGGTGGCAACGGATATGGGTGGCGGGGGCCGTCCGGTCACTGAAGGGGCCAGTGGCATTGTGTGGGCAGCGGAGTTACCGCCAGGATCCAAGACGGGTGGATTTTTCAGAGATCGGTATCCGATTGCGTGGTAGATCGTTTAAAAGACTGGGTGTGTTTAAAAGACTGGGTGTGTTTAAAAGACTGGGTGTGTTCAGTTTGAGCTTATTTGAACAGGAAGGGTTGACAGGTCATTGATTCTTGCTACGCTACCGGATTAAGGCCCGCTTGAATGAAGGATCCGGCTCATCATGGTTAAAGTTCTGCATTTATCCGATATCCATTTGGGGAGTGGGCTCGCTCACGGCCATATCAATCCGGCGACGGGGATCAACACTCGTTTAGAAGATTTTGTCCAAACATTAGAACGATGCATTGATGAAGCAATTGCCCAGTCAGTAGATCTAGTATTGTTTGGGGGAGATGCGTTTCCCGATGCCACGCCGCCTCCCCTGCATCAAGATCTATTTGCTCAACAGTTCCGCCGGCTTGCCGATGCTCAGATCCCGACGGTGCTGCTGGTTGGCAATCATGATCAGTATGCGCAAGGGCAAGAAGGATCCTCGTTATCCATCTACCGCACCCTGGGAGTGCTGGGCTTCTATGTGGGGGACACACTCCAAACATTTCACATTGAAACCGCGAGTGGTCCGGTGCAGGTGACAACGATTCCGTGGTTGACTCGCTCCACCTTTTTAAGTCGGCAAGAAACCCTCGGTCTGTCGGCAGAGGTCATTGGGATGCAGCTGCTGCAACGATTACATGTGGCGTTAGAAGCTGAAATTCGGCAATTGGATTCAACCCTCCCTGCCATTCTGCTGGTTCACGCCATGGTAGATACCGCAGCTTACGGGGCAGAACGATATTTAGCGGTGGGTAAAGGCTTCACCGTTCCTCTACACTTAATTGCTCGCCCAGCTTTTCAATACGTTGCCCTCGGCCATGTTCATCAGCACCAAGTGTTGAATCAGGATCCGCTGGTCATTTACCCCGGCAGTATGGAACGTGTCGATTTTGGTGAAGAAGATGAATCCAAAGGCTTTATTCTAGCAGAGGTGACGGTTCCCCAGACAACCTTTGAGTTCAAGCCTCTTCCGGTGCGTCCTTTCAAAACAGTGCGCGTTGATGTTACGGATTTACCTCGCTTACCGGATCCAGACCAATCCCATCCGCAACACCGGATCCTAGACGCCATTCAAGCCCACTCCCTCACTGGATCCATTGTGCGGTTGATTTATCGGATCCGTCCCGATCAATTGGAGGCGGTGGATGAGACCGTCTTCCATGCAGCCTTAGCGGAGGCCTTTAGCTATTCCATTGCTCCAGATGTGGTTTCAACCTTGCGGACACGATTACCTGATTTGGATCCGACACAGGTGGAACCATTAGAGGCCTTGAGGCATTATCTTGACGCCCGTGAGGATCTCGTTGGCCTGAAAGAAGACATGTTAGTGGCTGCTCAACAGGTATTACACGATGTGGACTGGCTAGAGTACGACTTGGTGGGAATGGATCCTGAGGATGATAAGGATCCTGAACTGCCAGCAGCACAACAGCTACGGTTACTGTAGGTCGTCGGCTGTCTAGGTAACCGAAATCGGCATCCGAAAAGTTGATAATAGTATCCCAGTAGCTGAAACTAGCATCTAAGCTACCGAAACTAGCATCTAAGCTACCACAAGCAGCATCTAAGTCATCGCAAGCAACATCCAAACAGTTGCAAGCAGCATCTAAGTCATCGTAAGCAGCATTCAAGCAGTTGCAAGCAGTATCTAAGCAGCCGCAAGTAGTATCCAAGCCACTGACATCAAGCATCTAGGCGTCTGTAAGCACTATCTAAGTTATTGAAAGTCGCATTTAAGCCATTGCAAGCAGTGTCTAAGGTGTTGAAAGCAGTGTCTAAGGTGTTGAAAGCAGT
>CAYUEE010000002.1:25477-29595 GCA_964443615.1 uncultured bacterium | reverse complement strand
TCTAAGGTGTTGAAAGCAGTGTCTAAGTAGCCGAAACAAGCATTTGAGTTACTGAAGCCAGCATCCAAGTGAACACGTGTGCAAACAAAAGGATCCTAATGCTCACCCAAGCAATTGCAAACCAAAGGTGAGGGCTGCAACAGAAAACGTTGAGGTCAGCGGCGGCAATTTTGCGTTATCAAAACGGAAAACGGTGGGCTCAAACAGAACAAGTCAGTGGTTCAGTGTCAATACAGTGGGAGTGAGAGGGGCACAAATGTTGTTCAGGGCTCCTACACCCTCAGAAGTAGCTAGCCAGAGGCACAGGATCGTGATCTAATTGGACTCCACATCAATCACAAGACGATCAGGAAAGAGGTAATCAACCTCAAAGCTATTGATCAACCATTGGTCTTGATTCTGACTGAGTTCAACGTTAAGTCGAGCGAGCCCTTTCTGAAAGGCCGCTTCAATAACATACAAATAAGTATGCTCCCCTGTTGCCTGAGCTTGTTTGACCCCCTGATACTCCCTGAGCGGACCTAAATGTCGCTCTGTCTTGCAAAGCCTGCAGATCCCAGTCCGCTAAAATAGCTGGAATGACTGTGTCGCAGAAAGTAATCCCCTCCGGTAAAGCGACCATGCTCTCTGATAATTGCCCCCCTGCCAGAGGAATCATCGAAAAAAGATTGAAAAATCCAGAGCTGAGGTCATTAGCCTCTTTCAATCCCCCTTCAGTCGATAAGAGCTCTGCTTGCTTTAGCACTCGCTTAGCCCAAAGGGAGACAATAACAGATATCAAGACAATCACAATAATGAGGAGCAGAAAGATGCTACCCAGTACCGCCAGGATAGTAGTGATAACAGTCATGTTATTTCTGAGTGATACAGTCACGTGTATCGTAACAATCTAACTGGCTCGAATCTAGTATCAGGATCCGTTAGATCAAAGCACTATCCTTCGTTTAAGCACGGAGAGAAGACACTTTTCTGGGCTAGAATCAGATGAATTTAAGTGGATCCATCTACTCTTAGCGTATTGTGCTCAGATCGTGCTATGCTCAACTCCTTTTTCACCTACTTGGCTAAGCCGACAGTCTCCTTCAAGGAGTTACCCGATATCCCTAGCCAATGGGAACATGACTTCTATACTCAGATTAAACATCAATACCTCCATCGACTAGAAATAGCCGCAAGAGTTCTCTCAATTGTTGCATTTATATTACTTTTAGCCATCTCTTCTGTCTCATGGCTTCGATATTCTCTCCTAGCCGACTTCGATGTTACCCCCTTGTCTCCAGGATCTTTGTTATTACTTCTAGTGATCAACAGTTACCTATGTATGGCTTCATTCTTAGTCGTACTGGATAAACGCAAACATCGATTTCAAGACAGACGAAGAGATCATAGAATTGCAACGCTAACAAGCAATCTACTTATTTTGGGCTTTCATGGTTATATCTTTTTACTCTTTTTCCTCACCTGGACAAAGATGAGCATCAACACTCCCTATATTATGGGTATGTTCATGTATATCGTTATCTTCTACTTTCCCAGCAAGCTCAATTTAATGGGCTACTATCTGGGCTACACAAGCTACTTTGCAGTCTTAATAATGTATCCCCAATCATTTCCCTACCAGCTTAGTGCCTTACTTTCGGGGGCAATACTATGTGTAATAGGGTGGTTGACTGGAAGATTGCTGCTGAGACATCAAGCCAATACCTTTTTGAAGAGTAAAGCACTAGAAGTCCAAGCAGAAGAGTTATGTCAGGCCCTAGAACAGTTACAGGAAGCTCAAGAAGTTCTGATCCAATCTAGAAAAATGGCGGCTCTGGGACAGATGGTGGCTGGTGTCGCCCATGAAGTGAATACCCCCCTCGGATGTGCCATTACCAGCGCGTCTCATCTAGCTGAGTCAACCACAACCATCAAAGCATCCTACAGCCACAACACTCTCAAACGCTCCACACTCAATCATTACTTTGAGATCGCCGAACAGAGTAGCCAACTCGTGTTAGAAAATCTGCATCGCACCAGCACCTTAATCCAAAACTTCAAATTAGTCTCAGCCGATCACACTGCCTTAGATCCAGAATGCTTTGACATCAACACCCATCTGCAAACCCTGCTCAGTACCCTAGAGACTAAAGCCACAGACGTGCATTACACCCTCGACTTTGTCCCCACGGATCCGTTGCTCATCAAAAGCTATCCAGAAGCCTTCACTCAAGTTGTAACCAATTTGGTGACCAATTCCCTCAACCATGCCTATCAACCCGGCGCTCAAGGGCACCTTTGCTTACAAGTTTCCCGTGATTCACGTTACCTCTACCTAGACTATGCCGACGACGGGTGTGGCATTCCAGCAGACCATCTGCCTAAGCTATTTGACCCCTTTTTTACAACAGCACGCCATAGCGGAAGCGTAGGCCTCGGTCTCCATATCGTATTCAACATTGTCACCCAAACCCTCCAAGGATCCATTCAAGTGGACTCCACCGTCGGCCACGGCACCACCTTTCATCTCGTCATCCCCCTAACCTAAACCCCCATCCTTTCAGCGGGCTAACCCCAGCCACTAAGTTCCTCCGCTAAGGATCTAACAACGTGATACGCTTGCTCCGGAGCTTGACGGTAAAGGCTCGACCCATTTCCAGTCTGTGTTCCGTCATTGCATTTCGGCATTTGCATTCGTCATTTGTATTCCGTCGTTTACATCCCGTCATTTGTAGAGGTACTGACCGTGATCGACTTATCTCGGATTCCCGCCCAACCCAAGCCAGGCGTCCTCAACGTGTTGATTGAGATCCCCGGTGGCAGCAAAAACAAGTACGAATTTGACAAGGATCTAGGAGCCATGGCTCTCGATCGCGTCCTCTACGCCTCAGTGGTCTACCCCCTCGACTACGGCTTCATCCCAAACACACTAGCCGGTGATGGGGATCCGTTGGACGGCATGGTGATTATGGATCAGCCAACCTTCCCCGGATGTGTCATCCCCGCTCGCCCTCTAGGCCTCTTGGAAATGATTGATGGTGGGGATCCAGACGAGAAGTTGCTCTGTGTGCCAGTTAAGGATCCTCGTTACGCCCAGGTCCAAAAATTAGAAGATATTGCTCAGCATCGTTTGGATGAGATTGCAGAATTCTTCGCCACCTACAAGCGTCTGGAGAAAAAAGAGACCGTGATTCAAGGTTGGAAAGGGTTAGACGCTGTAACTAAGATCGTCGAAGAGAGCATCCAAAACTTTAATAACAAGTAGTTGCTCCCATCAACAGCGGTGGATTATCCTCCCCACATATCCCAGGGACTAGTCCACCGGTTCTACCCGCACACGAACCCGACCGATGAGCCCGCCCGATGAGCTGGGCTAAGGGCGCAACTAGACCAGGGGCATACATTCAATCAGCTGGGTCCGGCACGCGAGGTCCGTTAAGCTGGGAACGTACAAGCAAGTAGAGGATCACTCATGAACTTTTTTGGTGTCGGCTTACCTGAGATGATGATCATCTTTGTGGTTGCTCTATTGGTATTCGGGCCGCAGAAGTTGCCAGAAATCAGCCGTCAGATTGCCAAGGCCCTCAAAAGTTTGCAAGATGCCTCCAAAGAATTCGAGACCTCCCTCAAACGCGAAACCGCCGAGCTCGAAAAGTCATCTCAATCTCAAGCCCAAAAGAAGGATCCGGCCCAATTAACCTCCAAGACCAAGACTGAGAGTCCAGCAGAGGATGAGGATAAGTCGGATCCTGATACTGTAACGGCTGAGTCTGAAACTGCGACAGCTGAGTCTGAAACTGCGACAGCTGAGTCTGAAACTGCGACAGCAGCAGAAACAGCAACAGCTGAAGCTGAAACAGCACCAACTGAAGCTGAAACAATGACAGCGGTCTCTGATTCTTCAACAACACCTGAAACATCTGCAACGTCGATGTCTGCCGCCCCTCCCAGTGATAGTGAAGAGGCTGAAACGGAGAGTCAAGCTAAGGATCCTGTTCAATCATCGGATCCGGTAGAACCCGCCAAGACCTAAGTCTTTTGAGATATCTATCCAGTCCAGAAGCAGCCGGAGAGAGACCTCCCGATAGTTGTAGTTGATTTATTCAGTTGATTTATTCAGTTGATTTATTCAGTTGATT
>CAYUEE010000002.1:0-25377 GCA_964443615.1 uncultured bacterium | reverse complement strand
ATAGTTGTAGTTGATTTATTCAGTTGATTTATTCAGTTGATTTATTCAGTTGATTCATTCAACAGTACTCAGACTGAACTGTCAGACTAAACTAAAGGGACACACAACCTAACAGGGAAAATTGACGGGAGGACCTACAGGGGATATTCCGAGAGACCGACCTTGTCTAATAGCATCTCAGCACTATCGTTCCACACATCCATTTTGATAATCTTGCCGTCCTTCACAAAGAAACGATCCATATAGCGGTTGTCCTTAAACTCGGTTCCATCAGGCCAAGCCCCATACAGATAACCCGAATTATAAACAGTGTAAATGTTGTCCTCCGGGTCGTAGACGGCATCAGTACGGACAAACTGCTTCTTGACCCAGGCATATCGCTTACCATTGAATGCCGTGGCTCCAGTGGGAGTGTCGTACTTGCGTCCTCCTGTGAAGGTTAGAACGAAAGGATCACCGACAAAAGTGGCTGCAGTCTCAGGATCCGGAACCATCGAGGCTTCCAGATATCGCTCCACGATTGCTTTAGCCTCCAATGGCTTAATGACTATGGCTTGTTGCTAGTCTCTAAGGCTATAGTTTGGCAGTAACAGGAGGATCCTACCCACAATGGCGCGTCTGAATCCCTACTCCCTGAGTATGCAAATTACTCGGATGTTTGAACAAGGCCAATCCTTTTTTGCTGAGTCGAAAGTTCAAGAGTGGCTGCGCGAACATCAACAGGATCCATCCGAGTACAGCATTCAGTTTGTTCAAGAGATGGCTCCAGTTGGGGCAACCGAGGTGATGCGGATGCGGATCCAACTGACCCGCCGGGATAGTCAGCCGGTGGATCCGTGGCTGGAAGAGGAAGCCAATCGTCATACTGACTAAGTTAGCCTCATTCGATCAGGCAATCTCTGGGAAACGCCAGTACTCTCTCTCGAAGGAAAGTGCTACAGTTGCGACATCCCGCTATTTAAACTGCCACTACTTATTACAAGGATCCGATCCATGTCTGGTGCTGAGTCTGGACTTGAGACAAAACCCCCTCAGATTAGTAAGTTGTCCTATGGACTTCTATCATTAGCAGGTGCCTTTGTGCCTGGGTTGCAACGCTTTTATCTGCGCCAGAAAAATTGGGGATGGGCATACCTTGTAGTGGGACTGTTGGCCTTACCTGTTTTCCCTATTTTTTTCCAAGTTATTAGCCATCTGCTCCGGGTGATCTGTGTCGCAGAAGGTCTCTACATCCTGGGGATGAGTAACCAAGACTTTGAAGAGAAGTTCAATCCCGCTTATCTGGAGCTGGAATGGACCTCCACCCAGAAGAGAACAGGATCCTCCATACCTCAGGATCCGGAACAACAGCTTGAAGCAATGCGGAACCAGGGTCTCTTGACCGATGCGGAATATCAAGACCGTCGCCAACGACTACGTAAAGGGTTTTAAAAAGGGCTCGATCCTATGCCGATTGCGGATTGAGGCTGTGGAAGGATAAGGCTAATTGGTCGATGTGGGTCAGCTCATGGGGCTCCCAATCCTGTTCGGACCAAGCGTAATTGAAACTCTGAGCGGCAGCTGTTCTAAACACAGTTTGAAGTTCCTCCGGCGTGACGGAGCGCTGCAAAATTTCGGCTAAGCCAATAATGCCTTGGGTTGAGCCGGGTAACAGGGTCTCCCATCTCTCCCGATCGGGCTGCAAGAGGAGGGTGCCGTGCTGTAGAACGTGTCCCTGTCGCCACACCTGCGCATTCCCCATCAATTTGTAGCCTTGGTAGGTTAAGTCGGCGGCGGTACTCGTGGCAAAACAGCTGGCTTGACGGGTGTACTCACGGGATCCGGTGCGGGTTTGGGTCGGATCCAAACGTACACCTAATAGGGCCAAGCCGTGCCGGAGAAACTCACACAACCGCCAGTAACTGGCTCGCCGGGATCCTTGAGTGTACACAGACGGGGGCATGACTAAACTGTAGGTCACCTCAGCCGTTAAGGATCCGGCATGAAACACCGCTCGCCCCCCTGTGGGTCTGCGAATCCAAGGCAGTGTCGTTAGGTGAGAATAGGCGGCTAGACGGTCGGTGGGCTGGTGGTATCCCAACGATAAGGTATCTTCAGACCAGTTATAGATCCTAAGACTAGGTCCCCACTCGGGATGGGCGATACTGATGTCCAACAGACAGAGGTCCATCGCCATTTGCCGACACCCAGTAGTCTGGATCCAGGGGATCCATCGAGCGGGAGTAGGATCAGCCGGGCTGAAATTATGGGGCACTGTACTGAGTTGCCAGGGGTTCATCATACTCGTCCGCGAGGGTGGCGACGACGGTGATTGCCCTAGAGATTTCAGTGGGGGAGATTTCTTCGAGGGTGCGGATATAGTTCAACACTACTTGGTCGTTCCAGAGCGTGAAGCGAGCTTCGAGGGTGTCGCTCCAATTCCGTTCTAGCAGTGTTTTCAATAGCTGCAATTCATCTTTGACAGGATAGTTCAACACTGGGGACCAAACGGTTAGCGTATCACTGGATGAGATGCCACTGAGATGGACAAACACTTCAACCGTGCCATAGGTAAATTTCCAGGTATGACCTTTTTGATGGTTCTCGTAGGCGACATCTTCCTTAAGGCTTGAGACCACAGCTGACACGACGGCAATGTAATCATGACTGGGTGACTCATACATCCCCAGATCTTCAGATCTGAACGCTACACCACTGAAAGTCATAGGTTAGTCCCCGTTAACGCTCCCTTCACTATAGAAGCCTAGCTCCACAGACAGCCAGGATCCGGCCCTCGAATCTACGTTCTACCCCAGAATCCCCGACCAGGATCCTCACAACATGGGATAGTCATGGGATAGTAAGGCGGAAAGCCATTTGGGTAGGAGAGTCACATTGGGCATCGATCTTCGCAGTTTTGTGTATCTAGATAGTTTGCAGCTACAGTATGCCTCCTATTTAGGAACCGTGACGACGGGCTTTCTCCCGCTACCTGGTGACACCTCGCTGTGGGTCGAAATTTCGCCAGGGATTGAAATTAACCGGATTATGGATGTAGCTCTCAAGGCAACGTCGGTTAAGCCCTCTGTTCAAGTAGTGGAGCGGTTATATGGCATGTTAGAGGTCCATTCCAATAATCAAGGGGATACCCGAGCTGCGGGACGGGCGATCCTTAGTTTTTTGGGGGCCAAAGAACAGGATCGGCTCAAGCCGCGTGTGGTCTCCAGTCAAATCATCCGTAATGTGGATGCCCATCAAGCCCAGCTAGTGAACCGTTCCCGGCGAGGGCAAATGCTGCTATCTGGCCAAACCCTTTACATTCTCGAGGTGGAGCCTGCCGGCTATGCCCCCCTTGCTGCAAATGCAGCAGAAAAAGCCGCGTCGATTAATATTCTGGAGGTTCTCCCCTTTGGTAGTTTTGGTCGGGTCTACTTGGGCGGCGAAGAACGAGATATCTTGGCCGGCTCAGCCGCTGCCCTCTCCTCGATTGAAACGTTAACAGGTCGTGCTCAAGACAGTGATCGCAATGAGTGATCGCAATGAGTGATCAGGCTAGGCGCAATCAATCTAGAGAGATTATTCGGCTAGATGTCACTGTGTATTCTAGATATCACTATGTATTAGGGTCAGATCCTACTTCAATCCTAGCTTGCCAGGATTTAAACGCAGGGCTGGATCAAACTGATGCTTCAACTGCGTCATCAAAGTCACTACCGACGGTGCATAGCCCCAGGGATCGATCCGTTGTTTGAAATCCAGCGGAGCCTCCAGGACAATCAGGTACCCTCCTGGATCCTGAAACTGAGAGCGTAATGTGTAGATATCGGCAGGTGCCATCGTTGGGGTGGGTAATCGCCATCGCCCTACACCACTGCCAGCATGGATTTGCAATAGACTATCCGGGTACTTTTTCAATAGGTCCACAGCTACTCCCACACACCGATTTGAAGGGATCCCGAGCTTAGCCAAAAAGGAATTGTCAGGAGTACCTAAGAGGGTCGCCACTGTCTGGGAATAGGTGTCACTGGATCCTTCCATCACCTGCATAGATAAGGATCCTGCCCATGCTTTGACCTGTTCAACCTGAGCGGCCACACTGCCCTCCAACCCGTGCACCTCTACCACTAGCCCTAACTGATCAGCAGCACCGGATCCTGTGCTCATTTGTTGCAGAATGGTCGGACTCACCACGTCTAATCCAGCAGGCGTTAGGGTTGAATCGAGTATTTGCCGCCGTAATTCATCTACAGAACTGGCAGCCCCTGCACACACGACGAGCTGCTGGGTCTCTGATTGGGGGTAGAGCCGTAACGTCACCTCCGTCAGGATCCCGAGTGAGCCATAGGATCCAGTCATCAGCTTCATCAGGTCGTATCCGGCCACATTTTTGACCACCCGTCCGCCAGCTTTAGCGATCTCACCATCATGGCGGATGAACTGGATCCCGAGCAGCAAGTCGCGCACACTGCCATATCGATGCCGATAGGATCCGGTGTCTGCCGTAGCTAGGATCCCTCCCACAGTTGCGGTATTGGGATAAAGCGGGTTGACAGGCCACCATTGCCCTGATTGGGTCAAGTGCTGCTGGAGATCTTGAAATTGACAGCCGGTCTGAACCGTTACGGTTAGATCCGATGCGGCATGGGCCACAAGCTGAGTTAGATGCTGCGTACTCACCACCACATCGATCGGATCCAGCGGATTCCCCCAGTCCACCTTGCTGGCCCGGCCACACACCCCGAGGTGCCACTGATGCTGATGTCCCGCTTGAACCACTTCTGCTAACTCTGTTACGCTTGCGGGTGCGATCCATCCTTGCGGCGGTTGGGAGGGCGAGACAGTACGACGCAATGACTGCCGCAGTTCTGATGACATCTCTGACCAGGAAGTACCTAGGGTACTAATTGCGGTAGACACAGAGGGAAAGCGGTCGGTAGCTGACACGAGGGATCCTTAAATCAAACAAGTCTGTTATCATCCTACGCCCCCGCAGACCTCACACCAGAGGCAGTGATGGGGAATCATGGCGCCACTGGTAGAGATCGCTATGTAACCCCAGGAGATCCTCATGCAGCTTGAGGAGATTGTTGTGCAGATCCGGGGGATCGTTGTGCGCCTACGGGGGATTGTTGTGCAGCTCTTGAAGCACCTCCAGAACAGCTTTGGGCTGCAACTTATCTTTGAACCAAACAACAGGTACAGGGATCCGTTGCACATCCACCCCCGCCTTATCAAGATTAAGCCGTTCCGACACAGCCAGGATCAAATAATCACACTCCGAGCGTCGCACCTGTGCAAATTTTTTCTTCAAATACTCAGGTCGCCAGTATCCTACAATTTCCAACAAGTAAAATCGACCATCCGGATGCACCAATCGAAAATCAGGGATCATCACACTGCCAGGGAGCGGAATCAAATCCACCTCTCGTTCTAATTGCCACTCTGTTTTCAACTGATCCCATCGATTGGCAAAGGAGGATTCTAACATGCTGTCGTAGGGTTTACTGGGTGGATAGTGCGTCACCAGTTGTGTTTCCGAGTTCAAGGTGTAGGGCACAGTCCGAGCGTCACGGGTGTAAGGATCCTTTAGCTGCAATGTCGCCGCCAAACTCCACTTGGTCACATGCAACAAGGCGGGGATCACTTTAGCAATTGCTAACCCGTAACGTGTACTGGGCTTGAACAGACTAGTCGGACCATCCACCGTAATCGTGAATCCATGATCCGCATCCCCTTCAATATAGGTCATCAATTGAAAGAGCTTGAGATACTTGAACAACACCTTGTACTCACCTGGATCATTACGATGAGCAGTTAGAGTCATGTGGCTAGCTTTGTAAAAGATCCCTTGCACCTGCGATAGATTATACCGATGTAACAGAGCCATCGGATCCGGAGCTTCAAATTGGGTTAGGATCCTATTCTCGGGCAAATCTGCGTACAATCCCTGTCGGACTTGAGCAATGGAGACCTCATGCTCCAACTGCTGACTTAACACGACTGCGACATGGGCTAATGTCTCTGGGGTAGTGGCACGGCTAGGGATCCGTTGGGCTGCTAGCGTAAATACTTTTTCCCTGAGGGCAGGAGGATCCAAAGGACTTACCACTTCAAATGTGCAAAAGCTATTGCGTAACAGATGGGCTAAGCCGCGTCGGATCCGGTAATCAGGATGACTGCCTTCTAGTTCTGCCAGTTGCTGATCTAAATAGCCCTGGGTTCGACCCTGCGCTGACTGAAACACATCAATCAGATCCTGAGCTAGCTGACACTGTTTCGGTTGAATCGGGAGATATTTGGGCTGAATCTGGCCTTGTTCAACTCGGTGAATGAGTAAATCGGATGGCAGCATGGATCCTGTGAACAACAAGTACATCTAGACCCGTTATTCTAATTGATACTGTCCTAATTAATGCTGTCCTAATTAATGCTGACGGTACTGATAGGGTTGGATCCTGCAGACTTGAGAGAGTCGGTTGTTCCAGGATCCTGCAGGGGGTGATAGGATCCTGGAGGCTATTCAAAGGAATGAATTAGGACTCTTTTGCCTGCTCTTGGGGCTTTTTCAAATCACCGGGCTCATTGATGTAGGGTTCCGGTTCAACGGCATAGTTATTGATCAAACCCTCCCGATCTACAGTATAGCCCCCCTTAGCCCTGGAATCCCCGTCACCATAGGGTACCTGCTTAAACCCACTGCCTTCACGCTGTCGCCGTGCAGTGACTTCAGCAGGTTCAATACCGGCGTCGTAGGCGGCCCCTCCTTGATCAGAGGATCCTGATTGCCGCTGCCCCTCTTGCCATCCCACTAGGCGGCTTGCCCGAAACCAAGCAACGGATCCGATGGCAGCAGCAGCAATAAAGCCTGTCACCAGCACAAAGACGGACGACACCGGAAAATGTGAAACGTCAGCACCCAATAAAATCATAGTACTATCCTCGATGTAGCATCAGCGCGATGTTCAATGCAATGTTCAATGCTCAATGCAATGTTCAATGCTCAATGCAATATTCAATGTTCAATGCAATGCTCGATTCAAAGCTATGCAATGCAATTCAAGAATTTCAAGAGGAGAGACAACACCGTTGAGCCTGTAGCTCAGCGTATAACTCCCAGTGTTGCCCTCAGAGCAACCTTAACCTTAGAGAACAGAAAAATGATCTAGGTCTACTCTCCAACGTACCAACCTCGCCTAATCTACTCACGGCTCAGATACAAATGTTTATGCAAACAGGATCCCATCGTATGACAGGATCCTATTCAACTTCAAATGTGCTGTTTAAACCTCACCCTGAGCAATCATCTGAATTACTCGCGGTAAGCCCGGATCGAAGCCGGATAGATCCCAACAGTTCGGATCCTGAGGATCAACTAAGGTGATGCGGTAGGGCGCTAGTGTGATGTAGATGGCCTTGGCCTTAGAGTTCACCGTCTGACGATACGCCTGCAGGGCCTGACTGGGATGCCGCCGCCCGGCCCAGCTCTCGCCATCCGTCCAGAAACAAATCACGTCTGCTTTGAACTTGTGTTTGATCATCCAATCGTATGCTACCGAGGCATCTGTGCCGCCGAAGTTACGCAACTGAGCCTTTTGAGTCGCGGAGCAGAAGCTGTCTTTGGCTGTGATCTCTAAATCGCAGAACGTCGTCGAGAAGCCTCGAATCATATAGTGACGCTCCGCCTTAGCCGTGACTAATGCCATCGTCGCCGCAATCTCACAGCAACTGAGTAATCCATCTACCACTGGACTGGCCATGGATCCAGAGACATCCACCGCATGGAGGAATACCTTCTGAGTTGGTTGAATGACCGAGAAGGAAAGCTCTAGCGCCCGCTCCAACACCTCCACAATCGCGGCTACTGGGGTCCAAGTCTTGCGACTCCGGCCCACTCGCCCACCCGATTGATAGGTTTTCAAGGCCTTCAACACATCGAGAGGATGGATCCGTCCGTGGCGTAAATGGCTCTGGTTAGTCAACACAGACCGCACGCGCTCGACGTTGGCCGGGTTATCCGTCCGCAAGACCCCAAGTTCCGTCAAGGATCCTAGGTTCCGCAGCAACGCTCCAATCGGCATCTCATTAAACAGCAATTGCCAAGCTGCTCGGTTCATCTGACCTACAGGAGCCGCCATTTCATGGGTTAACCGCCCTTTTTCAATAGCTGTTGCTGTTTGATCAGGATGCTGCTTCAACCACTCATACCACCAAATTTGAGCCATCACCTCGGATGGAATCTCTGAAGGTAGCTCCTGCCAACCCTTGACCACCCAGTGGAAGAGATCCTGGTGATCTAGAGTGGGAGGCTTGAGGTGGAATAAACGGAGGGCATCTCGGTGCGAAAAGTCATGCCGGTGCTGATACTTCAACAATTGGTAAGCTAACTGCTTCACATCCGGATTGGACAGCCAGGCTCGACCTGCCTCTCGGACAATTTTGCCAAAGCCACGGATCCCTTTGGTGGTGTTCAACCACTCGTAAAAATGGCTACCTGTTCGCACCACTTGCGGAAAGATCGTGAGGAAAGCTTGCTTTGCTTCAGGACTCTCCCCCATTGATAGCAACACCAACGCGAAGATCGGCGCACTGTTGTTAATGGCACGACCATCGCTAGCATAAAGGATCTCCTGAGCCACTCGGTTCGGATCCTGGGCAACTGCTTGTGTAACAGTCTCGACGAAATCTTGAGTCAGCTCCTTCTTCCCCGCGTAGTAGGTGCTCTGGGCCGTTCCGATCAACAGGCATCGACGCACCATTGACCAGAGTCCGGCATCGAACATCCAGCCGCCTGAGCGTCCCCGCACCATCTCCGCGTCGCGCCCTGGAATGGGTCGGGTTTGAGGCGTGGCAGTGGGTTGTTTATAGAAAAAGGTATATGTCATCATTACCTCCAGCCCTTGCGGGCAAGTCTGAGGTCCATCAGTACATCATGAATGAGACAGGGGGATGAGGCAGGATTCGAACCTACGAGAGGCAAAACCTCTAACTGCCCCCGATAACCCTAATTCGTTGGCCTTGAAGGCAAGTATTGAAAGAGGATATTTCAACAGCCGCTTTGGACCACTCAGCCACTCATCCCAGCCAATAGTTGTCTCTCATGAAGTTGAAAAGTTGGTGGAGTGGGCGGGATTCGAACCCGCTACTCCGGGACCAAAACCCGGTGCTTTAACCGATAACCCTCAACGGTCGGCCTCACAGGCAACTGAATGCCAAGGGGAAGAAATAAGCTACTCACCCCAAACAACGGATCCTTATATCAAACGAGTTGAACGGGATCCGGATTGAGATGCCCATAAGACACCTCAACGGGCGGAGTAGGAGTTGCACCTACGACACCTAGATTAACGATAAGCCTCATTCAGCGGCCCTTTAGACTCGTGGACTAACAAAGCAGTTTAGAACTAGCTAAACGGTAAGCCTCATTAGTTGGCCTGCAGGCAAGGTTGTAAATAAAGCAGTCTAGTGCTCTACGACCTGAGCTATCCGCCCTATACGGCACTACACGAGTGCTACTCTGTCCACCCATCGAGAGGTCATCAGATTCTTCAATCGATGAACAGAATGGATGGGGCAGGACTTGCACCTGCGACCGCCGGTACGTGTAACCGATAACCCTCATTCGTCGGCCCTATAGGCAAGGCTTGAACAAAGATGTTAGCGCTCTACTACTGAGCTACCCATCCAATGGCCTCTGTTCCCTCACAAGCATACTACAACTATAGTACAACATGTCAACCCCTGACTCCTATACCTTTTGGCTTTTGAGGCAGCACAGGTTAAAGCGATGTAGTACAGGTTAAGGTGACAATACGGTAACTGACTATTGACCCGTAATTCACCATAGTGATGCCCATGCCTGACCTGAATGCGTATCCTTATCCCACCCTCGAAACCCGTGACGGATCCCTCACGTTCTACTCAGAGGAATTTGGTCAAGCCTTTCACAACTCCAGCGGGGCTCATCAGGAAGCGTTTGAAAAATATACTGTCCCGTGTGATTTAGTCAGCTGGGCTCAGACTCGGACCCGGATCCATCTGCTCGATATCTGTTTTGGGCTGGGGTACAACACCGGAGTGGCCTTGGAATGTATCTGGATGGCCAATCCTGATTGTTACATCAGCGTTATCGGTTTAGAACGGTCGCCAGAGGTGCCTCTGCAAGCGCTGCAGCAAGGGATCCTATTTGCGGCTCCGGATCAGTGGGGGGAGTGGGTTCAACAGGGATCCATTTATACCTCGCGATGGGAGGCTGTTCTGCACTGGGGAGATGCTCGTCAGACCTTACGCATGGTTCCAGAGGGGTGGGCGGATGCTGTGTTTTTCGATCCGTTTTCACCATCGGCGTGCCCAGAGTTATGGACGGTTGAGTTCTTTGAAGTTGTTTTAAGTCGAATGCAACCGCGAGGGCGATTAGCCACCTATTCCTGTAGTGCGGCAGTGAGGAGTGCTCTGCTGGCCGCTGGCTTTCAGATCGGGTCTACGCCTCCTGTCGGTCGTCCTTGGCCTGGCACTATTGCATCGCCTCAAGACACGCAACTATCCCCCCTATCCTCTGTTGAGCAAGAACACTTGTACACCCGTGCTGCAGTTCCGTATCGAGATCCGACGTTGAGGGGAGCGCGGGATCAAATCCGTCTGGCACGCCAACAAGAGCAGCAGCAATCAGCCTTAGAACCTACCTCAGCTTGGAAAAAGCGGTGGGTGGCACTCGGTCAGATTGAGTAAAGTTGCGTTAGGCTCCGTCTGGCAATTAAAGATACTGTAAGGAACGCCTGAATCCGTAGCCATACGCTTGTTGATGCGACGGCGGAGCGTTAGGATCCGGCAGTATTCCAGTTTTAGCCGCTTAACGGTTTAGTTGAGCTTCATACACTGACTTTTATGTGGGGATAACTCATGTCAACCGATCTTGCGAACCGCCCCTTGGTAACTCTGTGTCGGACCCAGCATTTTCAAGTTCTAGAGTTATTGCAGCAACTGATTTCATTGGGTGAGGATCCTGCTGTCCGGGAGGAACGGCTTGAGATTGTGCAGCAACTCCGGCAGCGGTTATCCCGGCATATCCAGTTAATGAGGCATGGATTCTATCCATCATTGCGAGAACAAGCTAGTGCTGATGAAATGTTTGAACGTAAGATCAGCCAGTTTGAAGAAGCAATGACGACTCTGTTACCCACCGTAATTGGTTTCCTCCATCAAGCAGAGCGGAATCCAGAGCAAGGGTATCCCAAGCAGTGTCAACTCCTTCACCAGAAGCTCTCTGCGCATTTTGAGAAAGAACAGAAGCAGTTGCATGTTTTGTTTGCCCGCCATGTCCCTCTTAAACGAGAAGAGTGGCATTTAAAGGTGTTCCGCAAGCGGTTAGAAGTCACTGTATCTCAGGATCCTAACTATACAGGTCCCATCCAGCCGCCGTCCCGTCGTCCCACTGTCGAAGAGCTTGATCGACAAGCTATTACACGCCCCGTGCGTCCAGGCGAAAGTATTTGGGGGCCACCGCCAGAAGCCCACATGGGTGGTGAGATTCGTTTGGCCACTTAATTTTGGACTCCTAGTCATCACCGCTAGGATCCTTCTTTAATTTGCTTTTGCGGTTCAGGTCACCTTAGCGGCACTAAGTCAGTCAGATCAGTCAGTTAGAGGTGGCCCACTCCCCATGCGAGTCCTCAACTACATGCGAGTCCTCAACTATAGGTAGGTTTGGGTACAGGTCGAAAGAACTGTTTCAGGATTTCAAGAGGGGGGCGATCCCAGGTATCAACGTGATCGTAGATCAATCCAGCTGAGTTGAGCCGGTAAATTGAATAGCCATTGAAGATGAGTTGCGTCCGCCAAGGAAGTCTCAATCGTCCCTGTACTGTCCAGTCAGCCCGAATCGTATCGGCAGAGGTGAGGCAAACCTCATGCAACTCGAAAGAGAGATGAGTAAAGAACCAATACCCATGGAAACGGAGGGTCCAGAAGACTATCCGGTAACTGAGTTTTCCTTTGAAGGTGTTGACGGGATCCTTGAAGGCAATATCAGACGAATAGATATCATAGGAGACCTCTTTTTCAAACAGAGTTGGTAAGTCCTGCTTGAGAGTCTCAATGATGTGTGCTACTTGAGATGGATTGATGGAACTATCCACAACTTCAGTCATAACCCAGATGAGTAATCTAATTGAATTGAGCTAATTCCTGCAGAATGGCATCCGGATCCGCATTAGTATCCACAAACGTGAATAGATGACGATAACGGATCCGTCCTGTGGGGTCAACAATAAATTGGGCCGGCAGGGGAGCTCCTAACGCTTGGCCCGCCCCGTACACCCGGAAAATGTCACACTCTGGATCGAACAAAAAAGGATAGGGCAAGTCTAGATCAGCCACCACTCGTTCACTTTGAACTGGATCCGTGCTGCTAATCATCAAAAGCTCTGCCCCTTTGGCTTTAATATCAGCATATCGATCCTTTAGATCATTGATATGGGGGTAACAAAATGGACAGAATAACTTTTCCGTAAAGATGCGAGTAAAAGCTAATACTACAGGTTGCTTACCTTGATAGTCAGAGAGTTGAACAGCATCCCCTCCCACTTGAGGTAACTCAAAGTCAGGTGCGATATCTCCAACCGCAGGAACTTGGAATCCAGGGAGTGGGATCAAGTTTTTCGCCAACCGACGATTGAAAAATCCAGTAGTCTCAGCCATAATTCTCAGAACAGATTAAAACAGATAGGACTAATAAGAGGTATACGGATCCAAAACGAGTGAAGGGTGGATCGCTTACCAGCCTAGCATCATCATCCTGACCGGATCCTCAATGTAATTCTCCGGGTGACTCCAGCCCAAAACACGTTACGCTGAGTTTGGCCGTTATTGGCTGCTTGGTTGTCAGGTAGCATCACTCATGAGTAAACAATCCTCATCCGATTTTGAATTCCCTAGTCTTCTCCCTCTGGTGGGTGTGGCTCTGGCTCTGCTGTTCTTAATCCCCCGCTGTTTGATCGTGGTCCAGCCCGGCTATGAAGCGGTCATCTTTAATCGCATTGTGGGCACCGAAATGACCCCCCGTGGCCCTGGAATCCACTTCCTGTTGCCGGTGGTGCAATTCCCTGTCCTTTACGATGTGCGCACGCAAACCTACAGCATGGCTAGCCAATCTGAGGATCGCGCCTCCCAGTTTAACGATTCCCTCACGGCTCTAACCGCTGATGGCCAACGGGTTGATCTAGACATATCAGTTCGCTATCGCCTTGAGCCTTCCCAAGTCCCCAAACTGCACCAGACGGTAGGCCCTGACTTCCTGGGCAAGATTATCCGTCCAGCGTCTCAAGCGGTGGTGCGCAATGTTATTGCTCGCTATTCGGCCATTGGGGTGTACTCCGATCAACGGGGTGAGATCCAGGAAACGATCAAAGAAGAACTGGGGATATTGATGGCCAAGGAAGGGATCCTATTACAAGGCCTGTTGCTGCGGAATGTGGAGTTCTCGGTAGAATTCCAATCGGCGATTGAAGCCAAGCAGATTGCAGAACAGGAAAAAGAGCGTGAAGTCTTTCGGGTTGAGCAAGCGGAACTGACCAAGCAACGAATGGTGGTCAAGGCAGAAGGGGAAGCCCAATCCATTCAGTTGAAAGGGGAAGCGTTGAATAAAAACCCCGATGTGGTGCAATTGGAATACGTGCGGAACCTGCCGGACAATATCAAAACTATCGTGAGTGAACAGAGTACGATTCTCAATCTAGGTAACTTCCTGCAACAAGCCAACTAACCGTCTCTCATGTCTGCCATTAAATCGGTCCTGGCAAGGCGTTCCACAATCTGGACCTTAGGTGTCGTGGGTGTGTTGCTTGCGACCCTTTTTATTGTGATGGCTCCGATGGTACGTCACGGCTATCCCCATACCCATTCGCTGCACTTCAATATGATGTGGGCGTTTCAATTTAGTCAGCAATGGTTCGCTGGTCAACTTTACCCCCGTTGGTTAGAAGGATCCTATTTTGGCCTTGGTAACCCCACCTTTGTGTTTTATCCCCCCCTATGTATGTGGGCTATCATTCCCTTTGCCGCTTGGGGATTGTCCACCAGTCAAACCCTGACGGGGTCGATGGTGCTAGCAACTCTCGTGCGGGGAGTCGGATCCTATTGGGCGGGACGATGCTTAGGATCCTCGGTAACAGCGTTGACAGTGGGGGTAGCGGCAATGATAACCCCCTACTTCATCATCAACGTCTACGAACGGGGGGCCATCGGTGAAGTATGGGCCATGAGTCTGATGCCCTGGGTGATGGGTGCTAGCTGGCGTCTGACTGTCCAAGAGGATCCTCAACGTTACCGTTTCGCTTGGGTCAGTCTAGTCTTGGCCTACGCCGGTCTAGGTTTGACGCACCTCCCCTCTCTATTAATATGGACGTTGATTTGGCTCCTGTGGCCTTTGGCTTACGCCCGCAGCTGGATCCATTTGAAAGCGTTGATGATTCGTCTCTACAGTGCTGCTGCTGTTGGTCTAGCGAGTGTGAGTCTCTATCTTCTCCCTGCTGCTTTAGATCAAAAGTGGGTCAACATTGAAGCGATTAATGCCTGGGATATTTATGACCCTTTGAAACGTTTCATGGTTAACGTCGATCTCTTCAGTGTTCAAATTACTCAGGATCCTTATGACCATACTCTTCTACCCTACTTTTGGATCCCGCTGGGTATTGTCGTTGTTAGCCTAATCGTCCTCCGTGTTCAATCTCCTGTTTCAGCCTATGATGCTCACCCCCGCCTACCTGTTTGGCGAACCTTGGGATTACTGGCAAGCTGCACTCTCTTTGCCACCATGATGATGACGAGCCTTGCCACCCCGCTCTACACAGCCTCCCAAACTCTGACCCGGATCCAATTTCCCTGGCGGTGGATGGCCATTACCCATACCGTGCTGCCTTTCTGCATTGGCTACACGACTCTTGGTCTTCAGACCCTTAAATGCCAGTCCCTACGAATGGTTACGATCCTAATCACCTTGGGGCTTCTGGGGCTCTGCGGATCCTTCACCCCTCACCTGATAGACACCGCTTTGTACAACGCTCGTTTAATGACCCAGTTTGATACAGCGATGGCCCAACGTCCTCCATTCCCAGCTGAACCAACCGTGGATCCGGATCAAGCTCAGCACTTTCTCGGTTGGCATTGGCTCTATCCTGACGGCCTCGTGTTCATTGATGCTTTTGAATATCGCCCTCTTACGGCTAGCGGTAATCCTCTCCCCCCACTGCAAACCTATGACCTCGCCACGTGGGTCCAAGGATCCGGCACACTTGAGCAGATCAACTGGCGCTATGGCTCCCGACAGTTATCTGTGGTGGCAGATGAGCCGAGTACGTTGGCCTTACGAACGTTTGCTTATCCCGGTTGGTCCGTCCGCATGGATGGATCCCCTGTTATGCCGATGGATCCTATGCTAGACGGTCGCTTACAACTGGCGGTACCCCCAGGATCCCATGACTTTCACATTGACTATCAGGGCACGACTACAGAGCAGGTCGGAGGATGGATTAGTCTTGGGGTTTGGATCCTAGGGATCGGTGGATTGATCGGCTCCGGGTGGCGGCAGGATTAAGTCCGGTTTGCACGATAGAGCAGTCCTAATCCAACTAGATTCCCAACAAGATTGGGGAGCCAAGCGGCAACGGCGGGACCCAGGGCTCCGGTTTGGCCTAAGGCTTGTGTCACGAATGAAAAGACATAGTACGCAAAGATAATCAAGACACTCAACCCTAAACCCAATGATGAACTTGTGCGCTGAGGTCGTAATCCCAATGTCGCCCCCACTAAGGCAAACGTGACACACACGAACGGGATCGCATATTTCAAATGCAAACTCACCTGCAAGCGCCGCACTTCCTTATCATCCCCTGTACTGGCAATCACCTGAATGTGGCGACTCAGTTCCCCAATATTCATTTGCTCTGGGCTGCGAACTTCTTGAGCAATATCTAACGGCGCTCGGGAAATTTGAATCTCTTGGCGATCAAACGTGACAATATTGCTGTAATTGCCATTCGGAGACACTACATAGCTAGTCCCATCCACAAACAGCCAGCTGGAGGTCTGTGGCTGCCATCGACCTTCCTGCGCCAACACAATCTGATTGAGCATTTCATTGGAGAAGTCCAGCACAATAATGCCGCGCATCACCTCCCCATCAAAGCTCCGTGCGTAAAATTGCCGGGTTAGCCCCTGCGTCAGCGTCATTTCACCGGCTAAATCCTGACCGATAATATCCCCAAATTCTTGATAGAGGATGTTGTCCTGTTTGAAATCCGGCTGATCCCGATTCAGCGCCTGATTCAACGTTACCGAAGCCTGTCGATTTGCTATCGGCACCACCAGTTCATTGAACACAAACGTCATGCTGGTGATCATCAAACTCAACGCAACCGCTGGCAACACCAACCGATAGACGCTGACGCCACAGCTCCGCAATGCTGTTGTCTCACTTTCACCGGATAGCCGTCCATAGGCCAGCAACGTGGACAGCAACATCGACATCGGAAACGTCAGCACAATAATGCTCGGTGATCTCAAGGCAAAGACATGCAACGCTGATAGAATCGGCAACCCTGACTCAGCTACCAAGCGCACTAATTCAAACAAGGATCCGATTGCCATCCCCAAGGCCGTGAATGCCGCCACTCCAAACAAGAATGGCCCCACCATTTCGGAGATAATGTAGCGATCCATGATCCCAAGGGAGCGCCAGTGGGACACCTTCGGAGCCGGTGGTGGGGATTGAGACCGAGTCAATGAGGCAGCTGGGGTCACAGGCGGAACTTGTCTCCTAAATAGTACTTACGCACCAACTCATCCGAGGCCAAATCAGATGGGAAGCCCTTCGCCAGGATGGTGCCATCGCTCATGATGTAGGCTCTATCCGTAATTTCTAGCGTCTCCCGCACGTTGTGATCCGTAATTAAAACACCAATGCCTCGATGCTTGAGTCGGGCCACGACCTCTTGGATATCGGCTACTGCAATCGGATCCACCCCCGCAAAGGGCTCATCGAGCAGCAGAAAGCGCGGTCCTTGTTCACCCGCTGCCAGCGCTCGGGCAATTTCAGTGCGGCGTCGTTCTCCCCCAGACACCTGTAGCCCCAAACTTCTGGCCACGTGGGTAATCCGAAACTCCTCCAATAACTCCGTCAACCGTTGCTGCCACAGTCGTCGCGGCACACCAGTCTGCTCCATGATCAAAAGCAAATTATCTTGAATGCTCAATCGCCGGAAAATACTTGGTTCCTGAGCTAAATACCCAATGCCCAACTGCGCCCGCCGATGCATCGCAAGATGGGTAATATCATCGCGATCAAGCCACACATGTCCCCGATTGGGCTGGACCAATCCTGTGGTGATGTAAAACGTAGTGGTCTTACCGGCCCCATTTGGCCCCAACAACCCCACAATTTCGCCCTGGGTGAGCTCTAGGCTAACGTCGCTAACGACTTCCCGGCGACCATAGTGCTTACAGATATTCTCAAGAAAGATTGTCCCCATCTCCGGATCCCTGACACCTGAGGGCGTTTCTAGCATAAATCCTCAAGGATCCGTTTGCTCGGGTTAGCAGTTCATTCCCTAAAGGCTGGGTCAAGCCAACACTATCTCCTTAAGTAACTATCTCCTTAAATGACTATCTCCTTAAATACTGAAATAGCCTGGATGTACTCCTAGCGGAGTTAGCAACCAAGCTACACGTCTCAAGAAAGAGAGTTAGGATCCTTAGCAATCAGGACTAGACCGAGAACGGAAGCCGCCAAAGATTGATGTTGTGAGCACGCAGTACTCAGGTAATCCATTTAGCGAGGACCCAAGCGTAATGTTTCGGTTAACGGCATCACTAATTTCACCATAGCCATTGAACCGAGCGATACCACCCGCAAACGTATTACTGATCACTCTTACAGACGAATCAAGCAAGATAGTTTGGCAAGGTTTTCGCGTACAGTCTGACATATCAACTGCACCTGCGTTGACTGGAGCTACCCGCATCGTTAAGGGAGTCGTTGCATCAATTGTAACTCCCCAGGTTTCTCCATAGCGCTTGGAGCTACTCTGGGCTAAACGAAGTGCCGACTCCAGTTCTCGCTGCGCTGATCTAAGCTTTTGCTCATAGTATGTGCTAATTGCTGAAGGAGCAAAGATAGCAGCAAGGATCCCAATAATTGCGATAACGACAATTAACTCAATCAATGTAAAGCCCTGGGAAGAGCCCTTAACGAAGCCTTGAGGAGTTTGCATAGCCTGACCTACCTGAACAGCTCTCAATATTCCCATCTCTTGGCATTAGTTTAACCGAGGACGCCCAAATTGACCACGTGTGAACACCTGAGTTTGCAGAGAGGACACATTAATCCCTGTTGGCTCGTAAGCCCCTGCCGCCTTAGCTGCCGCATCGCCTTGTAAAAAGAGAACCACATCTTGACCTCCAGCGGCCGTGGCAACTGCAACAGGTCTTACGCAGGCATAAAAGGCATAGAATGCATTGCGAATGGCAGGAGCTGCTGTGTCTCTAGGACTGGGTAAGTACCCTGGCCCCGCAGCTGCAGTGCAGTCAATCACACCAGGAAGAGCATGGGCTGCACTATTAATATCAGCAACATGGGCAACCAATGCCGTTCTTTGGTTAAAGGTACCATTGTGACTAACGGCCGGAGCTGCAGGGGGCCAAATTGTGTAATCATCCGTGTTGGGAGCAACATAGACGCCATTCTGTAGACCCCTTGGCGCTTCATTCAATGAACCCACGAACGGATCTACTTCCATACGGGTAATCCGGGCAGGACCAAACTCGTCCCTGTCCCACGTTCCTGTGGCAGGGTTGCGTTGATAGTAATAGACCACTAAAGTCAAGATATTTCCGCGACTCAGAACATCGCCAATACCCATGGATGCTGCTAGCGCGTTGGATCCATCACAGAATGCGGCTCCCCCAAGACGGCACTCGGTGGAGGGTCGAATTTTCCAAAAGGCAAGCACGGGCTGATCAGTGCTATTTTGAGGAATGCCATAAACATCAACGAGCCGATCTTGGAGTTGCTGACCTGTGTATACAAAAACGGCATCCTTGAGATCACGAGTGATGTAATCAAGGCTATTTTGCAATTGCCCTTGAACATCAGTTACCGCTGCTTCTCGCTGATCGGCTCGCATAACACCCGTTACGATACCGGCGGTGGCGACCAAAAAGATTGCAGATAGAATTAGGCCAACGAGCAGCTCAGTCAGGGTAAAACCACTCTGGAGTTGGCGCCGAGTCCACTGCCACACCAACCGCGATGTAGATGCTTTCATCAGTTGCCTCTTTAAAACTAGTAACATCGTCAATCAATCTAGGGGCAGCCTGTACCACTGCCACTCAGTAGCGAGCAATAGTCTCGGTAGTCGGCCACGGATCCAATCTCGTAGGTCAGGTAGAGAAGAGGAAGCTCTTTGGCGAGCAAGGCCCCTTCAACCGAGCTAACGCTGCTTGTCATTCCTTGATTGAGCTCGGCCGCATTCGTAGTTCCTTGATAGGTGGTGCCGTTGAACGCTTGATCACTAAAGACACGAACACCCATAGTGAAAGCCACTGGTCTAGTCTCGCCTCGAACGGTTTCTGTGACCTGATTGAAGCGGAAGGTTTGGATAAAATAATTGCCTTCCTGGCGGGTATCCACACCAACTGCCGGGGCATCAGACTCAGTGCGAACCGGAGCCAGAGCATCTATGTCAGCCAGCGTATAGTTAGCCTTACCTTGGGAGATTAGGACTTGAGCCTGATCTATAGATTGCTGAGCCAAACTGGATGCATTATCAAGCCGCTCCGAATGGATCCTTGCCGCTGCCGCTACAACTAGTGCAGGGGTCAGGGCGACCAACGCTAGAACCACAATCACAACAGCCGCAAGGACCTCTAGAATCGTGAAGCCCTGCTGCCGTGATTGAGACTCCCGTGACTGTCGCAACATCATCATCGTAATCCTCCTGATATGACAAGAAGCCTAGCCCAATCTATTCCAGATCAGGCTAGGCATTGGAACAAGATTTAAGGACAGGTCACCGAAGCCCCTGCAGGCAAGGCGTCACATAAGACGTTGATATACGGATCCTCAAGATCTAAGTCAACGAGATAGTCGTCCCGAGTGTCGTCTGGAATATCGAAACGCTCGGAGACTGGCGCGCTGCGGACGTACTGTAGAGCGACATCATATCCCCAGTCTCTATTGGGGGGCATGTAGTAGTTGATCCGCTCCACCCGCAAATTGAGATCACCAGGCGGGATATTGGCTCCACTGAGAATAGCCGACGTTGGCCATCGGTCCTGGTCGAAGGGGGCTGTAGCATATTTACTGAAGTTGAGCTGGATAAAGGATCCTGCCATCTGTAGAGTCTGTCTGGTTACACCGTTAGTTCCTCCCCAGTGCTCTAGGAGTCGGGGGAAGTTGTGGAGACCACCCGAGTAGTGCCCTGCCCCAGAAGGAACGGTGCCACTCACAATCAAGGCATTGACAGTGCTATTGGCTGCTGGGTTGATGTTACCTGCTGCATCAAGCCTAGGGATCCCCGAGGCTGGAGCTGATGCACCCCCTCGCTGTGGCCCTCCGTAACCATAGCCACCTTCTACGCCAGGGATTCTCAGAATCTCGTGGCTATTGGCAACTAGAGTATTGGCCGGGGTGCCCGGGTATGTGCTGGCCACATTAGGGACATCTGTGACATTACCGCCCAGATGGCTATTCAGTGCACCACCAGCCCCAGGCGCGAGGGCCGTCGGCAGGGCTGGAGGAACAAAGTTGGCGCTTACGATCGAGATAGCATCTGCAATAATCTCAGCTGGACGCCACTCATCACCACCTGTGCCTTGAGTTTGAAAGGCAGGATTCAACGTGTCACGATTGTAGAAGTTATTCCAATCGGCATTCAGTGTCTCAGTGAACTCTTCCTGTGTGTGCAGGTTGAACGGGGCAGAGATGTAGACTGGGTTATCGCTAATAAAGGCTAGGCCTGTCGGACTACTAGAATTAACAGGTCTGATCTGTGCACCATTAGAGAGTCTAAAACCGTGTGCCCGCCGCAGAGGATCTCCTAAGCCATCCACGACTTTGGGAGTAATGCCTCCCATCGCTGGAATGTTGGTGTCTACTGTAGTCAGACGAGGATCGCCTCCATTGTAAGGATTGAGGTAGACGCAAGTGGCCTCGTTCGCAAAATCATTAGGCTGACAGGCTGCATTGGTAGCAACGTTCCACCGAGTGTAATCAGTTGTGCCAATGTCGACACTCAGGCTACCTACGCCAGCGTTATCGAAAAATTCGCCGACGGGGCGAGCAATTGCATCCTCACGGACAGCATCCTCCCGGAAGGCGTAGATAATCCCGCTGGAGGTTGTTAGCAACCCATTCCCATCAAGTTCAGCAATGTCCAAATCCAGTACTCGAACACTCTGACGTTCCCGGCCATTGAAGATTTCAGTTTCTCGGACCCCAACGCGCGTGCCAGCATTGGTATTGCTGACCGTAAGGGCAAGACCGCTAGCAATAGTGCTATCACCTCCAAAGATGGCTGTGATGGCCGAGCGATCATCAGCGGTTCCTAGGGTCTCATCCTGACCTTCAAAGTAATCACGCAGAGTAACAACATCATTCGCCCCATTCACTCGATTCCCGAAGAAATCTGGATTGAACTGTAGGGGATTAGTCGGATCCATCAAGAGGTCGGTGAAGTCAGTGTTCTGAGCTGCATTTTGCAAAATAGTGGTACCGGGGTTCGGAAGAGTGTCGAGGAAGTCGAAACTTGGATCTGTCAACACCAAGTTAATAAAATCAGTTACACCAGGAAGCTCTTCAGGGTCATTGGTACCAGGAGTTTCATCTCGCCCAAGCAGAGGGTCAGCGGCTGCAGCGACTAAAGCACCACCACCCGGCCTAAAGTCAAGCCCGAAAAAGGCCTCACGCAGAAAAAGGTCCACAGCTTGACTGTAAGCCAGCGTGAACAAGTTGTCATCTCCGGTTGTAGGATCTCCGTCAGGACCCCACAGAGAGGGGAGAATCCCTTCCGTGCCAGTAGCATTATCAGGCCCACCGCCACTGTAGAGTCCCCCACCCACTGTGGAGCCCTCAACATAAGGAATACCATCAGGTCCCAGAAGCCGAACAACTAACTCTCTAGCAGTTAGGCCTCCTAAGTCGGTCACAAACAAATCTGTGAAGGAGAACTCTCCACTGTTATAAATCGGTGTATTCAAAACAGGTTCAAACCGGAGGAGTGATTCATCAACAATCCCATCAGTATTGCTATCCAACTCATTCCCTAAAATGCCATCATTGCCATATAGTCTGTCGTTCCCATCGGCATTGAAGTCTGTCCCAGCAGGAAGACCATTTTCAGGGCTAAGATTGGTTGCACCGGTCCCACTACTTATATTCCAGGCCAACATCCCGAGCATACAACCCGCTGTTGCAACATAGGATCGATCCGCTAGACTAGCGTTACCCGCATTCAATGCTCGGTTTAAGTTTGAAAAATCACCGTAGGGAATGAGGCGAGGATTGGGGCGAGGCAGGTTAGCGTCCTGTCTAGGGGGAAAAGCACCTAGTGGATCACTGCTTATTGTCACCAACCTATCTAGGGCAGTAGCCATGGGTCCACCTGTGACACCCGTCGTGGTAAATACCATGTTGTTGGGGACGGGGGAATCGCTCGTAGCATTGACCATTGAACTGACACAGAACCGAGGAGCAATCTCTCCTGACTCGTAAATCGCTGTAGCTTGAGCAGCAAGTTCTAATTGGTCTAGAACACCGTTAGCGTTCAAGTCAACCCTGGCATCAAAAGCCCCAGCAGCATTGAAAGCAGACATTAAATTAGCCGAGTTGACCCCTCGAGCACCGAAGTCAGCCGTAGCTTCGTAGCCAGCCCCTCGTTCGGCCACCAGATCATCTAGGCTCGCTAGAGGACTGAGAGCGTTGATTGCAGATGCGGCAGGGACTTCAATTGCGAGAGGGATATCAGGGTTCTCTGGGTGACCCGGTGACAGGTTGAAGCGCTGACCCACAATGATACGAGCCCCATCTGAAAATGCTCGCTTCTCCCAATAGCCATCAAGCCCTACACTCTCAGGATCCCCAGCAACTATAATTGTATCTGAGGTGAACTGAGGCTGAGCTGCAGAAATGCTATTCCCAATATTAGTACAGCCACCGGGAAGCGGCTCACCCACACCATAATTTGGAGCAGGGCCACAACGGTTGTCCGAACGATAGGTGTCATCAACGTAGGGAGGAACCGGTCGTTCTGCACCATCACCCAGTGTCGCTAAGCGTGGCTGTTCACCAGCTCGACCCGCTACAAGGTCTGTTGTAACCCAGTTAGCATCTCTGCTGGCGTTGAATGTGCTCTCGTCAAAGGTGTCTGTTGCGAAGTTAACTGAACCATTGGGCGCACTCACTGATCTGGTTAACAAAATTGCCGGGTTAACACGTAAGTTGTCGATGTTAGCACCGTTTTGGACCGAGTCGATCCCATTCTCGAAAGCAACTCTGTTACCCCGAATGTTATCGAGTCGCCACGGGTGAATGGTCGTGTTGGCATTGGTTTCCAGGCTGTCGTCCCGAATAGATCCGGATATAATTTCGAGCGCAGACGAGATTAGAGAGCGGCTAGAGGGTCTGAATACGCATGAGTCCGAATCACTAATCAAGAAGACCTCTGTTGGCCCTCTATCACTACCAAACATCCAGATATTACTTTCAGAGTACATTTTGCCATTCCAACGGAAGTTGGCCCCCGCCGACATCTCCAGCTCATAACGGAAATAGGCTCCAAAGTCAGACAGTCCAGTCCGGTAGCGGTCCACCTGATACTGAAACGCTGAGAAGCCAACCTGATCAGCTCCTGTCGTATTCTTCGGGATAGTCATCACAAAGGCTTGAATGGGCTTCACCGTACGACCATCGGCAGCCCTAAACCAACTGTTGGTGACATCCACTGGGGAACCGGTGTTAGCTGCCGCTATACACCCATCGGTAGGCACCTGAGCCAGGAAGGGTAGGTTTCGCACCATTAAGTTACTCGCTTTGGCCGCATCAGAGGGGCCCTCCCAAACCCGAATAGTGCCAGTGGCGTCAGTGGTTTGCATTACGATCATGTAGGCGGTAATGCTGTCACCGTTATCGATATACCAAGCCGGCGTGGGGCGACTAAAGCTATTGGCAGGGATCCGAGTTTCGTCGGGCAGCGTAAACCCTAGGACACCATTCGCAGGATCCTGGTTAGGGCACGTGACAGCATTGACAGGGGCTGGGGATCCATCATTCAGCAAACAACTTAGAAGTAAATCTGAGGAGGGACGACCGAGGGGCAGGCGATCACCTCCTCGGGTGGAGGCGTCCATTAAGTAATTAATTTTAGCTCGGACACGATCAACAATTCGCTCAGCGCCTGCATCCGAGACCTGAGAGGCCCGTTCACCCGCAGCCTGCTGAGTTCTATTGAAGGAGCGGGTGACAATCGTCGCAGATATTAGAGAAAGTAATAAGACAACCAATAGAGCGATAGGGAGTACAAAACCACCCTGTCGTCGCCGACTAGAAGAAATCTCAGCGGATCCGAGCCAAGCCAGGACGGACTTCATCAAGACAAAGGACGATGGGGAGGACGGTGTGTTAGGCATACTGAGCAACCCTATACAACGAGAAAAACCGATAAGCGGGCCGGAACCAGCTGATGAGCACGGATCCTTACCCTTCCACAGTCGACGGACTAGACAGGGTGGTATCCGCCTCCGATAGTATCGAGTGCCTCGGCTAAAATTGCATCCCCACGCTTGGGGGGACTCCGGATCCTAGTGCTCCATAGGTGTAATCCGTCGGATCCGGCACTATCCCCAGGGCAAAGATCGGGAACGTATTAGAGTGGAGGGCAGGATTCGATATAAACACTTGTAGACAGACACTGGGCAGACAACGATGGGCCGTGGGCGGGGACCAACCAGACGATCAATAATGGCTATAGGCGTTGGCATGGGCGCGATCATTCTGGGGCTAGCGGCTTACCAACAGTGGACCCACCCGCCGCAATCTCAACCTGAAATCCTGGCGGCCTATCCCCATCGACCTCGACTCGTGGGGTCAGCACTGATTCTCCTGCAAGTCCAGACAGCGGCAGGACTAGGATCCGTGCAACTGCAACTGGAGGGGGACAGCGCACCTCTGACGGCGGGTCACTTTCTCGATCTGGTGACACAAGGCTTCTACGACGGTCTCCAGTTTCATCGGGTAGAAAAGGATCCGGAGCCCTTTGTCGTGCAGGGGGGGGAAGTAATAGAGGATCAATCCGTCGGCCTGAGTTACACCGAGACGGGGGCCTTACAGTTGCGAGGGATCCCGCTGGAAATTCA
>CAYUEE010000001.1:37966-99879 GCA_964443615.1 uncultured bacterium | reverse complement strand
ATTTTGCCCAGGACACGGATCCCTAGCGCTTCGAATAAGGGCAACACACTCCACAATTCTCCGGCAATGTTGTACTCCCCAATTAAGTTGATGTCGTAAGGGGTTGTGAACTCAGGTTCAGCTGTCCCAATCACGTGCTCTAACAACGATTCACCCGCAACCCGATTGCCTAAGTTTTTACTGCCAATGAACCCAGGAGAGTGCACCGGAACAACAGGGATCCCTGTCTTCTGCGTTGCTGCTTGGCATACAGCGTCCAGATCATCTCCGATGAGAGCCGTCACACAGGTGAGATAGACAAAAACAGCCGCAGGGTGATAGCGCTCATGCACATCCAGGATCGATTGATACAGCCGTTTTTCACCGCCAAAGATGACATCATTTTCATTGAGATCAGTCGTAAACCCCATTTTGTATAGATCGGATCCTGAGGAGAGACTGCCTCGGGTGCCCCAGGAATTTCCGGAACAGGCAATGGGACCGTGGACGAGATGCGCTACATCAGTGATGGGGACTAAGGCAATCATGGCGCCATCGAACGCACAGCCCCCCTGCGCCGCACCTGGCTTGGCTTGTTGAACACAGGCTTTGTTCTTGCCTTTACCTTCTTTATGGTGGTTGTGCTCACAGGCGGTCTCACTTAACAGTTCGGCAATCTTGCCCGGTGTCATTTTCATTGGCCTACCTCAGCAATGTAAGTTGCGGCACGCAGGCGGAGGGCGACTAATTGCTCATAGACTGGATTGATTTGACATAGCGCTGGGATGTGGAGGGTCCGATTGCCCACGCGGATATCCCGTTGGAAGGGACAGTGGGACGGAATCAGCTGGCAAATCCACTGAGCTTGCACCATGGTTTGCATTTCAATTCCATCAAGCCAAGATTTGAGAGCATTAATCGCAGGCCGGAAGGGATTCCAGTGGCGAGCAGGGGCGGACGATTCAATATAGTAGGATGTCATGATGGGCCTCGACGATTTATAAGAAGAGATTGAAGGAGATGAAACAGAAGGGGGAGATTGAGCTAGCCATTCAAAAATTTGTTGCAACTGCTCCATCGAAATGAAGCCATACCGCCACAGGATCATTTGCAGAGGTCCATACTCCCGTTGACACCGAGTGAGGGCGAAGGTGATAGCCTTATCTGACACGGCTAGCTCAGCGGTCAGAAATTGAATCAACGACGTTTGTTGAAGGGTGGGCGTTAAGGGTGTCATGACGGATCCTCTGCGACTAACGATTTGAATTATGAGGTGCGAAGGAAGGCAAAGGTTAAGCTATCTTCAGCTAAGAAGTGGTCGAGATGAAAGGCACGGTCCTCCGTTTTGAGCAGGATCCCTTCATAGAGGTAGCGTGTTGCTCGATCACCAATGCTTTCGGCCTGAGCGGCTTGGCGGCGGAGGACATCAAGGACCTGTTGCTCCGCTTGCAAGTCATGAATCACCATTTGGCGAGCGCTGTAGGCACCATCGGGCTCAGGGGTAAAACAACACAATTCCGCTAATTTCAGGAAGCTAGCGACGGGGACACCCCCTAATCCGTTTAACCGTTCGCCGAGATGATGGACGTGATCTTGAGCCTCTTGGTAGGATTCATCAAAGAATTGGTGGAGTTGGTAAAACTCGGATCCTTCAATAACCAAGTGATGTTTCTGATACTGAAGATAGAGGGCCTGGAAACTGGCTAGAGTGATATTCAAGCCTTCACAAACCGGGACAGTGATCTCTTGCCCTAAACCAACCGGGTTGGTCCGAACTTGATCAAAAGAATGCACGAGGGTTTGAACTTGCGTCATGGTAATTGCCTAGGATGAATGAGCTAAATGGTCTGAACTCAGGTGAAGGGCTGAAGTTGAGTAACTTGAATTAAGCGAAATGGAGGATTCAGGATCCTGTCCTCAAGCTGATCTCCAACTCATTTAAACTGACCAACACTGATTCAACCAGGTCACTAGGGACTGTCGCGGTGTCACAAATGACAAAACGGTGCTGCGAACGAGAAGAGCTTCAGAGGGGGTCCGAATATCAACCCAGAGATAGCCATCATCAGTGCAGCCACAGGAGAGTTGAAGATCTTGAAGCCGGTAATAAATACGCCATCGATCGGTGAGTGGGATGTCTAGGAGCTCAGCCGTAGAAGGCATGAGAGTAGGGGTTGTGCAGTACATAGAAAAACCAGCGGAATGGAAGGGGGAAGACTCATGGGTGTGAGGTATCTGTTCCCCTGCTTATAACAAACTGGCTTGAGTTCTCTGAGTGAATGGATGTCGATCAGGATTGATTAAATAATTGAAAGTGTACTCAAGGGGTTGGATGCTGATGCAGACGAGCTTATAAAATTTCTTGGGGGGTAAGGTTCAGGTATTAATCACCAGGGGGACAGGTATTTTTTGAGAGTGGTGCAGGTATTTTGTGAGTGGATGTGATGCCACTGAATCGTCTAGGATCCTTGCGCTGCAAAGAGAAATACCTGAGTGGAATTGATGTTAAGTGTACTCATCACAATTTTGCTAAACATGACAACTCTATTGAAAGAATGTAAATTCCCACTAAATGGCTATCTCTGATACACTCTTTTTTAAGACTCAGTATCTATAGACTTCTGTTTGCGACTATAGATAAGTGTTACACTACAGTTGCGAATTGCAAATATCGACCAAACATCGATTAAATGGCTACTTGCGATACAGCGCTGACCGATATACCTTATATATGTGCCTCGATAAACCCGCGCAACGATGTTGAGAGTGGGAGCAGTGAGTGCATCTAAATGAGGTGGCCCAAGTGCCTGAAATTAGCTGGTAAAGCGGAATGACGCTTTTCAAGGTTCGAGTACACTTCTCCCGTACCCCTCTCTCAAAATACCCGACCGGGAACAGAGAAAAGGTAGAGCCCCTCCCCCCACACTTTTTTAGGATCCTAGTACAGCGGGATTACAGTGCTTGAGTACAGCGACAATTAACCTAATCATTCTGAGCGACCCTAGTGTCTTCAAGGCAATTGTAGGGGCCTGGTATAACGGCTTGTAAGGAAACGCCACCCCCTTCAAGCAGATGACAACCACTACACTCAGTCCCTCTCAATCGGTAACAAGAGCTACATCAAACTGCGGTTGTAGTAGTTCTTCATCTCCCGCGACTCTCAGTGAGTCTATGCAGCAACGGATCGAGAAGCACCCTTGCTACAGCGAGGAGGCCCATCACCATTATGCCCGGATGCACGTTGCTGTTGCCCCAGCCTGTAACATTCAATGCAATTACTGCAATCGCAAGTATGATTGTGCGAATGAGAGCCGCCCTGGCGTGGTTAGCGAACTTCTCTCTCCGGAGGAAGCGGCCCACAAGGTGCTCGTGATTGCAGGCAAAATTCCTCAAATGACCGTTCTGGGTATTGCTGGGCCTGGGGACCCACTTGCGAACCCTAAGCAGACGTTCAAGACCTTTGAGCTGATTGCTGAGCAGGCTCCGGATATCAAACTGTGCCTCTCCACCAATGGATTGATGCTACCTGAGCATGTCGAGCACATTAAACGACTCAATGTCGATCATGTCACCCTCACCATCAATATGGTGGATCCTGAAGTGGGGACTAAAATCTACCCATGGGTCCGATGGCAGCGGAAGCGCATCACAGGGATTGAAGCTGCCAGGATCCTGCACGAGCGTCAGATGGAGAGTCTCGATGCATTGCGGGAAGCCGATATTCTCTGCAAAGTGAATTCTGTGATGATCCCTGGTATCAATGATAACCATTTGCAGGAAGTGAATGGAGTCATTCAATCTAAGGGTGCTTTCTTGCATAACATCATGCCTTTGATCTCGGCCCCTGAACATGGCACCTATTTTGGATTGAATGGCCAACGGGGTCCCAATCCCAAGGAGCTCAAAGCCCTACAAGACGCATGCTCCGGCAATATGAAGATGATGCGTCACTGCCGTCAATGTCGGGCGGATGCGGTTGGATTGTTGGGTGAGGATCGTAGTCAGGAGTTCACCAAAGACAAGTTCTTGGCGATGGATCCTGAATACGACCTAGAAAAGCGTCAAGAGGTGCATGCGGGTATTGCGAAGTTCAAAGCAGAACTGGCTGAGGCGAAAGCACAGAAGGCTGCCGCCAAGCAACGCACCAACACTCCCAAGATTTTGGTGGCTGTTGCCACTAAGGGAGGCGGTATGGTGAATCGTCACTTTGGCCATGCCACAGAGTTCATGATTTATGAGGTCAACGCCGACCAGGCTCAATTTGTAGGCCATCGCAAGATTGAACAGTACTGTCATGGCGGAGATGGTGAGGATAATAACCTTACAGGCATCATTCGCGCAATTTCAGATTGCAAGGCTGTGCTGGTCTCCAAGATTGGGGATTGCCCCATGAAACGGTTACGAGAGGCCGGGATTGAAGTTGTTGAAGACTACGATGTCATCGAGACAGTGGCCCTCAAGTACTATCAAACTTGGCTGACAAACCAGACTGTTGAAGTGAAATCACTTGTTCATGCTTAATTGAATTCAGATGATGAGATCAATGCGATTCAATGTCTGACTAATTATCAATCGAACCATCTAACTGTTTTTCAGGAGTAGGATCATGGCCCAGCTTACAGGACTCACACGGGGTCGCACAACCTGGATCCCTCAATTCGTTGAAAGCATTGACATCGCCAAGTGTATTGGATGTGGCCGCTGTTTGAAGACCTGTGGCCGTGGAGTCCTGAGCTTACTGGCCCTGAACGAAGATGGTGAGTTTGTTGAAGATGAAGAGGAGGAAGAAATTGAACGCAAGGTTATGACTATTGCCCAGGGAGATCTGTGTATTGGTTGTGAAGCTTGCTCTCGAGTTTGTCCCAAGAATTGCTATACTCACGCTCCATCTTTGAACTGATACACCTGCTTCATTCACTTACTCCTTTTCCCGTTGCTGTCTATTCCTCGGAGATGACATGACTACAATTTATTTGGACAATAACGCCACCACCGAGGTCCATCCTCTCGTACTGGAAGCAATGCTCCCTTACCTGACAACGTTCTACGGTAACCCATCGTCGATGCACTCGTTTGGGGGACAGGTGAAAAAATCACTACGACAGGCTCGGGAACAACTGGCAGGTCTACTAGGTGCAGAGCCCACTGAAATCCTGTTCACCAGTTGTGGTAGTGAAGGTAACAATGCAGCCATCCGAGCCGCTCTTCAGGCACAGCCTGATAAACGTCATATCATTACCACTCGGGTTGAACATGCCTCAGTTTTGAATCTGTGTAAGCATTTAGAGAAGCAGGACTACCGAGTTACTTATTTATCTGTAGATAGACAGGGCCTGCTGGATTTGATGGAACTTGAAGCCGCCCTTACCGGTGATACAGCTCTAGTGACCATGATGGCGGCGAACAATGAAACAGGTGTTCTCTTTCCTATTGAACAGGTCGGATCCTTAGCTAAAGAGTACGGCGCCATCTACCATGTGGATGCGGTGCAGGCGGTGGGCAAGATTCCGTTGAATATGGCCACTAGCACTATCGATCTCCTGACTCTATCGGGTCACAAGTTACATGCTCCCAAAGGGATCGGAGCCCTGTATATCCGCAAAGGAGTTCGCTTCCGTCCTCTCCTCATCGGGGGGCATCAAGAGCGAGGTCGGCGAGGGGGCACAGAAAATGTGCCGGGAATCATCGCTCTGGGCAAAGCTGCTGACCTAGCTCAAACCCACTTGCAGGATGATTACGAGCTACAGCTACGGGATCGCTTAGAGTCTGGATTGCTCGAACGAATCCCGGATTGCCAAGTCAACGGCCACCCCATCCAACGTCTCCCTAACACAACCAACCTTGGCTTCAAGTTCATCGAAGGGGAAGCTATTCTCTTCTGGCTTAATCAACACGGTATCTGTGCCTCATCCGGATCCGCCTGTACCTCAGGCTCTTTAGAACCATCCCACGTCCTGCGTGCGATGGGCCTCCCTTATACCATCTTGCATGGATCCATCCGGTTCAGCCTGTCACGCCTGACGACGAGTGATGAGGTGGACCAGGTTCTAACCGTGATGCCACAAGTGGTTGCCAAGTTGAGAGCTATTTCTCCCTTCAATAGCGATGCAGAAGACTGGCTCCAAGGCCGTGAACAAGAATTAGCTCTAGCTCGCTAGACGGATCCATTGCTTGAAGTCGGAATCCACTTTTCTTCAAGACTCATTATCAACAAGGATTTCAGTTATGTGGGATTACAGTGAGAAAGTTTTAGAACTCTTCTATGACCCTAAAAACCAGGGTGTGATTGAGGATCTTCAAGAGCCTGGGGTTGCAGTTGTAACTGGAGATGTCGGCAGTATTACCTGTGGAGATGCCCTCCGCTTACATCTCAAAATTGCAGTTGAACAGGATCGGATCCTGGATGCTACCTTTCAAACCTTTGGCTGTACCAGTGCCATTGCTTCATCCTCCGCACTCACAGAGTTGGTCAAAGGCCAAACCCTAGATGAGGCCTTGAAGGTCACCAATCGTGAGATTGCCGATTACCTTGGTGGTTTACCTGAAGCGAAGATTCACTGCTCTGTGATGGGACAGGAAGCGCTAGAGGCCGCAATCTACACCTACCGTGGGATCCCTTTGGAGACCCATGATGAGGATGAAAGTGCCATGATCTGCACATGCTTTAGCATCACGGAAGCGAAGATCCGGCGCACAATCGAGGAGAATGGCCTAACTGAAGCAGAGCAGGTCACCAACTACATCAAAGCCGGCGGCGGATGTGGATCCTGTTTAGTCAACATCGATGATCTCATTGCTGAGGTTAGAGCTGAGATGGCGGCACCACCCCGTACACAAGGCCAGGATCCTGTGGCTACCGTTAATACCGCCGTTGCAACAGTGTCCCGCACCTTGACCAATCTGCAGAAAATTACCTTGATTCAGCAAGTGATTGAAGAAGAAATTCGCCCTGTTCTCATCGCAGATGGTGGAGATGTTGAACTCTACGATGTGGATGGAGATTCGGTTAAAGTTCAGCTCAAAGGGGCTTGCGGATCCTGTGCATCCAGTACTGACACACTCAAAATCGCCATTGAGGGCCGACTGCAAAAGCGTGTTTTACCCAGTCTTGTTGTTGAAGCTGTTTAGAGGCTCATCACTCATCATGCCTTGTGACTATCATTCGTTCTCACACGAGAGAGCCCCCCCACTCTCGCGTTGAGACCTTCGGCGGTCGTCGTCGACACTAAACAAGTTCATCAAGTTCATCAATCAAGTTCATCAATCAAGTTCACGAATTTTCAGGAGACTAGACATGAGACAGATCGCATTCTACGGCAAAGGTGGTATCGGTAAATCCACAACATCCCAGAACACTATTGCTGGTTTGGCTGAGCTAGGTGTTCGCGTCATGATTGTGGGGTGTGACCCCAAAGCTGACTCCACTCGTTTGATGCTGCACAGTAAGGCACAAACCACTATTCTCCACTTGGCAGCTGAGCGCGGTGCAGTGGAAGACCTAGAGTTGGAAGAAGTGCTACTCGAAGGCTACGGCAATGTTCGCTGCGTTGAGTCCGGCGGTCCTGAGCCTGGTGTCGGCTGTGCGGGTCGTGGGATCATCACTGCCATCAACTTCCTCGAAGAAAATGGAGCCTATGAAGACCTGGACCTCGTGAGCTACGACGTACTAGGTGACGTGGTTTGCGGTGGTTTTGCGATGCCCATTCGGGAAGGTAAAGCCCAAGAAATCTACATCGTCACATCCGGTGAGATGATGGCCATGTATGCGGCTAACAACATCGCTCGAGGCATTTTGAAGTACGCTCACTCCGGTGGTGTCCGCTTGGGTGGTTTGATCTGCAACAGCCGGAAGGTAGATCGGGAAATTGAATTGATTGAGACCCTTGCTGATCGCTTAGGGACTCAAATGATTCACTTCATCCCCCGTGACAATGTGGTGCAACATGCTGAGCTGCGCCGGATGACAGTGATTGAGTACTCTCCTGAGTGCAACCAAGCCAATGAGTATCGCGCGTTAGCTAAGAAAATCAAAGAGAACACCAACCTAGCTATTCCCACTCCTATCACTATGGATGAATTGGAAGAGTTATTGGTTGAATTCGGCATCTTGGGTGATGACAAAGCGGTTCAGCACTTGATTGGCAAGACTGAGCAGGAGTTGGCTCCCACTACGTAAGCCCAGGATCCATCCTGCGTCCAAGCGATCAGCTGTTCTCGGATCCGTTCATCTCTCGAAAGTCTGAGCATCCTAAGCCTAAGGCTTGTGGTCGTGATTAAGACCCAGAGCAGCTGATTTCTCCCATTCACTCACACAAGAGGGCTGCCATGAGCACTGTAGAAGAGAAAAAAGATCTCATTCAAAAGGTCCTAGAGGTCTATCCTGACAAAGCGCAAAAGAAGCGGGCCAAGCACCTAAACGTTTTTGAAGAAGGGAAGTCTGATTGCGGCGTTAAGTCCAACATCAAATCCGTTCCCGGATCCATGACTACCCGAGGCTGTGCCTACGCCGGATCCAAAGGGGTGGTGTGGGGTCCGATCAAAGACATGATTCATATCAGTCACGGCCCTGTTGGTTGCGGGTACTACTCCTGGTCTGGACGACGCAACTACTACATTGGGACAACAGGTGTTGATACCTTCGGCACTATGCAGTTCACCTCCGACTTCCAAGAACGAGACATCGTTTTCGGTGGGGACAAGAAACTGAGCAAGATGATCACTGAATTGGAAGAGCTGTTCCCTCTTAACAATGGGATCTCGATTCAATCTGAGTGCCCGATTGGTTTGATTGGGGATGACATTGAGGCTGTGGCCAAAAAGTCCACCAAGGAAACTGGTAAAACAGTTGTCCCTGTCCGGTGTGAAGGCTTCCGGGGTGTGTCTCAGTCCCTCGGTCACCACATTGCTAACGATGCCATCCGCGATTGGGTCTTCCCGAATGCGAAGGACACTGCCGCAGCGACTGGGTTTGAATCCACACCCTATGATGTCGCCATTATCGGGGACTACAACATTGCAGGGGATGCTTGGTCCAGCCGGATCCTGCTTGAAGAAATTGGCTTACGCGTGATTGCCCAGTGGTCTGGGGATGGCACGTTGCACGAGATGGAATTGACTCCGCTAGTGAAGTTGAATCTGGTGCACTGCTACCGTTCTATGAACTACATCTCCCGTCACATGGAAGAAGCGTACGGGATCCCCTGGATTGAATACAACTTCTTTGGTCCGACCCAAATTGCTCAATCTCTGCGCAACATTGCCTCGCACTTCGATGAAACCATCCAGGCGAAAGCCGAGGAAGTGATTGCCCGGTATCAGCCTCAAGCCGACGCTATCATTGCGAAATTCAAGCCTCGTTTAGAAGGCAAGACAGTGGCTTTGATGGTGGGTGGTTTACGGCCTCGTCACGTTGTTCCGGCGTTCTATGATCTCGGCATGGAATTGGTGGGTACCGGATATGAATTCGGTCACAACGATGATTACAAGCGGACTACTCACTATGTTAAAGACGGCACAGTCATCTATGACGACGTTTCCGGGTATGAATTTGAAGAGTTGATCAAGGAATTGAAGCCAGATCTCGTTGCGGCTGGGATTAAAGAGAAGTATGTCTTCCAGAAAATGGCACTTCCCTTCCGGCAGATGCACTCCTGGGATTACTCCGGTCCCTACCACGGTTATGACGGCTTTGCTATCTTTGCCCGCGACATGGACCTGGCCCTCAACAGCCCCACCTGGGATTTGGTTAAAGCTCCCTGGAAATCCTAATCATCACTGTACTCATTCAGGATCCCGCCCCGTCCTCTCCCTCAGTTTAGGGATCCTGCCCCCACCCATCAAGGAGACTCATCATGGCTCAGAATGTTGACAACATCAAAGACCACGCGACGCTATTCCAAGAGCAGGAATATCAAACCCTATTTACTAACAAGCGTGAATTTGAAGGGATGGCGGATCCTGACGAAGTTGCTCGGATTGCTGAATGGACTAAGTCTTGGGACTACCGCGAGAAGAACTTTGCCCGCAAAGCGGCTTCTATTAACCCCGCGAAAGCATGCCAACCTCTTGGGGCAATTTTAGCTGCTGTAGGATTTGAAGGTACTCTTCCCTTTGTACACGGATCCCAAGGCTGCGTCGCTTATTTCCGGACCCACTTTACCCGCCACTTCAAAGAACCGTTCTCTGCCGTATCCTCTTCCATGACGGAGGACGCAGCGGTCTTCGGTGGTTTGAAGAATATGTTGGATGGCCTTGAAAATAGCTATGCCCTCTATCAGCCCAAAATGATTGCGGTCTGCACAACCTGTATGGCCGAAGTTATCGGGGATGACCTCTTCTCTTTCATCAAAAACACCAAGAGTGAAGGCCGGATCCCTGAAGAGCTGCCTGTCCCATTCGCCCACACCCCTAGCTTTGTCGGATCCCACGTCACTGGCTACGACAACATGATGAAAGGGATCCTCACAACCCTCACAGAGGGCCAAAAGACGGAAACAACCAATGGCAAGATCAACGTGATCCCCGGTTTTGAAACCTATATTGGCAACCTGCGGGAAGTGAAGCGGATCTTCTCTTTGTTTGATACTCCCTTTACCCTTTTGGCTGACAACTCAGATTATCTTGATTCTCCCAATGATGGTGAGTTCCGGATGTATCAGGGTGGGACACCTCTGAAGGATGCCGCTGATTCCATCAATGCTGAAACCACAATCGCTCTGCAACGGTACACCACTGTTAAAACACGTTCCTACATTGAAGATGAGTGGAAGCAACCGACCTCTGTTCAGCGCCCGGTAGGGATCAGAGGCACTGACGCCTTCCTTCAGCATGTGTCTGAATTAACGGGTAAACCGATTCCGGCTGAACTTGAGATTGAACGCGGTCGTGCTGTTGATGCCTTCACCGATTCTCAAGCTTGGGTGCATGGCAAGCGGGTAGCGTTGTATGGAGATCCTGATCTCGTCATGGGCTTGTTGAGTGTTTTGCTGGAACTGGGTGCTGAGCCTGTTCACATTGTGGTGACTAACAGTAACCCTGAGTTCGAAGCTGAGGCCAAGGCACTACTGGAGTCCAGCCCTTATGGCCAGGATGCCACCGTCTGGGGGGGTAAGGATCTCTGGCATATGCGGTCCTTGCTGTTCACCGAGCCTGTTGATCTCTTGATTGGTAACTCTTACGGTAAGTACCTCTGGCGGGATACGAAGACTCCCTTCGTGCGCATTGGTTACCCCATCTTTGATCGGCACCATCTCCACCGCTACGCTACTTATGGTTACACAGGTGCCATCAACCTGCTGAACTGGATTGTTAACACCATCTTGGATGAATTGGATCGCAGCACAATCATCCCTTCGAAGACCGATATCTCCTACGACTTGATTCGGTAGGGGTCAGGATCCTGTTGGTCTAGGTCAGCCTATCGACCTGCCAACAGGATAACGACATGTCCAACTTTAAACCCAATTCTCAACGGTCACCCGGTTTGGCCCAAATCTATTTCACCTGTGGGGATCACAACGATGTCTAGGATCCATATCAATGACACCACCCTCCGAGATGGCGAACAGGCTGCCGGAGTGGCCTTCCAGATGGCCGAGAAAATCTCGATCGCGGCGTTGTTAGATGCCATTGGGGTTCCGGAAATTGAAGTCGGGATCCCTGCCATGGGGCCAGTGGAGGTTGAGGCGATCCGCGCGATCGTCAGCTTAGGATTGAAGGCTGATCTACTGGGATGGAATCGAGCGATTCCTGCTGATATTCAAGCCTCTGTGCAGTGCGGGTTGAAACGGGTGCATATCTCGATTCCCGTGTCTGAGATTCAAATTGCGGCTAAGTTCAAAGGCCAGGCCTCGCGGGTGATTCAATGCTTGCGCGATACCCTCAAGGTCGCTAAGGATCACGATCTGTGGGTGTCGGTGGGGGCAGAAGATGCCAGTCGAGCGGATGCTACGTTCTTAGTTGACATGGCGCAGTTGGCTCAGGAGCTGGGCGCGGCTCGCTTCCGCTACTGTGACACGGTGGGGATCTTGGATCCGTTCAGCACGTTTGAGCGTGTGCATCATCTGGTCAAGACCGTGCAAATACCGGTCGAGATGCATACCCATGATGACCTAGGAATGGCGACGGCGAATGCATTAGCTGGGATCCGAGCTGGAGCGAGTTCCGTCAATACGACCGTTAATGGGTTAGGGGAACGCGCTGGTAATGCGCCGCTGGAAGAAGTGGTGATGGCCTTGAAATACTCAGTGGGGTCTGAACTCGGGATTGATACCCGCCGGTTGCGAGAACTCTCTCAACAAGTCGCGGCAGCCTCTGGGATGGCCCTCCCCCCTTGGAAAGCGATTGTTGGGGATAACACCTTTGCCCATGAATCAGGGATCCATGCGGCTGGGGTGCTGCAGAATCCTGGTACCTACGAACCGTTTGATCCGGCAGATGTGGGGGGCCATCGTCATCTGATTGCTGGCAAACATTCGGGTCGTCATCTCCTGGTTAAGCTCCTCGCTCAGCAAGGGATCACCCTCAGTCCCGATCAGACTCAACGGATCCTGCCCCGAGTCCGGCAGCTGTCTATGGAGCACAAGCGGGGGCTAACCCTTGATGAGTTGAAACAGTTAGTGATGCAGGAGGTAGCCTATGCTTCTTGAGTCTTGGCGATTGCACCAACGCACCCAAGCCATCTTGTTCTCTGTGCGGCAACAGGTCACCCAGCACAAACGCCGCTTGACAACTGCTGAGCTAGCCCATTTAGTTGACTGTTTAGTTGATCCTCTGGTTGACCCCTTAGTTGAAATGGAGATGCATCATGACACGTGATGAGATGGAATTAGATAGCCCCCCCGTCTTTGATATTGGTGAGAAAGTCAGGGTCCGGAAACTCATCCGTAATGACGGCACCTTCCCAGGCAAGGATATCGGAGAAACATTAGCGAAAAAAGGTGACACTGGCTATGTTGTCTCGATTGGCACCTTCCTGCAAACCTCCTATATCTACGCAATCCACTTTCTCTCCAGCGGCTACATCGTCGGTTGTCGGCAAAAAGAACTTGAAACGGCAGAGGTAATCCAGTGAAAGTCATGTTCCGTCGTGCTCCCAATGGCCATCTCCTGGCTTATGTTGCCAAAAAGGATCTAGAAGAAGAAGTTGTGGACCAAAAGGTTGAGGATCAAGCGACCATTTTCACCCTAGCGAATGGCTGGCAACTGGCCGTGAGTAACATCAACGGTCCTCTACAATTGCCTCAAACGGTTGAAGCCAAACGCCTATCATCTTGAGAAACGGTTTAAGACTTTAGTGAGCCTATAACCCTACTAAGCCTATTGATCACTGAGTTGAGTTCATCCTAGAGGTGTTGATATGTCTGTCCTTACTCAGATGGGTCGGATCCTATCGATCCCCCTAGCCGGTTTGATCCTCGGATGTACACAGGTTTCTGCTAGCTCTAGTCAAAGCACCCTTCTCATCTCGGCGGCCTCCAGCCTGCAAGATGTCCTGCAGTCGTTGGATCCGGTGTTTGAAGACCTCAATCCTGATATTACGGTCGATTACAACTTCGCGTCCTCCGGATCTTTACAAAAGCAAATTGAACAGGGAGCCCCAGCTGATCTCTTTATCGCGGCTGCCCCGGTTCAAATGGATGCGCTAGAGACCGCTGGCCTTCTCCATCCTGGAACGCGCCGCAACCTGCTCCGCAATCAACTCGTCCTCATTGTGCCCCGGTCTGGATCAGGGTCTCTCTCCTCCTTTGCCGACCTCCAGGATCCGGATATCGCTAAAATCTCAGTGGGGGAATTCCGCAGTGTCCCTGCCGGTCAGTATGCGGCAGAACTCTTCCATTGTTTGGATCTGTTGGATACACTTCAACCTAAACTGGTTTTTACAAACAACGTCCGAGGGGTTCTAGCTGCCGTTGAAAATGGCCATGTTAGTGCGGGGGTAGTCTATGCCTCCGATGCGCTCATCTCCGACCAAGTTCAGATCGTGGCGACTGCCGCCGACGGATCCCATAGCCCCATCGTTTATCCCATTGCTATCGTAGAGTCCACCCGCATGTTAGAGGCCGCCGAGCGTTATCTGGATTTTGTCACTAGTGCTGATACAGATCCGATCTTCACGAGTTTTGGCTTCCAACCCCTGTCGGATCCGGAGTAACGATGACCGAGCTTGACCTTTCCCCCTTGTGGTTATCCCTACGTATTGCTGGGTTAGCCACCGGGATTACTTTCCTCTTAGGTACTGTTACCGCCAGCTGGATGCTCACTTACCGAGGCCGCTGGCGTTCTGTCATGGAAGCCCTCCTAATTGCCCCTCTGGTCCTCCCACCCACGGTGGTTGGCTTTCTGTTGTTGATCCTGCTAGGCAGTCGTGGCCCTCTCGGTCCTCTGTTTGCGGCGCTCAACCTTAATCTGGTCTTCACCTGGTACGCCGCTGTGTTGACCGCTGTGGTGGTTTCCTTCCCGCTGATGTATCGCACGACGTTAGGATCCTTTCAACAGATCGATGCCACCCTAATCACGGCAGCCCAAACCCTAGGTGCCTCCCGCCGCCGCATCTTCTGGGACATTATGCTCCCGCTGGCTCTGCCTGGGATCCTGGCTGGTACTACGCTGGCGTTTACCCGAGCGCTGGGCGAATTTGGGGCGACGCTGATGGTGGCGGGTAACATTCCAGGCCGGACCCAAACCCTCCCGATGGCCATCTATTTTGCGGTGGAAGCCGGAGATCTAAATGAAGCGTATGTGTGGTCTCTCACCCTCCTGGGTCTTTCTCTTGGGATCCTGATGGTGGTTAACCGCTGGCAGACTCAACGCCCCCACCGCCCTGCTCCAAGGGTTTATCCGTCTGCCCCCGCAGAGCCGTCTGTCTCCCAGGATCCGATGTCTCCCCCTCCACACCTCTCGGTAACCCTCCAGAAACAGTTGCCCCACTTTCATCTCCAAGCTGAGTTCACCACCCATGGCCCTCCTCTGGGATTATTGGGCGCGTCTGGGGCGGGCAAAAGTCTGATTTTGAAGTGTATTGCAGGGATCGAAACGCCGGATGTGGGACGGATCCTATTGAACGGTCGAGTCCTGTTTGACTCCAGCCGAGGTATCAACGTACCCAGCTCAGAGCGCCATGTGGGGGTCATCTTCCAAAACTATGCTCTCTTCCCCCATCTCACCGTTGCTGAAAATATCGCCTTCGGCCTCCCCGATCACCTCGGATCCGCTGACATCCGCGAGCATATTGACCACCATCTCACCACCCTCCAACTTCAGGATCTCGGTCATCGCTATCCGGCCCAACTCTCCGGCGGCCAACAACAACGGGTGGCTCTGGCTCGGGCTCTAGCCAGTCAACCGGAGATTCTGCTGTTGGATGAACCGTTTTCGGCGCTGGATACTCACTTGCGTCACCATCTAGAACATCAGCTCATCGACACCCTAGATCTCTACACTGGTGTCACCCTCTTGATCACCCACAACATGGAAGTCGCCTTCCGCCTTTGTGAGGATTTGGCAGTCATTGACCGAGGCACTGTTGTTGCGCAAGGATCCAAACATGACCTTTTTGCCCATCCCGGATCCGTTACCGTAGCCCAAGTCACTGGCTGCAAAAACTACTCGCGGGCTATCCCCCACGGATCCCAGTACGTTCAAGCGGTGGATTGGGACTGCCAGTTACGGATTAAAACGCCACTGGACGGATCCTATGACCAAGTTGGGATCCGAGCCCACCATGTGACCTTCCCGGATGTGGCTGAGGACGAGAATACCCTGCCCTGCTGGTTGACGAAGACAAGTGAAACCCCCCATCGGATGACCCTTTTTTTGAAATTGCACCAGCCGCCAGATCATGCTCATGACTATCACCTACAAGCGGAAGTCTTCAAAGAAAAATGGTCTGTTCTCCACTCGAAAGCATTACCTTGGTTAGTGCGGTTGGATCCTGAGGCTTTGATGGCATTAAAGGCGAACTGAGATTCAACCTCTAGGTATACAGTTTTGAAAGCAGGTGACAATACTCTAGCAGCGGATTCGGATGGCCTGAAGGGCTTTCTATTGACTCGTGTGAGAGTTCGACTCTTGAGCCTGGGGTGTCTGAATACTGACTGCTGCAATGAGAGCACTTGCAAATGCCAAGACAGCGGCAACGGCCATCACCACTCGAAAGCCCCGTAAAAAGGCCCTCTGAATGCCGTGTTGAACCTGCTCCTGCAGAGCGGCATCGGCCAGATCTGGGAGTTGGATGGCGGCTAGATTTTGGCTTTGGTCAAGAATCAGGATCTTTAGGGTTGGCTCTAGACTGAGTTGATCCAGTTGAGCGGAGAGACTTCGATTAAAGACCAGGAGCATTAGGATCCCTAACCCCGCCAGTAAATTGGCGACCCCATCTAATCATCCCAGCGCCCTCTAAGCATGTAAATGTGCCGCCAAGCCACCTCAGAGCTTCTCTAGAGCCATTACAGATCTAAGCTGAGAGTTTAGATTAGGGGCAATTGTGAGTGGTTGTTGAGCCCATCAAGCCAGTCAATCAACAGGAATTCACATCGCTTTCACAGGATCCTTTTACTGTTTAGAAGTGACGCAAGGAGTTCAATTTGATGAGTTTCCAAGACAAAGCTGAAGCGACGGCCAAAAACATTGAGGGCAAGCTGCAGGAAGCAGTGGGTGAGATTACAGGAGACCCGCAGCAGAAGGCCGAAGGTAAGGCCAAGCAAGAGCAGGCTGAAGCTCAGCACGCTGAAGAAAATTTGAAGAATCAAGCGAAGTCAGCGATTGACTAGTTTAGTTGCAAAAGGTCAGTTTCAAAAAGTCAATTGCAAAGAGCATCAATGGCTAACCTGGCTGCCTACTTAGATATAGCTGTTCAGGCTAGCCGATGGGTTGAGGAAAGAGGAAGCCTCCAGCCCTTACCCTATTCAAATTCCTCTGGATCGAAAAGTGAGTCCACAGTAGGAGGACCAATATGAGTGAACTAATCGTAGTTGCCTTTAACGATGAACACCAGGCCCAGGAAGTTCGATTAGCTTTAGCGAGAATGCAGCGTGAACACCTGGTTGACATTGAGGATGCAGTTGTCGTCGTTAAGGATGAGAAAGGCAAGCTCAAGCTGAACCAGACCTACAATTTAGTCGCTTCAGGTGCTGTAAGTGGCAGTTTCTGGGGCTTGTTAATCGGCTTTTTGCTGTTTAACCCTCTCCTGGGTGTAGCCACTGGGTCAGCCTTTGGCGCGTTGTCTGGGGCTGCTGCTGACATTGGAATTGATGACAACTTCATTCGGGAGTTGGGTGGCACCATTGAGAATGGTACGTCCGCTCTGTTCTTGTTAGTTCGTAAGGCTACCCCCGATAAGGTTCTGGCTGAGCTCCACCAGTTTGAAGGACGGATCCTGCAGACATCCTTAACTCAAGAGGATGAGGCCAAGCTGAAATCGGCACTGGAGAAACAGGAAGAGAGTAAAGAGATCAACGCTGTTCCTGCCTGATTGGATTGCTGGTAACAAGCGCTCTCTAGCGCCTTGAATAGACAACTTAGGTCAGTAACTTAAGTATCTGTGAACACTGAGGTTCGGCTCATCGGCTGACTTCAGTGTTCTTTGCGCAAAGATCCTACAAGGAAAGACGGGTTAGGACCGCTGTCTCAATTCTCTTCGCCACCACCTCGATCTCGCCTTGCCCGTCGATTCGATGGATCCGATCCGGGTCTTGTGAGGCTAGCAATTGAAACCCCTGCCACAGACGGCGATGAAACTGCTGTTGCCGATCCTCCATCCGATCAAACGCACCTATGACACCTGCTGCGGCCCGCCGCGCTTGCACTCGCTCTAGTCCCACCTCGAAGGGAATATCCAACCACACCGTCAAATCCGGTGGGATCCCTTGCACCGCCAACTGATTGAGTTGCTCGATCATATTCAAATTAAGGCCCCGACCATAACCCTGATACACCGTCATGGAATCCATAAAGCGGTCCGAGATGACAACGGATCCGTTCCTCAGGGCCGGTTGAATGACTTGGGTCACGTGTTCCGCTCGATCCGCTGCATAGAGTAACAGTTCAGCGGTAGCCGAGACAGTCAACTCCTGCTCATGGAGAAGAAGTGAGCGTAACCTTTGGCCCAATGCTGTTCCCCCAGGCTCTCGGGTACACACACAGGTATAGCCACGAGCCGTCAGCCGGTCAGCCAGGATCCGCTGTTGAGTTGACTTCCCAGCACCTTCTCCCCCTTCTAGCGTGATAAAAAAACCTGACGTAGTCATACCCACCCATCACTCACCGAAACCAGTGTATGGGGATCCTTGAACACTAGGCGAGTCAATTGCAGATCGATCCTGAGCTCTCGTTTACCGTTCCATGTGATCTTCCAGGAGCCAGCGAGTCGGCGGATCCAGTTCAGGGGCTTCAACATAGTAATGCCAAAGGCGGGTGGAGGGGTCGTAACGGATCCCTAAAATTAGGCCATCAGCGACCCATTCCCCTAGAGCGAACTTGGGATCTGGGAAGTTTTCATGGTCGCGGACTAGTCCAATCGTCATGGGTCTCTCCAGGCATAGCGCGGTCGGGATAATCATAAGTTAATGCTCACTGGGTGGCCAGGATCCGAAAACTCATTTCCCCTAGCGGATCTTCCTCCTGAACATCAACCTGATCCACCTGGGCGGCTGGGCTCCCGCGGTAGCACCATTGCACCATTCGATCGACAACAGCCTCGGATCCTTCAAATACAGCTTCAACTTGCCCTGTCCTTAAATTCCGGACCCAGCCATTGATACCCAGAGACAGTGCCATTGACTCCGTATGAGCCCGATAGCCGACACCTTGAACTCGCCCTGATATCCACACATGGATCCGTGTCGTGATCATGACATGTCCTCACTGGTCTTGAGCTTGACCTTACTCTGGCTGATTCAAGGTCACCAGTTGTGCAATCAAGTCGGGGACCAGAGGTGAACCACCATCACCCGCATGGCGTTGCCGTACGCTAGCTGTTCCGGCGTTGACTTCTTCTTCCCCCAGGATCAACATGAAGGGAATCTTGGCCTTTTCAGCAGTACGAGTCTTCTTAGATAGGCGTTCGTTGGATCCGTCAATCGTGACTCGGATCCCCTGCGCTTGAATCTGTTGCCGCACCTTGAGGGCATAGTCGATAAAGGCCTCTGAAACGGGAAGGATCCTGACCTGCTCAGGTGCTAGCCAGAAGGGGAAATCACCCGCATATTCTTCAATGAGGATCCCAATCAAGCGCTCTAAGGATCCAAAGGGAGCTCGGTGGATCATCACTGGACGCTGCCGTGTCCCATCTTCGGCCATGAATTCCAGCTCAAACCGTTGCGGTAATTGATAGTCCACTTGTACTGTGCCCAGTTGCCACTCCCGATCCAAGACATCCCGGAAGATGAAGTCGAGCTTGGGACCGTAGAAGGCCGCTTCGCCGATCCCTTCAAAGTGAGGCATCTCCATTTTTTCAACAGCCCGCCGGATGGCACTTTGTGCTTTTTCCCAGGCCTCATCGGATCCTAGATACTTGTCAGAGTCAGGATCCCGGAAACTCAACCGAGCTTTGAAGTCCTTGAGGCCTAATCGTTCAAACACCGCTAGGATCAAATCCACCACTTTGAGAAATTCATCATCGAGTTGAGAGGGTGTCACAAAGAGGTGAGCATCATCTACTGTAAAACCCCGAACTCGTGTCAATCCACCCAGTTCACCGGACTGCTCATAACGATAGACTGTACCAAACTCGGCATACCGAATGGGGAGATCGCGGTAGGACCGCAGGTCACTCTTATAGATTTGGATATGGAAAGGGCAGTTCATGGGCTTCATCACAAACCCGAGTTCCTGGGCACGAGTGTCATCATTCTCACTCATCAACGGGAACATATCTTCTTTGTACTTCTGCCAGTGGCCGGAGGTTTTGAATAGGTCCGTCCGCGCGATATGAGGGGTTACCACCGGTAGGTAGCCCCGTTTAACCTGCTCTTGCTTCAAAAAGTTTTCGAGTGTACTCCGCAGCACCGTTCCTTTGGGAGTCCACAGAGGGAGCCCTGGTCCGACATCCTCGGCAAATAGAAACAATCCTAGCTCTTTCCCCAATTTGCGATGATCCCGTTGCTTGGCTTCGTCGAGCCGCCGCTTGTATTCCTTCAGCTCCTCGGGGATCTGCCAGGCCGTGCCATAGATGCGTTGTAACTGAGCTTTGGTTTCGTCACCCCGCCAGTAGGCTCCGGCAACACTCAATAAGTCAAAGGCTTTGGGGTTGATATCACCGGTCGATTCCACGTGAGGACCAGCACATAGATCCCACCACTCATCGCCCAAATGGTAAAGCGTAATTGATTCGCCGGCTGGGATGGCCTCAAGAAGTTCGAGTTTGTAAGGTTCGCCTAGGGCATGGATCCGTTGTTTGGCCTCATCCCGGTCAATCTCTTCACGGATTACAGGGAGCTTCTTCTTGATAATGGAGACCATTTCTTTCTTGATGGCCTTGAGAGCGTCGGGTGAGAAGGGTTCGGGAGTATCAAAGTCGTAATAAAAGCCGTAATCGGTTGCTGGTCCAATGGTGACTTGAGCCTTAGGGAATAGCCGCTGGACCGCCATTGCCATGACATGGGAACAGGTGTGCCGGATCCGTTCCAGCTCGGGTGACTCATGAGTCCGCAATAGCTTCAGCTTGACGTCGGCGGATCCGTTCTCAGGTTTTGATTCAGCTTGCGACATGGAACTCATCAAGAACAACAACCATCCACTTATCTTAGGCGCTATCGCCTCACTCGCCTATTGGAGATCAGGATCCTCTGCTCCACACACGATTGGTAGCCTAACTACGATAAACTCACGCTAGGCGAGGACTGAGAGGACAAGGCAAGACTTGGACAGCTTTAAAGCCTACATTTTGTAGGGGAAGGGTAAACGTAATGCATTTTGAGGTATGACTCGAACGGGTACTAAAGTACACCACCTCTAGCAACAACTGAAGGCGGGCCAGGCTAGCAGCTCGTATCAATTCAAGGACTTACGCAAGGGATCTGACATTTCCCTTTAACGGTGGTTAGTAACCTTTGGCTGGACTCGTAAAATAGATTAATGCAATTGAGACAAGTCACTATGTGACGGTAGCTACTTACCATGGAACGACAAAACGGATCCGTTTGATCAAGGAAGGTCACTATGCAGCGGGAGAACGGATCCGTTTGATCAAGGAAGGTCACTATGCAGCGGGAGAACGGATCCGTTTGATCAAGAGAAGGTCACTATGCAGCGGGAGAACGGATCCGTTTGATCAAAAACAAGCAAATGAGAATGATGACGCAGCGCTGATCTAGAGTCACGAGGAGTCTTGGGCCTGTGGCAGGCCATCGATAGGGCATCTAGTCAACTAATGAAGGTTCAGTTTGAGGCGGTTGGTGCTGAAGTAGAGGGCTAGAGGTATTGAACAGGATAGGTGCGTCGGATCCGTGTCGGTTATTCAAGAGCCACTGGAATCCAAAAAGATGCTGCGATCTAACGCCGCTGAGCCGATATTCCTCGACTGGTTTGCTCGGTTCCTCTGCAGAGGTAGTGGTGCTACTGAATCAGTATGGCCACCCGATATCGAATGGGATCCTGTTCTATCCCCTGTTGATTGGGCTTGATTGCGGATCCGTTCTGTTCAACCGTGAGAACCGAGCTTGGCATGATTGGATTGCGGGGAGTTATGTGATTACTCGGGGAGCTTATCGAGCGTTGAAAACCAGCGGTTCGACTTCAGACAAAAGTATCGTTCAAGACTAAGTTCTAAAGTGTCAGGTATAACAACTCAGATCCATCAAAATTCACCGAATACTCATGGCCTCTAATACCGATGCCAGGATCCTGACCCGTCAGCTTGTTCTGCCGCTGTTGTCGTCTGCTTACTCTTCTGATTAATCTTATAAATGGCCGGTGTATCATTGAGTCCGTTAAGTTTTGTCTCTGCGGACCCTGCTCTGGGAAGGGATCCTGGGAGTAAAACGGTAGTAAGGATAGCGGTTGCCGGCGGCAGCTTAAGTAAATCCCGAGATTTTGGAAACCGCTGGAGCCGCTAAAGTACCCTAAGCCTTTAGACCTAAGACTTCACCTGCGAGGCGATATGACACGCATTGCCATTAATGGATTTGGACGGATTGGTCGGGCTTTCCTCCGCGCTCTTCTGCTTCGTCCTACCGATCAGCTAGAGGTGGTTGCTGTTAATGATTTAACGGATCCGACTAACTTGGCCTATTTGCTTGAGTATGACTCAGCGTATCGATGGCTAGGACAACCTGTAACCTCCGACGCCAGTAGCTTGGTCATCGGTGACACCCCGATCAAAGTCTTGGCAGAGAAGGATCCTGCCCAACTCCCCTGGAGCGATCTAGGGGTTGATATTGTGATTGAATCTACGGGCTTTTTCACAAAGCGGGATGGAGCCGCGAAGCACCTAAGTGCAGGGGCCAAGAAGGTCATCATTTCTGCGCCTGCTAAAGAACCCGATATCACTGTGGTCATGGGGGTGAACGATAGTGCATATGATCCAGCCAATCACCACATTATTTCAAATGCCTCTTGCACCACAAACTGTCTGGCCCCAGTTGCTAAAGTTCTACTCGATACTTTTGGGGTAGTAAATGGCTTTCTCACCACGGTTCATGCTTACACCGCCACTCAAGGTTTGGTGGATAAACCGGATGCGAAAGATTTTCGCCGAGGTCGTGCCGCTGCTGTGTCCATTATTCCATCCTCAACAGGTGCTGCCATTGCGGTGGCTCTGGTTCTACCCGAATTAAAAGGTAAGATGGACGGCTTGGCTCTACGAGTACCCACATTGACCGGATCCATCGTGGACTTTGTTGCTCAAACGGAGAAACCTGTAACAAAAGAGTCTTTAGCAGCTGCTTTTCAGGATGCTGCCGCAAACTCGATGCAAGGGATCCTGGGCATTGCTCACAAAAACGCGGTTTCAGCGGATATGGTGGGCAATCCGTTATCCTCTGTGGTGGATTTGGACTCTTGCATGGTCCTAGGCAACAACACCGTGAAAGTCTTGTCTTGGTATGATAATGAATGTGGCTATGCAACCCGGATCCTAGATTTGACCCTAAAAGTTGCAGGTCATTTGTAGTGGGATTCTCTAGGGATCCAGAAGAAAAGTTGATTGGGGGGATCTAAGACATGACAGATCCTCTCCAGAGATTAACTAGACCGCAATATCCGCTCTAGATTGAAACATAGAAAAGATTGATTCTAATTCAGGAATTGTCTCGGTACAGTTGAGGTGCCGGAGTTGATCTGAGACTTGTGTGCGTTGAATCAGCTGAGGCGCCAAAGCCTTAACAACAACCAGATTTGATCACTCGTTTCTTATGGTTTAGCTAGACTTGAAGCCATTTGAAAGTCATGTTTAGCTGCCTCTCGATCATTCAGCTTCAAGTAGACCTGTCCGCGCCGGTAGTAATAGCCATTTCCCGATGGTTCTGCACCCTGATGAAAGTCAATATCTGTGTAACGTGTTTGACGATCACCCATTTCTTGCAGCAGTTGACCTTTGTCTGACCATAGTTTGATCCGGCCATCATCAGAAACTGTCACATACCATCCGGACTGTACTTGAGAGCGACGATATGATTGTGAACAACTCGATTTTGCTCTCGGATATTGAATAGGATCTGGTGAAGTGCAAATAATGGGCTGACTGTAGGGTAATTACTCACTGAAGAGGTCTGTCCTGTGATCTCACGTAGCTGCTGACCATTTCGCATTGCTGCAAAAAGGACATCAATCCCAGCAGGTGCCGATGATTCAAATAATTGTAAAAGGCTACTGCTATCTCGCTCTAACTGTGCCGTCAAACGGAGTCGGTTAACATGCTGGTGAGTTGTCACTGCTGTTAGCCCAGAAATTACAGTTAAACTTGCTGCTACCGCAGATCCCCAAAATGTTAAGCGACGATTACGTTGCCTCAGCGTAACCTGTGATTGCCTCAACTTAAAAATTTCTAACTCCTGACTTAGTCGCAGATATTGGTAATCTTGTTCACTTAAACTCTTACCTCCAGCCCATGCGTTAGCCTCTTCTAAGTCTTGGCCCTGCAACAGTAGTGACGGATCCTGTCGTTCAGTATTTAACCAGTCTTGAATTTGGCGAGCATACGGGCGTAACGTTTTCAGTTGGCAGTCGATCCAGACTGAACTGAATATACATTGATAAATCCTATTTTTAACTTGTAATACACCATGACTATTAACAACTAGACCAGTGAGCAGTAGTTCAATCTGTTCATTACTATTATCGTCAACAAATACCTGGCCTTCTAAGAGGATCCTTTGATACATCACTAATACATCACTAGGAGTGAAATAGCTGCACTCTCGTCTCGAAGTAACCTATCTCGAATGGATCACAGATGGATAGGGCGATCTTTGCTTTCCCAATCAACAATGATATGTTCCTCTACTAGCTGGGAAACAGCATCATATTCAGAGCCTGTTGGAATAGTTGTGTTAGCTTTAGTCAGAAGGTAGCAGAGCTTTTGAGTTAAAAAAGGTTGGCCATTTGTCCATAAAATAATTGCTTCCAGCAACTGACTAGGATTCATTGAACAGCATGCCAATAATGCTTCTAGAGGTTTGGCCTCATCGAGAGTAAATCCTCTTAAATCAATAGATCGTCCAATATTAAATGGAGTAACCTGCTTATCTGTTACTAGACCAGATGGAGTAGCAACTCCAATTAGACAAAAAGCTAGACGTTGATATCGAGGATCCTCAGCTCGTTTGTTGTAGCAAGATCGAATTAGCGCGAATAGAGAGTCAGCCGAGAAACTTAGTCGGAGAATACTATCAATTTCATCAACAAAAACAACAATCTGTTCCTCAATCTTATTGAGTAAGATCCGATCAATGAATTCTCCTAATTGATGAGTGGGAGATAAATAATTGTGATCTAGAAGCCACGACTGAACATTGAAGTTTAACTTGAGTTCCATCGATAACCACTGCATAATTCCCCCAATCAATTGCTGAGGGGTCGTGTTTCGACTAAGTAGCATACTCAGATCAATGGAAGCACAGGCTACATTCGAGGCCATTAGGCGTTGTGTAACTTTAACCCGTAAGCTAGTCTTACCGACTTGTCTGGTGTTGAGAACATAACAGTACTCTCCCTGGCTTAGGCACGTGTACAAGTCAGTATCTGCCTGCCGCGTAATATAGCTAGGTGAAGTAGGAGGGAGAGCTCCCCCCACCTTGAAGGCTAATGGGTTATGTCCTGACGGCATCACTCCCCTTCATTTGCTTAGCAAAATAGACTCGATACAACTCACAACGAGGGACAACAGCATGATCTTTCACCTTCACCAATCCCATCATCTGCAGCTGATAAAAGGATGGATCCGCTGTGAATTTAACAGATGAATCAGCTTGTATAACCCTGCGAAACGTATTCCACAGTGATGGATGGTCCTCTAATGTGAGCCAATGCTGTCGCAGTTGATGACTATAGATGCCCCACTCCGTAGCTGCACTAGCAATGACAGCCTCCACATCACTCTCCTGATGGCTTCGCAGATAGGCTAATAGGGTTTGAAGTAGGTCCGGTAGACCCCCCGTTAGCCTGAAAATGTCATCTAACTGCGCCGAGGTTAGATTAAGACCAAAAATATTTGCTAAGTGGCCTACCTCGTCTATTGTAAATTCAGATAATTCAAGTGTTTTTCCCACATTGTCAAATGGAGACTGAGGAATACTTTTAATATACAGAGCAATATCTGTAGAATGAGCGATAATAAGCCGTAACTGTGACCAAATCGGGTTAATCATTGCCACATCATGCCATGATCGCAGTAACCCTAAAAAATCGTCGCAAATGTCCTCATGTGGAACCACAGTATCAATATCATCTAGAAATAGAATCAAAGGGGACTGTGCGGGTAAAAGGTAATCTTGAAAATAAATGGTACAGCTCATCTTGCTGCCGATACTATCTTCATTCCAAAACTGACTCAATCTATCGGTTAATTGAAGTTGATGAGTCAGATTAGCACACAACCATCGCAGAAACTTATCTAAGGATCTAAAATGATCACGATCAGCTAACTTTAGACTCAGATTTGCCGTTCTGAAATTCTGCTGAGCTAACTTTGAGAGCACTGTTGCGACTAGAGAGGTTTTTCCTGAACCGCGTGGCCCTTTAATCTTGACTAGGGCTCCAGGCTCTAACATGAAACCTTGACAGACAGACTCTATCTTAGGACGGCTTACCGAGGGCACACTGAGATAATAAGTTTGGGGTCTGGTTGCCCCTGAATTGCCCTCTCCTGGCTCAGGATCCAACTTTGATGGCAAAGTCTGTTGAGGATCTATTATTTTGTGCCCTTGACCCTGCAGTAACTCAGGCATTGTGCGAGCGAACAAGGCCACTAAATCAGGCCGTTTGGATCGACGCTCACCCATGCTATCGATACGAAATGTCTGGCACAGTCGAGCAATGTACTGTCTAACCGTTGACTCCCCAATCCCCAACGTTTGGGCAATCGCAGCATCTGTTTGACCCTGTAACATAGCGAACAATACCTCTTTCTGCCGAGGTGCCAGTTGGCTAATTTTCTGGCCCATCTCCTGATGAGTCATCGGATAGTACATATCGAGTAGTACGTAGGGTGATTCATGAGCAATGCCTGCTACAAGTCTACTGCCTGACTCGTGGCTCTGACATATTCTGTGATAAACACTTGTCAGTCTCTGCTACTATAACGCAGCACATGCCCTACCACGGATACCTGAGGTCATGCACTCCAAGCACTACGCCCCGGATCCTGTGTGCTGAGGGATCCTGTGTGCTGAGGGATCCTGTGTGCTGATCTTGATATTATGAAGCCGTCATTACCTGTGAGGCTGCCATGAGAGGGAGAATCGGTAGGATCCTAACTTTAATCATTCCAGCAATTCTAATCCTAGCCCACCAGACTTGGGCCCAATCGCCGTCACCTTCTGCTAGTCAAACGCCTGCGGATGCTCCCACTGAAACACCGCCGCCACTCACATTTGATGAGCTCGATGCTGAAGCACTTAGTTCGATTCAACAGGCCCAAGCCGCTGTTGATCAGCAAGACTTTCAAACAGCACTTGAACTCTACACGACTTTACTGGAACGCTACGCAACTAGCTCTGATCTTCATCAACTCCGCGCCACCGTTTACACCCAGCGGGCCTCCTTTCCTCAAGCGCTAGATGATTGGACTCGTGCGATTGAATTGGATCCGTTACCTCAGGCTTATATCAATCGAGGCGTAACCGCTTACTATCTTGAAGACTTCGATGCGGCCTTGGAAGACTTTGAACAAGCGATTGCCTTGGATCCTGATAGTGCTGCAGCCTATTACAATCGAGCCTTACTCTATTTGGAGCTGGAGCAGTATCCCGAAGCATTGGATGATGCGGTTAAATCGATTGCTCTGCAGTCGGATCGAGGCGAAGCGTATCAAATTCGAGCTCTATCCCGTTACTACACTGACGATGTGGCAGGCGCTCTTCAGGATCTAGACCAAGCCATTGAGTTGAACAGTGAACTGGCAACAGCCTACCAGAACCGTGGCTACATTAGGGCTGAACAGGAGGATACCGCTCAGGGTTTAGCTGATTTACAAACGGCAAGCCAATACCTACTCGATCAGAGTGAGATGGATGCTTATCAACAGGTTCTCATGCAGCAACAACAGTATGAAGCCCCCTAGTTCGTAACGATTCCCCACACAGCCAGCAGAATCAGCCAGAATAGACGAGGCTAGAGTATCCAGGTCAGGATCCAACCGAGGGAATGCGATAAGCACCCACATCAAGGATCTAGCATAAGGATCCAGTGTAAAGACCCCAGCATCTAGCCTGAAGATCGCCCTATTCCGGAGATTCAAGCTAAGCTAGGTCCATATTTCTGGCCAGGATCCTATGGGGCTAGAACTCTGTAGTTTATAGCTGCGGCTTCTGACTCCGATCCTGACTCTTAAGTAAGACCAGCACTCACCCGCTGCCTTGCTGTCCTTGTGGAGGTGCCATGCTGAGAATCGTGACCCAGTCCTCTGAGGCTGAAGCCGAGTTGAAACGGATTTCATCCCGCACTCATGCCTCGGAGTCGACGCTGCCCCAGGAAACCGCTGTGCGAGAGATCCTGCAAGCCGTCTACCAGCAAGGTGATCAGGCTCTGATTGACTACACGGATCAATTTGACGGTGTCACGATGACGGTGGCAGATCTCCAAATCTCAAGTGCTGAATTAGAAGCAGCCTATCAGACTATCGATCCCCAACTGTTAAAAGCGATTCGCCTAGCTAAACAGAAGATTGAAGCCTTTCACCGCCAGCGAGTCCCGACCAGTTGGGTGCAATTTCCGACGAATGGGGTGGTACTAGGAAAACACTATCGTCCGGTAGACCGCGCTGGCCTCTATATTCCTGGTGGACGCGCAGCTTATCCCAGTACAGTTTTAATGAATGCGGTCCCTGCGGTTGTTGCGGGTGTTCCTAATATTGTCATTACTACACCACCCGGATCCGGCGGTACAGGCCATCGAACGATTAGTCCAGCCATCCTAGTTGCTGCTCAGGAAGCAGGCATTGACACAATTTTTCGAGTTGGGGGTGCTCAAGCCATCGGTGCCCTCGCCTACGGAACAGATACGATTCCCAAGGTAGATGTCATTACGGGGCCTGGCAACATCTATGTAACGTTGGCGAAGAAACAGGTCTACGGTACTGTCGGCATCGATTCCCTGGCTGGGCCGTCTGAAGTGCTGGTGATTGCTGATGAAACGGCGAACCCAATTCACTTAGCCGCAGATCTCCTGGCTCAAGCTGAACATGATCCCATGGCGGCAGCGATTTTAATCACCACGGATCCGAACCAAGCCCAACAAGTTGCTCAAGCCGTTGAGGTTCAACTGGAGCAACATCCCCGCCGTACTCTGACTGAGAAATCTATTGTCAACTTCGGTCTTGTGGTGGTGGTGGACTCGCTAATTGAAGCCGCCGAGTTGTCGAATGTCTTTGCGCCCGAACATTTGGAATTGCAGGTCCAGGATCCGTGGGATCTGTTGAATCATATCCGCCATGCTGGAGCCATCTTCATGGGACACCATACTCCGGAAGCCGTAGGCGATTACCTGGCTGGGCCTAACCACACGCTACCAACTTCAGGTGCCGCCCGATATGCTTCTGCCCTGGGCGTTGAAGTGTTCATGAAACATTCCAGCTTAATTGAGTATAGTGCTGCAGCTTTGAGGGAGGTATCCAATGCTATCTATGCCCTGACTGAAGCAGAAGGGCTTCCAGCTCATGGTGACTCAGTGCGATTACGTCTAGGATCCCAGCCGGATTAATGCCAGTAGCCACAAAGAGTCCTGCAGTCAACAAATGCAAGGGTTGCCACTGGGCTAGCTGATGGTTCTGCCGGATCTAGTCACAGACCATTTCATGGCTGACCTCTGAATCCGCTATACATCATTAACGCCAAAAACAAGATCCCACCAATTCCATATTTGAACACATCCGGGATCCCTGGATTGGGGGAAATAAACCCTTCAATAGCAGCCGCTATCAATAGCAGAGGAATAACACCGTAGACTAATTGCGCTGCCTGGGAGCCATAATGCCGTAACGCTTCAGCGCGACGACGATAACCGGGAAATAAGAGTGCTCGACCGATCAGTAACCCTGCGGCCCCTGCCCAAAAGATCGCGGGTAATTCCAAGGATCCGTGCGGACTGACAAAGGCCCAGAACTCAGTCGCCAAATTGTAGCGAGCCACCAGTACGGCTACACCACCAATATGTAATCCATTGAAGAACAGAATGAATGCAGTGAAAAATCCAGCTGAAATACCGCCACCGACTGTTGTAAACGCAACTCTAAGGTTATTCACTAGAATACTACTCGACGCTGTAGGTTCAACGCCAACAATGGATCCTGTCCATAATTGGCCGTCATCACGCACCGTTTCAATGATGTGGGGCGGAAGAACTGTGTTGAGGAAGGCCGGATCCTGCCAGCAATACCACCAACTGATCGCGAATCCTAAACCGAATAAGGCCACAGCTATGATGAGATAACTCTGAGTTTGTTGGACAATAACGGGCCATCCCGAGCGGTAAAACTCCACAATACTGTGCCAATCTTGCCGGCGGGATCCTTGGTAGACCTGGCTGAAGGCTCGGGTGGTGAGGGATTGTAATTCCTCAATGAGGTCAGGATGGTTGGACTCGGTTTGGGCGCGGGCCAGATCCGCAGAGACAGATTGGTAGAGACTGGCGAGTTGGCGAAGCTCGGTTGCCGCTAAAGTATGGATCCCTTGCCGTTCCGCTTGGCGGAGGAGGGTGTCGAGTTGGCGCCAATAAGGTTCGCGGCGGGCCATCCAACGTTGTATATCCATAACTTTTGTGTAAACCCACAGACTGAGGTGTCTTTAGAATAGACCCTAGTCGTATGTAGGATCCTGATGGAGTAAGCCATGATCCAATCTGCAGGTCGATTCGTGGGATTAAGACTGCTCACCGTTGCCGACATCATCACGTTAGGCATTGACGGGTGGCGGCGACGGTTTCGGGTGTATGGGAAGATTGGGCTGGTCGCTCAACTCTGGAGTTTTCCGATTATTGTCTGGGTCGTGGTCGCTTACACAGCCTTGCTCGCCTCGTTCATCGCCATCGTGCCAGAGGAGGCGCGGACTGAGGTGCTAACACCCTTAGAGGGCCTAGAATTTCTGCAATTTCTCCTTAGCTTACCGGCCGCTCCATTGCGCTGGGCCACCCTACTGCTAATGCCCCTTGTCATTTATTCTGTGGCCAAAGGATCCTCTCTTGCTGCCTTGATTTCCCGGTTAGCCTTCTCTGATTTAATGAATCAACCAGAACCGTTAGCCGAAGCTCGTCGGATCGTCTCAAAAAAATTATGGGATTATCTTGGAATCCGTTTGATCGTCTGGAGTTTGTACTTTGGATTAATGTCTGGGCTGAGTTTAGTCATGTTTATTGTGGTGGGAGTATACGTTGCCATTCTGTCCATTGTATTCGGGATAGCACAGTCATCGGGAGACTCCCCTGTGCTAGTTAGTATTCTCATTGTGATGGGAGTTTTAGCTATCATTTTTGCGACTGTCATTCTACCCGTTACCTGGTTTTTAGCCCGATGGTCGCTGGCTGAAATTCCAATTGCCATCGAACCAGACATCAGAGGCTTAAAGAGTATTAGCCGTAGCTGGGACCTGACTGCTGGATCCTATGGCCGGGTGATTTTGATGTTTGGTTTGATGGTTTTGGTCACTATTCCCGTTCAAGCTATTGCAGGGTATGGTCCGCAGCTTATTAGCAGTACCGTATTGCCGATGATTCCTCAAGATTCGACTCTGTATGTGGTTCTATTGATTGCTTTTACGGTGGGTGGCTGGCTAGTCGGGACGCTATCAACTGGTATCATCTCATTACCCTTGTGGCAAGTTGTGAAGGCCATTCTCTACTATGACTTGTGTAATCGTCATGAGGGCTTTGGGTTACAGTTATCCGAGGTATTAGATGAACCTCAGGATCCAGTAGAATCCCCCTCAAAATCAGCTGAGTAAGTTAATTAGTGTTTTATCGATCAGGACTGAAACGACTATGGATCTGTTTAGGACGATTCGCCTCAAAACGCCGGAAAGTGTTGAGCTGAAGTTTAATTTAGCAGGTATTGGTAGTCGTGCCCTAGCACTGCTCGTAGACTATCTTTTGATTGGGGGAATCATCTTAGTTTTACTCATGATGTTGAACATGATTTTGTGGAGTAACCCTGCTCTAGCAGATGAGATGGAGTGGATCCGAGCAATTCAAATTTTAATTATTGGGTTAACCATTTTCGTTTATTTCATCGGATTTGAGGTGATGTGGCAGGGGCAGACACCCGGCAAGCGCTACACGTCGATTCGCGTGATTCAAACGAATGGCCGTCCAGTGGGATTACAGCAAGCCCTTCTTAGAACGTTAACTCGACCCATCGATGATATTGCCTATGTAGGTATGGTGATGATCATTTTTAGCCGCTACGAACGGCGCCTGGGAGATTGGGCCGCAGGCACACTGGTAATTAAAACGGATCCTGTCATGACAGACAACTCAATCGACATTTCGGAGCCCGCCCATTCTTTAGCAGAATACATCACAACGAATGCTGACTTGAGCCAACTGAACCCCAGTGACTTTGTGGTGGTACGAGAACTCTTACGACGACGCTCCTTAATGGATACCAAGGCATTGATCCAACGTGAACGAGACTTTATGACTCAATTGATCTCCCAGATTCAATTACGGTCGCTCCCCCCCAATACGTATCCTGGCGTCTTCTTGGAAGCGCTCTACTTGGCCTATCAAGGATCCTACTCTTCTCAGTTATCAGGGTAGACTAGCTCTATAATTAGGCGACAAAAAGGGGCTCGTAACTGCCGAGAGGCCTCCTGCTATGCTTTCACTATTGGGATTGCACACTACTGGGATTGCACACTACTGGGATTGCACACTACTGGGATTGCACGCTACCGCATTGAAGTTAAGTCATTTTACTGAACAGTCGAGCCCTGCAACAGACCTACACTAGGAGCCGTTACAACTCTAAGGTCGCTCGATCTTGTGATGCTCCACCCTATTAAAGTGATTGAGTTAGAACTCAGTCAACCACTGACTCCCCTCTCTCAGTTGGATGGATATCGCCGCATTCAGGCATTAGTCCGCTGGCACAGGATCCCGATTGGATATGTGCGTCTGCCAGTTGTCAATGGGGGTTGCTCCGTGACTGAGATGATTCAAGCTGTGGTGGAACAGCAGGGCTCAAGGATCCTGCAGGCCATCCTGCAATGCGGATTACCTTCTCTACCTGATTTACATCAAAAGACTTTAATTGAAAAATGGCAGACTTGGATGGATCCGCCTCCAGTTGTAATGGCACATGAGCCCTTAGTTTCAGTTGCGGTTTGTAGTCGAGATCGGCCTCAACAGCTACGAGCATGCTTGGCATCTCTAAAGCACTTGACTTACCCGCATCTAGATATCATTGTGGTCGATAATGCTCCCAGTGATGATTCAACACGGATCCTGGTGCAAACAGACTATCCAGATTTCAAGTATATTCAAGAAATTAGGCCAGGCTTGAATTGGGCTAGAAATCGAGCCATCATTGAAGCTCAAGGGGAGATTCTAGCCTTCACTGATGACGATGTAGTTGTCGATCCTGACTGGATCCAGCCTCTAGTCACATTGTTTATGGATCATCCCCAGGTTATGGCCGTGACGGGATTAGTTGCTCCCCTTGAGTTAGAAACAGAAGCTCAAGTCTTGTTTGAAGCTCAAGGAGGCTTTGGGCGCGGATTTCAAAGACAGTGGTATCATTCTTCAGACCAGTCTTTGCCCTGGGCGATGCTCGGTACTGGTAATTATGGGACTGGGGCCAATATGGCCTATCGTCGACTAATCTTCCACACCGTCGGCTTATTCAATCCAGCTCTAGATGTGGGTACACCAACACAGGGAGCAGGTGACCTAGAAATGTTCTATCGCATTTTGAAACACAGATACACTCTTGTCTATGAGCCTAGTGCCATTGTCTACCATCGCCATCGGTTTCATTACTCTGCCCTTCGTCATCAACTGCAGGCCAACGGGAGCGTCTTTGCTTACATTGCAGCTGCCAATCAAGCCCACCCAGAAGATAAACTAGGCTTCCTCCAGCTTAGCCTAAACTGGATCCTCTCCTGGCACAGTCGCCGTCTAATCTTGACCTTTATTTATCCGGCTCGTTACCCACGAGATCTGATCTGGGCAGAACTACAAGGCTGCTGGAAGGGATTAAATACTTACACGAGCGCTCAAAGTCAAGCCATCCAAATTGAGGCAGAACATGGATCCTTAACTCTACCTCCTATGGATCCTACCACTCTCATTTCAATGCCGAAATGTGCCTATCCAGATGCAGTTGCAGTCCACAGTTTGGAGCTGACCCAACCCTGGCAACCACTAGCAATAGAAGGCTACACCCGTGCCGATATTTTGGTCACTTGGCAAGGATCCCCGTTGGGCCGAATAACAGTCACCAGTCCTCTACAAGTGGTTAGCATCACCCAACTTCAACAAGCTGTCAGGGAGCAAATTGGTCTCAAAATTTTGGATCCCAGTGGACACTTAACTCCCATGTATCTACAACCTTATTTGACGACACTCCTACACCATCACCTCTCTCGATCGTCTCTAGCTCAATTATCCCCGATGGTATCATCAGGCTCTAGCTCAGACTATCCTTCAACAACTATCTCTATTGTAATTGGCACATTCGATCGTCCTCATGACCTCCGTCAGTGTCTACTAAGCATACTGGCTCAAAAGACATGTCATTCCTTTACTATTATCGTCGTCGACAATCACCCACACTCTCAACACACTCCTCTAGTCATTGCCGAACTAACTGACAAGGATCCGTCCTACCCCATCCAATTGATTTCAGAATCTCGTCAAGGGGTGTCCTATGCTCGCAATACCGGGATCCTGGCTAGTACAGGTGACATTATTGTGACCCTTGATGATGATGTGACTGTCCCCGAAGGTTGGTTAGAGGCGTTATTGGACCCATTCCAGCGTGCTGATGTAATGGCGGTTACAGGGAATGTTCTCCCTTTAGAGTTAAACACTCCAGCCCAACGGGTCTTTGAATACTATGGCGGCCTCGGTCGTGGCTTTGAACGTAGAGTCGTCGATGGAGACTGGTTTGAGAAATCTTGGCGACATGCCGTCCCCACTTGGGAACTCGGAGGCACGGCTAATGCAGCTTTTCGAGCCAGTGTATTTCAGGATCCTGCCATCGGCTTGATGGATGAGGCTCTAGGCCCTGGAATGCCCTCTGGTGTAGGAGAAGACATCTACTTGTTCTATCGCATCTTGAAAGCAGATCACACTATCGTCTATGAGCCCAACGCTTACGTATGGCATCGACATCGTCGGGATCCTGAGGCTTTAAATCGTCAACTCTATAACTATAGTAAAGGGTTCATTGCTTATCACCTCACAACACTCCTTAATGATGGCGATTGGCGAGCTCTACCAACTGTTCTATTTCACCTACCCATTCATCATCTCAAACGGCTTTATTCCTACTTCAGAGGATACACCCACTATCCAGTCAGTCTTATCTTGCAGGAGGTTTTAGGTCATCTAATGGGTCCATGGTCTTTATGGCGGTCGTGGCTCCGTGTCGAGCAGCAGGGAACTAGCCGTGCTAACACGAAATAAGCATTGAAAATGCTGTGAAAGACTTATAATCTCCCACGCTAATAAGATGAGGCCGTAGAATTTGGGCTCTATCTTAAAAAAATCAAAAGATATGATTGATTCAACTAAGAATGAGGTCAGCGGTAACTGAAACCTTTATCTGCCTGGAGTTGATGTACCACACTAAAGCAAATCAACTGTAGTTAACGCCGCATTAAAGATTAGTGCTAGGAGTGGATCCCTTTACCGAACCACTGCTCACTGAAGGAGTGCTGGTTAGTGGTTCTTTAGGCATAGTTGCGCGGAACTGATTAACCATTTTTTTACAATTGGTCATTTTCCTTTACCTAAAACTTGCAAAACAATGCTAACTCTCAGATTTTCAAGATAATTTTTTAATGTATGGAGAGCTCGAACGACGGAAGTGGGAATAACTAAGAATCGGGATCGAGTAGGGTGTTATGATACATCGGGCATAAAAGGGTGCTCACCCATGCTCAATGTTCTGGATCCTATCGCGGTTATTGTATTGCCTTTATAGTTGAGGTCAACATGCTAAAGCGATTAGCTGTATTGTCATCGCTTATTCTCCTGACAGCCTGTGGCGGATCTGGCTCCCCCACATCGTTGTCACCCCAGTCGGATCCGTCTGTTGCAACGACCACAATTAATCCTGACGGTACCGCTACAACAACTGGAACCATTCCTCTTGGTGAGTGGCCCACCCAAGATGAACGAACTGAATTCATTGTCGGTCCTACAACTACAGCGCCTCGAGACACGTTCAACCGAGACGTGACTTTGCTCAGGATCAGATGCTGCTTCGGTGCAGTGACACTGTTCGAGTTGATTGCTGAAATCCGAGCTTACTATGAGATTTCCCACCCGCGGTATGTCAGCCCGGGTGACCAATTCGACATTGATGTTGACATCAACTTTGATGGCGCACTGGTCACCGGTGGTGTGATTGGGGGACCCATTCCTGACTTCGACTGGCCATTCTGGCGTCGCCGAGTCCTGATTGCAACTCGTGTGGAAGGTCAAGGGTATGATCCTGAGGATCCGTTGGATGATCCACCCACTCTTGTTCTCGCCAACGATCTCCGCTTTGGTCCTACTCTAGGAACAGATGTAGGTACTGATGATACCGACAATCCTCTAGAACCTAATAGAGGGTGTGGTGACCCATGGATTGGATTCGGCACAATTGGTTCGATTAACGGTGAGAATCCGATTGGTCGTGGAGGGCCTTGTAGCTTCACAGTACCAATCTTTGTCCCGGGTCTTGAGAATGGGACTGAAATTCCCTTCCTACAGTTGGGAGCTGTCGCACCAGAGACTAACCTTGTTTTTCAGTCATTGGCTTACTCTGAGCCTTTAACCGTTGAGCATATTGTCCCTGCTATTTTTGGGAAGCTCAGACCTGTGTTTGTGGATCCGGACTATCGGTGTTTGACCGTAGAGTTTGAGATCCCAGTTTGCACAGCGAACGAAATTCTGTCTACAGGAACATGCTCCGTACCTAGCTCTACGCCAGAGCCTGGCTTTGACTGTCCTGCGAGCAGCTTCTTCTTCTAGGGATCCCTTTGTTAAGGTGTCTCTGCAGAATGAGCTATCTAACTGGGTGAGACTATAGCCATGTCGTAGGATGTCTGTGGTTTCTGGGCCATGGTTACCACTAAAACAATTAACGCCCGAGCCACTCATTATTACTGAGGACTCGGGCGCTAGTTGTATGGTCAACTCAACATTAATCTGAGCCAATGCGGATGATGGGACTCGAACCCATAAGGCAAAGCCACACGCCCCTCAAACGTGCGCGTATACCAATTCCGCCACATCCGCAACTATTTGACTTTCACCGTCAGGCCTAAGATGATAGCAGGTTCTCATAAGTTTGTCTCTAGTCTTCCAGCCAAAAACGTTCAGATAAATACTTATCAGCTGCATCACATAGAATGGTCACAATCACCCCTTGAGTTAAAGTTTGGGCCACCTGTAGAGCCGCAACTACATTTGCGCCTGCCGAGATACCTACGAGTAAGCCTTCTTTGCGAGCCAGCGTTTTCACCATGGCCTGGGCTGCCTCGGTCGAGACTTCAACGTTCAAGTCCACCAGACTAGGGTCGTAAATAGCCGGCTTTAAGGCAGTCTCCATATGCTTCAAACCCTCCAGTCCATGAAAGGGAGAGTCGGGCTGCATTGATATCATTTGAATAGTGGTGTTGTACTCCCGCAAGCGTCGAGTTACGCCCATACAGGTGCCACTGGTCCCTAGACCTGTCACAAAATGGGTAATACGGCCCTGAGTCTGGGTATACACTTCTACTGCTGTGGTGTGATAGTGCGCTTGCCAATTGGCTGGATTGCTGTATTGGTCGGGGTAAAAGTAGATACCAGGATCCGCCTCATACAGTTCCCGAGCTTTTTGAATGGCTCCATCGGATCCGGTTGCTGGATCCGTCAGCACCAGCTCAACCCCGTAGGCTGCCAGGATCTTCTTACGCTCAGGACTGGCATTGGCGGGCAGGGCAAGTTTCACTTTGTACCCGCGAGCTGCCCCGATCCAGGCGTAGGCAATCCCTGTGTTACCAGAGGTAGCATCGAGCAAGATCTTGTCAGGAGTTAGGGCGCCAGAGGCCTCCCCAGTGAGGATCATGTTGAGAGCTGGGCGATCTTTAACGGATCCGCCAGGGTTATACCACTCAGCTTTGCCATAAATCTCAACTGATGGGGGCAGATGTGATGTCACTTTGTTGAGACGAATGAGCGGTGTATTCCCGACCAGTTCTACAGGACTGAGGTTGGCGGGACGGACGGCGTTAGGTTCAATCGAGAGCACAAGGATCCCCCCACGCATAGGTTCGGCTTACAGATTGGCTAATGGATTGGCTGACAGAGGTCTAGCAGGTTGTGGGCTGCAGGTCTGTGGACCAGGGTATTAAGCTGTGTCAAGCTTCATCTCAGTCTACTGTGCTAAGTGACTCCTGAGATTGAGAAGTTGATTTCATAAGGACTGGATCGAAGGTTACCCGGTACGGTGACTGTCTGGTAGACTATTACAAAAGTTAAGAAATGCTAATTTTATGAACGTACTGGTTGTCGGGGCCACGGGGACATTGGGTCGTCAAGTTGTGAGACGGGCCATCGAAGAGGGCCATCAGGTGACTAGCTTTGTGCGCAATCCAGCTAAGGGAGCCTTCTTGAGTGAGTGGGGAGCTCAACTCAGAGTGGGTAACCTGTGTCGGCCTGCAACCCTAGAGCCGGCTCTGGAGGGCATTGAGGCTGTGATTGATTGTGCGACGGTGAGGGCAACCGATAGCCTCAGCGCCAAGCAAGTGGATTGGGACGGCAAGGTTGCCTTGATCAATGCGGCCCGAGCGGCCCAAGTGCAGCGCTACATTTTCTTTTCACCGATGGGGGCTGAGCACGAGTACGAAAACGTGCCCCTCATGCATTTCAAGCATCATACTGAGCTCTACCTCAGTCAGACCCAGATGCCGTACACCATTTTCCGGCTGGCTGGATTTATGCAGGGCTTGATTGGCCAGTACGCATTACCGATTCTGGAGGAGCAGGTGGTGTGGGTAACGGAAAAGTCGATCCCTACCGCCTACATGGATACCCAGGATGTAGCTCGTTTCGCAGTCAAAGCGTTAACTATCGAGAGTGCTGTGCAGCAAACGTTACCTCTTGCTGGCCCTGAAGCTTGGAAAGCACGCCAGGTAATCGAGCTGTGTGAACAGCTGTCAAGCCAGAAGGCGAAAGTCAGCACTATGCCCTTTGGGCTGCTCCGAACCTCACGACGGATCCTACAATTCTTTCAGTGGTCATGGAATATTGCGGACCGCCTAGCCTTTGTAGAGGTGCTGGCATCTGAGGAGGCAATGGATGCTGATATGACTCATGTTTACGAGATGTTTGAGATTGATCCAAAGTCTCTGACCCATGTCGAAGACTATCTGGCTGAGTACTTCCAGAAGATGCTCAAACGGATCCGTGAACAGAAAGCCAAGCAACCCAAGAAGAAAATGCCAACGTTCTAGTCGTGTATGCCAACAGTCTAGTCACAATGGACACGTGAACTGGAAATGGTGGATCCTGGGTCTTTCTCTTCCCTGGATCCATTAATCTGTAGAGTTCTAGTGTTGTTAAACATCTGAGCTGGCTTTCTGGACGACCATTCTCACCGCTCGGCTATCTTCACCCCATGGGGCACAGTTGGTCATTTGGAGAACTAAGCAGCCATCTGGTCTCTGAGAAAGCGTACTACACCAAGCCCAGTTCCAGTCTGGAGTGGCTGGACATGAATAGGAGTGCTCGACTGTAAACAAGCCTCGGTTTTTCGTGAGATAGTTGCAATGGACCGGCTCCGGTTGGTGCCAGCTATCCATCCATGTTGCACCGCTATCATGAAATGTGAAAACACCCATTTTTGAGTCACCTTCATAAGCCCAAGTGTAGGACAGCGTTCCTGACTTAATGACTAGAGTGCAGTCACTGATATCCACTTCATTCCCTGCCGGATCGAGCCACAACTCAGCCTGGCCTTCCCATTTACTATCTTCAAAGTCATTAAGCCATAATTGAACCATTCTGATAGCCTTCAGGAATTCCGTTGCTGTGTATCTTCTCATAAAAGCAGCCTGGGTTGGCCAACCTGGATCTGAAAATTGACCCGTCAATGGATTAAATGTTGTCCGTTTCAAGTAGGATCCTCAAAGAACGTGACTCAGTCGCAAATGCTCGTGGCGGTAAGCTTGATCATGGGATACCTCAAACCTAGATCTCATCATCACCTCAGGAAGCCAACTTATACTGCAGCCTAGTGACGCTCGGGGAACGGATCCATGCGAAAACTAGTTAAAGTTGTAGCTGGTGGAGTCTCTCTCATGACACTGGGACTGGGGATCCTAGTGGTTCAAGCCGGTGGCTGGGAGAACTTTAAGCTGCGTTATTTTGCTCTGACTCAAGTCTTCAATGACCAGAGTCGAGAACTGGGTGATTTGAGAGCGCAACAGTTGGATCCGGCTGAGTCCACCCGCATCGATTTGAATGATCTATTGAATGGTGGCCCTCCCAAAGATGGGATCCCCAGTATTGATGATCCCCAGTTTGATACGGCTGAGTCGACACCGTTTGATGCTGAAACGACAGTGATTGGCTTGGAGATTAATGGGGAAGCGAAGGCCTATCCGTTCAACATCATGAATTGGCACGAGATTGTGAATGATGTAGTGGGTGGGGTGAATGTGAGTGTATCCTATTGCCCCTTGTGTGACACCATTTTGGCGGTTGAACGAGGGAACACAACATTTGGAGTTTCGGGCAAGCTCTTTCAAAGTTGCCTGGTGATGTTCGACCGTAGTGATGATACGTTGTTCGCGCAGCCTTGGGCTCTAGGGATTATTGGCCCCCAAGTGAATCAGAGTTTAGACCGCATCCCAGCAGTAAAGACGACATTAGGATCCTGGTTGGATAAGTATCCTGAGAGCAAAATCCTTTCCACTGATACAGGGCATCTGCGGGACTATTCTGGCTACCCGTATGGCAGTTACTACACAGATGCCAACCTCTATTTCCCGGCGCGTAATCAGGAGGACCTATCACTGCATCCCAAAGAAATTGTGAGCTATGTGTGGGAAGCAGATGCGGCAACACCCTTAAATGAGTTTTCAGGGGATAGTTTTCAGTTTATTCACAAGCAGGTTGAAACGTTAGGCGAGATGACGGTGACGCTCAGTGGTCGCCCGGTGACAGCAAAGTGGGATCCTGTACTAGAGACAGTAAGGGTTGAAGATGAGGAGGGATCCGTTCTACCGAGCTCGACGGCCTTTGCGTTTGTGTATCCAGCGTTTTTCATTAGTGACTAAAAAGTGCTCAGCACAGTTTTGGTCTAAATTGAGCGTTGATAGGCAGTACTGTGCCTGATGAGATTGGTCCGTGACTCGATCTATAAGTTCGTAGATAAGCTAAATACCTGGCCCATCTGTGGATAGCTCTACACCTGTTGTGCATTCGGCGAGCCAGTGTACGGCTAATACTTGCAAGTGGGTCCCATTGAGTTGGTCTACTAAGTTGAACGATGGTTTGTTGGTAATGTCGTTAGCTGAAATAGGGTCAGACTGCAACAGGATAGTCCGTTTGGATTTGAGATATAGCATCCTCAACTGAGTCAAAGATAGAGAAGGCGCTATCCATCCCTGACATTGAAAAGACGAGATGACTCTGACGTTGTAGACTACATAGCTTAATGCTTGTATTCAAAGATCGACACGCGCGCAGACCAGAAATGAGTGCAGATAGACCCATGCTGTCGAGAAATCCGATACGACTCATGTCAATTACCAGGTGAGACCTTTGACTTTTGATCAGGTCTATTAGCTGCACCCGCAAAGTCTGTGCATTTGAGCCATCTAGAGATTTTCCCGTGAGCCTAACGATAGTAACGATCTCTCCATTCACAAGTTGATTGCGCCAAAATAACCCATCCATAGATTGACGGTCCCTTCAAAGTAACTGTAACTACGATATCAAGGTGAAATTGTGTCTGGAAGTCGAAATTTTACTGAAGAAAGAGCTCCTGTACAAAAATGATTAGGATCCTTCCGTGTATTCACGTGACCTATCGTTGGAGAGGCAGATGTTCACGGAAAGTGATGTTCCGCAGATAGCCTAATGGGTTGAGCTATGCCTTTACCTAGCAGGAACGGATACCTTGTGATTCCGCCTCAGGCAAAACGGTGACCTAGCTGCAAGGGGTCATGCACAGTAATCTTTTTCTTGTGGATCGAGATAAACTTCTGCTTGCGCAACTCGCCCAGTAAACGTGTGATGGTAACTCGGGTTGAGCCAATCGCCTCTGCAATTGCTTGGTGAGAGAGCCGCAGATCGATTGTGACGCCATCCGGACTAGGGACTCCAAAGTCGCGGCACAAGATCAGCAGGAAGCTCACGAGGCGGGAGCCCATATCCCGGTGGGCCAAGGTCTCGATCATCATCTCAGTTTGTAGGATCCGGCTCGACAAGCTCTTAAGCAACAACATCGATAGTTCTGCATTATCCTTCAATGTTTTTTCCACTTGTTCAATCGGTAAAGATAAGAGTTCAGCTGGCGTGAACGCGACCGCATGATAGAACCGATCAGACTTTTGACCCGTGATAAAAGACAACACACCGAAGAGGCTATTCTCCCGCAGCAAGGCCACGGTGATCTCCTCCCCCATCTCATAGACCCGAGATAGCTTCACCGCCCCCTTCGATAAGAAGTAGACTCGTTCTGCCGGATCTCCCGGGAAGAAAATGGTTTTACCTCGATCGAATGTCTCTGTTACGGGAGGAAACTGACTGCCCCCCAGCTGCTTAAAGACCGATACCAACGAGCCATTAGACGCTACTGCCACCATATCGTGTCCCCCACAGACCAACACTCGCACCATGTATCGAGGTGATAAAAAATAACCATACCTTAACGTTACGTGACTATGACGACAAGCTGTGAGACCATCAGGATCCTAGGCTTTATCTCTTCAACTTCAACCACACTCAATCCGTCTCTGGCTGGATTGTGGCCCCCACCTACTTGTAGACCACCTGCCTTAGGACACCATTTGCCCTAGGACTAGGTATGACTGGACCAAAGCGGATGAGGTGATACCAATCAGCTTTTCAACTTTAGATTAAATGCCATCACACTAGTGGTTACCCTCGTCGTCACTTTGTAGTACCTGTTACATTTTGTGGATTTATTCGTCAGGATCTGGGTGTTTGGCACGAACTTTTTGCTCGATTTTTCCCCTCATATAGTTTGTTTGCATGGTTTGTTTGTATGGCTTGTTTGCGATTTAAGCTCTTGAGGTCTCTGCGTTGTCTTGCCTGGTTGCCCTCCCCAGCTCAGTTCCCGGTCAGGCTGTGATGTGGATCCGCAACAAGGGCCAAGCCTAGACTAAGATTATAGTCTGGGCTTGCACATATCTATTCCGCCCTGTCTGTGTTGGGGTATCTAGGGTTACGCTCGATTACGTTCAGGATAATCATCCAGGACACCCATCATTTTCTCAAAACTCTGTCGCTTTACAGGACCATGACTCAGATCCCCCTCCAAACAGAGGTTCAACGCCGTCGAACCTTTGCCATCATCTCCCACCCTGACGCGGGTAAAACCACCCTGACCGAAAAGCTCCTGCTTTACGGAGGGGCACTCAACCTGGCCGGGGCTGTTAAGGCAAAACGGAACCAACGCCAAGCCACCTCAGACTGGATGGAGTTGGAGAAGCAAAGAGGGATCTCGATTACATCCACTGTTCTCCAGTTTGACTACGACTCCCGTCAGATTAATTTGCTGGATACACCAGGTCACCAAGATTTCAGTGAAGACACGTATCGCACATTGGCGGCAGCTGATAATGCGGTGATGTTATTGGATGCTGCTAAGGGCCTGGAACCCCAAACCTTGAAACTGTTTGAGGTATGCAAACTTCGCAACTTACCAATTTTTACGTTTATTAATAAGATGGATCGCCCCGCTATGGAGGCTCTCCAACTGATTGATGAGCTGGAGACTACCTTGGGACTAACGCCATACGCGATGAATTGGCCGATTGGAGCAGGCGATCGATTTAAGGGGGTCTACGATCGGCAGGCCCAAGAGATCCATCTGTTTGAACGAACTGCCCATGGACAAAGGGCTGCCAAACTCCAGGTGGCCCATCTTGATGATCCGGTCCTTACGGATTGGTTGCCTTCCGACTTATACGAGCAATTGAAAGAAGAGCTAGAGATTCTCGAGGAAATTACGCCTCCCTTGGACATTGAAGCTGTTCATGGGGGCATCATGTCACCCGTTTTCTTTGGCAGCGCGATGACTAATTTCGGGGTGCAACTATTCCTAGAGCAATTCCTTGATATCGCATTGCCCCCAGGATCCCGCAAGAGTACCCAAGGCCCCGTGAATCCTGATGAACCCGAGTTCTCGGGCTTTGTCTTCAAATTGCAGGCCAATATGGATCCCAAACACCGAGATCGCATTGCCTTTGTTCGGGTCTGTTCGGGGCGGTATGAGAAGGATATGACAGTGAAGCATGTCCGTACAGGCAAAGAGGTGCGTCTCTCTCAAGCTCATAAACTCTTTGGACAAGATCGAGCCAGCATTGAACAAGCCTATGCCGGTGACATTATTGGTTTAATTAACCCTGGTGTTTTCTCCATTGGCGATACCATTTGTACAGGGAAACCTCGTCAATTTGAAGGGATCCCTAGTTTCTCTCCAGAGTACTTCTGCTGGATGCGAAACCCCAATCCTTCTAAATTCAAACAGTTCAGCAAAGGGATTAGCCAACTGAAGGAGGAGGGTGCTGTTCAAGTTCTCTACTCGCTCGATGAGATTAAGCGGGATCCTATTCTAGCCGCTGTAGGTCAACTGCAATTTGAAGTGGTGCAGTATCGGATGGAAATTGAGTACAATGTTGAAACTCGGTTGGAACCATTGGGGTTTGCGTTAGCTCGCTGGGTTGAAGACGGCTGGGAAGCAGTGGAGCAGTTAGGATCCTTGTACAATGCTGAAGTCTTTCGAGATAGCTGGAACCGGCCTGTCATTCTCTTCAAGAATACTTGGAGTTTACAGCAGGTTCAGGAACGGTATCCTAATTTGTCTTTGCTGAACATTGCGCCTGTCTTAACCCTGAGCTGAGCCGACTAGGTAGACAGAATCTGGGTCGTAGCTTACCTTGTATCAGTTATCTGTGTACCTTGTAATTGTGTTTTGAGAATGTATTGAGAGAATTGAATGGCATCAACCGTGAATCAACCGCATGTCGTGCAGGAGCTCACAGCTGCTTCTGACTGCTATGAAGCTGCCTTGATCAGTAATGATGTTGTGACCTTAAACGAGTTATTCTGGGATTCCCCACATGTCGTCCGTTTTGGCGTTGCGGAGAATCTCTATGGCAGCGAAGCCATTCAGACATTCCGGCAAAACCGTCCCCGAGTAAATATGGAACGCACCACCCTGAAGCGTACCATTGTTACCTTTGGTGAGGATACCGGGTCGGTCACAATTGAATTTCAGCGACCTGTTCATGGGATCCTACGACACGGGCGGCAGAGTCAGATGTGGCGCAAAGGGCTAGCAGGGTGGCGAGTCGTCTCAGCTCATGTCTCATTTCTGCCAGATGACAGCACCTCATCATGACCTCCATTGATGTGCCTGGGATCCTGCAAGGGTATGCCCAAGGTTTATTCTTAATGTCGGATGAAGAGACGGGGGATCTGGGTTGGTACAGCACTCGCCAACGGACTTTGATTCCACTAGATAACAGGTTTCATTGTCCACGTTCACTAAAGACCGCTCTCAATCAGCAGCGCTTTCAACCCGCGATTGATCGAGCCTTTGCTCAAGTCATGGAGGGATGTGCGGATCGGCCAGTTACCTGGATTAGTAGTGAGCTGAAGGCTATTTATTGGGCTTTATACAAGGAAGGATGGGCACACAGTTTTGAAACTTGGCAGGGGGATACGCTTGCCGGTGGGATCCTTGGAATTGCCATCGGCGGAGTCTTCATTGGCGAGTCCATGTTCTTTGCCATCCCCAACGGATCCAAAGTGGCCATGGTTCTACTGGTGCAACATCTACGGGCTCGTCGGTTTCAGCTGTTCGATGCCCAACTCCCGAATCCTCATCTAGCTCGGTTTGGATCCATCGACGTGTCACAAGTTGAGTACATGGATCTCCTGCGTACAGCCTTACAGCAACCCTGCCAGTTTACCTAGTCAGGAGACGTTTCTGTCCACAAAGCCCCTGCTGCTACCCGCATAGTTGACTGGATAATGGAGGGAGTGCCGCAACGCTTGGCTAGAATAACTGGTTGGAATATCAGCAATGTCTCCAGTTGAAGGGCAGTTGATTGCAACGGAATGCAGTAGGATGACGGATTAACTCGTAGCAGGAACACAGCAGGTACAGCTGATTATGGCAAAGCTTTACCAACAATTCGCTATCGGTGTTATGGTAGCTCTCCTCTGTCTGGGGTTAGCTTATCCAGCTAGCCGAGCTCAACCAGAGCTGCCGGCTCAGCCCCTGCTTGATTTATTGATCGAGGGTGTCTCTGCTAGTCCATCCCCGTCTGTGGTGCAGCCCACTCTCGTTCCTGCAACGCCATCCCCTACCACGACCCCTACTGCAGAGGATCCAGCGACTTCCTCCCCATTATCCCCTGCCACCGGCGTTCCTTCTCCACTATCTGATGTTTCACCCTCGCCATCTTTGCCAACACCTGTTCCTGGCTTGACACCTAGCTTGGCACCCAGCTTGGCACCCAGCTTGGCTCCAACATTAGCCCCCTCTCCCGCTCCGACAGTCGCTCCCACCTTTTCGCCCCCTACAATTGTGGTGCCCTCCGAGCCTCCAGGAACCGACGTCACTGTTGGCGAACTACCTGTGTTTCGGCTACAGACTGCAGAGTATCCCAGCGATTTACGAGCTCAGATTGTTGAGTCTGTAATTGAGCAATTCCTCAACACTGTTGATAGCAGAGTTCCGGAACCTGAAGTGCAGGTTGAACAGGATGATAATCTTCAGTATGTCTTGTTTCTAGGTGAGCAAGACAATTTTGAAGAAACCAAGCAGTACCTGTTCACCGTGACCTATGCTGACACAGCTGCTGCTGGTGATCTTAGTGCCCCGACCATCACGGATGTGAGGCAACTCTCACTGAGCTGGGCCCAAGAATTAGAAGATGCCATTGCTGAATTTCGCCAGACTCGACTCGACAGTCAACGGGGGCAGAATCCCCTTGTGTTGACGATGAGTTTAGTCTCTGCCTTGGCTATTTTAATGATTGGCTACCTGAGTTGGCGAATTTGTTGCCGGGGGTTAGACCTGCTACAACCTCAGCTGGAAAGACGCCTAGGTCAGGGATGGGAAACATGGATTGACATTGGTCGGATGCTAGGCGGGTTACTGCTCCGACTTGGCATTATTGTGCTCTCCGTTCACTTAGCCATTAGTGCAATTCCCAGTCTACGATTGTTCCAGCGTCAATTGTACTTCAAATTAGGGGTTTTGGCCCGTTCTGCTTTTGAGTTCCTGTCGCAGCCCTTACCGAATTCGACGCTCACCATCACAGGTCTGCTGGTGTTCGCAGGGCTGACGGCGATTGTCTTCACTATTGCCCACTACATTAGCTTGGGGCTGAAACACCGTTTCCTCGCCCGGATTGGCCTGGATCTAGGAACACAAGAGGCCTCGGCGACAATCTTCAAATACAGCTTGACTGTACTGGGTGTGCTGTTGATTTTGCCCTTTACGGGATTGGGTAGTTCACTAACAGTTGTTGCGGCCACTCTGGGTTTAGGAGTAGGTTTAGGACTCCAGAATATCTTTAATGATTATATTAGTTATCTGGCGATTCTAGTTGAACGTCCTATTCAAGTTGGTGATTTAATTGAAGTGGATGAGTTGATTGGAACTGTAGAACGGATCCATCCTTGGGCGACGGTAGTGCGGACTCTAGATCGGGTTTTCGTGGTGGTGCCGAATTCACGGTTGACAGATCGTAAGGTGGTGAACTGGAGCTATCGGGATCCTCGATGCCGGCTCCATTTGCCAGTGGCTGTTGCCTACGGTACGGATACGGAGATCGTACGAGAAGTGCTGTTGCAGGTTGCGAAACACAACCCCTCCGTGCTGAGTAATCCCGAGCCACAAGCCTGGCTGACTTCATTCGGTCCATCAGGGCTTAACTTTGAACTTTTGGTGTGGATTAACCGACCGCAAGACCAGTTTGTCCTCAAGAGTGACCTCAACTACACCATTGATGCTGAATTTCGCCGCCACAATATCGTCATTCCCTTTCCTCAACAGGATCTTCACATTCGCAGTGCTGATGGCCTCCACTCTTTATTATCTGGCCAAAAGCCGATTACCCCTGACCCGCAGGCGCGTCCGACGACCAATGTCCAAGGGCGCATCATACTGCCTCCCTACGCGACCAACGGTCATCCCTCTGACGATAGAGATTTCAAAGACTTCTCCCTTGAAAACGGAACTCGTTATGATGGCCGTTGATATCAAAATTGCAACATTGATCTAACTTCAGGGGAAACCCTCATTTACAAGTTTAAGGCCTTAGCTCTATGATTAAGGTAGTTCGTCAGCCACAGTGTTCAAAGCCAAGTGAGTATGGATCCAGCTAGACGGTTGGAGTGATACCAGAGCTGAAATGTTGGCTGATATCCTGTTAGATGCGAGTGTTCAGAAGAGAGGGATCCGGCCACGGCTGGGTCTCTTTCTTTGTCAGGAGTAATTTACTGTTGCCCACCTTGATCATGATCCCGGAGAAAGCGACTCAAATGGGAGCGAATTCTGCCTCAACTTAATGTGGGATGGTAAAGTCATGGGTCCTAGACCGGGTGTCATGATGCAATGCAATGTCCCTGTGTACATACCCCAAAGCTTACAAGCACGGCAAAACATAGACGGCTATCAGCGCTTTGTCTGTCTTCAGTATCGGAAGTTCTGTGAGACCTTTGACACGCTCTTCTACGGAGGCCATGTTACGTTATGGCTACCGATGTGGTGACCCTGTTATCCCGTTAAACATATTTTTGAATAAATTCATGGGTTAGATCGATCCGTCCTTTCCGTAAAACGGCAGCATCGAGCCGCTCCGTGGTGTTGCAGGTCATGAGCACCACCAGCCGCTGTTTGCTGGGACTATGAGATTCATCGACAACACTCTGATAGAGGGTTCCGTCTAGTAGGCTGAGAATATGTTCCGTTTTCGTGTTCGTGCGGGCTACATCACTGGAGCGATCCTGCGCTAAGTTGTCGGCTTCATTGATGATTAAACAAACACGACTGAGGTAAGTCGGTGGGGCAAATTGTTCAACAGCTTCATGATCAAGAATAAACACCACATAGCCCAGAGGCACCAGGATCTCTCGGGCTAACGCTTGCGTCCAAGCTGTCTTCCCTGTCCCAGGTTCCCCATGCACCAGGACAGCTAACCGATGATGGCAATGGATCCGTTGTTGCACTTTGTGGGTGAAGTGTTGGACATCTACTGCGAAGTCTTTCAAGGTGAAATCGCTCTGAACTTGACCGACCCGACTTTGATACCCACTCACCATCACAGCAAGTTTAAAGGTTGATTGATGGATCAGACCCGACAAATCGCGACCGAGCAAGGTAAATAATCGCTTACCCACACCGAGCACTTTAATTTGGAGCCATACATCAGAGTTGGACCAGTGGGCAGACACGAGACCGAGACTGTCTAATTGTTCCCAGCTCACAAATCGATCGACAGGGAAGTAGAAATATCGGTCGAAAAAACGCTGTGTAATTTGATCCGGTGGACCTAACTTCTCCAAGCACTTGAGAATAGTGGTTTCTTGAAAGCGGGCAAGAACCATTTCGATCGGAATATGATCGCGATTGATATCCCGTGAGGCGGGAACTTCAGCTGTTAACGTGTCTCGGTAACGATAGGTTGGCCCCGGCGGCGGCGGGGTAATGTACTCCCAAAACTCACTGACATCGTACCGAGTGTTCTCTGAAAAAACCTGTAAAATATTGGCCCACCACGCGTAGTCCTGACGGCCCAGAGCATCAGCAATGTCACTGCACAGGTCTAGCAATCTCTGGCCAAACTCCCACGGATCCTTGGATACCACTTGACCGACATAGTCCCATTCCAGCTCACGGTATAACGGACGCCAGCCTGCACCCAGCAGAGTCTGACTCGATAGTTCTTGATAGGAGGGTCGGTGGTCGTCTGAATAGTGGGATCCCATGGTCACCTAAATGGCTGCTAAGTCGCGGCGGCGGCGAGGGTCTCATAGCCAAACCATCACGACCGCTAAGCTGTCAGTCTAACGCATGGGAGTTCTCCACCCGTTGGAACCCAACGGATCCCGGACCGTCAAGACCATGGTGTATTCTTGATGAATTCCAGTTGTTTCATCCATTTAGTCATTGAACACAGCTTTTCAGATGACTCGTTTCCTGTCTTTGCGGATCCCTAGAACGCTGTGGGTCCTCGTGGTCATTATGGTGCTGGCGGTTGTTCCCAGCTCGCCTAGTTGGAGTCAGTTGCGGTTGATTCCGGCGGCAGAACAGAGCGTTTACGAGGCACTCCCCACTTTTCCACGCGAGACTCAGTATGTGCCTAGGGATTCGGATGACACTAATGAGGATCCAAGCACGTTAGTTCGCCGACTGATGCTCTATCACCTCCAGGTTAAGGGGCGTTCCCTCTCTAGTCGGTTGGACTGGAAGTTGACCTTAGCGGATTATTTAGAAGCCAATGAACCCATGTTTCCGCAGGCGTATCCGGGCGCTCGGACGTTGACGGAAAATCCGTTCAATCGGGATCGGGAACTGATCAAAGCGTTGACCCGACCGGAGCGAAATCAGGTACTGGAGGTCATCCTAACTGCCTTTGGGGGAGATCCGACACCGCCGCAGCTGTACATTCCCCCCAATCTAGGCCAGGGGCCAACTCCCAACCCGGAGCTTTTGAGACAGCCCGACTCTATTGTGTTGCCCTCACCTGGTGGCGCTGATCTTCTCAGATAGGCTTGAGTTCGGTACCATACGCGTGTGTTCCTCTTATATATTGCGGTTCCCTCCATCGGTATTGCAGTCCCTTTTATACATATTGCAGTCCAACCTACTGAGTTCAACGTATAACAATGAAACTATCTTGGCTTCTAGGTTTGCTGATCCCAGCTGTTACTCTCCTCGGTTGCAGTTCTGACTCCTCTCTGTCTGCTATTGCACCGGCCTCCGATGATGCTGTTGCCCTCCAGAGTGTTCCGTGTGTGGAACCGGGACCAGCCCCTTTACTCCCAACCTCTCTGCAGACAGGCACATTACTGACGGACGGACGTGTGCTCGGATCCTTCTCAATTCAGAGTGGTCCGTTCCTCCGACCTGATCGGAATGGGTGTCCGCAATGGGTGGTCGGGTCTGAGCTCACTGTCACATTAGACAATCAGGAGCGTAAGTTCTTTACCTCTGACCTAGCCGTGCCTTTAAATAGACGGACTGTTTTCCGTGAGGAACCCGGTCCTGAGTGCCGCAGTCCGATTGGATCCTTTACCTTCAACGGATCTGCATCGGGTCGCTGGCGACTGTTGGAGCTGCGTTGCAATCTCTCCAGTAACTTTCTCCTCCTAACGGGAACCTACACGAGCGGTGTGGCCTTGCCCTAAGGTTTATTGCTGGTATTGACGTCCTAATTTGAGATCATAGAGCTGTGTCTGAGCCTCTCAGAGCAGCTCATTTTTATAGGAATCGTAACTCGTGACTGTGACTAGACAGGGTGATGCCTTGGTTGGCGGCCCATTGGCCAATGTCGTCTCGCTTGATTGCCGCTGCCATCAAATCTGGAAATTGTGCCGGTGTACAGCCGAAGGCAGGAACGCCAATCTGAGCTAAAAACTCCGCAATGCTGTGGTTGAAGGAGGGGGATCCTTGGTCATCCAGGGCGAGGAGAACAATCAGTTGCACACCAGAGTCGACAATTCGGACCAATCGCTTCAAGAGGGCTTGGCGATCTCCCCCTTCAAAGAGATCTGTAATCAAGACCAAGATAGTGGAGTGGGGGCGTTCAATCAGTTGCTGGCTGTACTTCAGAGCTTGATTAATATCGGTGCCGCCTCCCAGTTGGATCCCAAACAGGACTTCCACCGGATCCTCTAACTGCTCACTTAAGTCCACAACAGAGGTGTCAAACGTGACTAACTTGGTGGTGACAGCGGGTAAGGAGGCGAGGACAGCGCTGAAGATACTGGAATACACAACTGAAGTCATCATGGATCCACTTTGGTCCACACACAGGACAATATCTTGGAGGGAAGATCGTTTGCGGCCGTAGCCAATGCGGGTTTCTGGGATGATGGTTTGATAGTCGGGTTGATAATGTTTGAGGTTGGCGCGGATGGTGCGATTCCAGTCAATTTCATTGAAGCGAGGGCGGCGGTTACGGATGGATCGGTTGAGAGTGCCCATGACGGCTTGACGCATAGGAGTGGCTAGTTTGCGCTGCAGTTCTTCAACGACGGTGCGGATCACGAGGCGGGCGGTATCTTTAGTCTTATTCGGCATCACTCCTCTGAGCGACACTAACGTAGCCACTAAGTTGACATCAGGCTCCACGGCTTCTAGCATTTCAGGTTCCAGTAACATCCGCTCTAGATCCAAGCGTTCAAAGGCATCTTTTTGAATAATGCGAACCACTGATGACGGAAAGTAGGAGCGGATATCTCCTAGCCATCGCGCTAACTTCGGTGAGGATTTGCCTAGACTGCCTTTGCGATCGGCATCGTACAAAGCGGATAAGGCTCCATCAATGGCTTGGTCATCGGTACTCAGAAGAGTCGTGGATCCGTCAACTTCAGAACAGATCCCATCTGCCTCGCCACCACCCAGGATCAACCGCCATCGTCGTAATCGTTCTTGAGCCGCTGCATCTGACATCATCGGGTTCGGTTGACAGCTCTTCTATCGTAGTGGGTTTCGGATCCTGAGTAGGGGGATCCTTTCCTCTCAATGCCCTCAGGTTAGATGCACAGCTTAGATGAATGCTTCCCTTGCGTTTAATCCGTTCGGACTGCTCAGCATTAAATCCCCCCAAAGAAATGGAGGGACTGATACGCTTTTCAAGTCATCTAGATCTAGTTCAAACTAGCGGTGTCACCGTTAGCGGCCATAGCAGTCCGAATGAAGCGGTTGATTGACGGTTGTGACAGGCGGACAAACCCTGAGTAGCCAATGCGACGAGCACATCCAGGCGGGAGACCCAACACGAAACTGGCCACACCCACTTGCGTATTGCCCACCAAGATCGGTCCGCCACTGTCACCGTTGCACACTCCGATGAGCTCCTCGGGTGGGACATCTTGAATATCTAATGCGTCTAACGGTTGAGTACTGGCACACAACACGCCGGCCTCTACCGGTGCAATCCGCAGAACGTTCCGACACTCCCGCACCGAGAGTAATAACAGTTCAATGTCCTGTAATTGGGTCGGTTGGCTCCCTAAAAACGTCAGAGTGCCCCATCCAATCGCGGTGCCCGTCTCTGCTGGCTTAACAGGAATAAAGGACGGATCCGGTAACTCCACTGGTTCGAGGCTATTGAGTAGTTCAACTTGCTCCGGGGTTTGAGGATCCAGTTGCAAAATGGCGACATCCTGACCGGCGTACAAATCAAAGGCTGTGGTGAATACGCTTACACCCGCTTCCTGGGTATCGTTCCTCCAGGCGGGTAAGATAACTCGTTCGGAGACGGGAATCAGTTCGGCTGGATCAATGGTGGTTCTGTCTTGAGATCCGACCCAGACTTCAATATCGGGATCGAGCTCGAGATAGGCGGGCGGGGCGGCACAGTGGGCTGCGGTGAGAACAGTGTTGCTATCAATTAGGGTGCCGCCACAAAATGGACTGCTGGTGGAGCGACTGACATCCATTAATCCCACCATGAAGGGGTATGGGGCCCTGGCATCCTGGCCGTTCACAACTAATGATGTCGTTGAAGACGTGTCAACTGAACTAGCTGTGGAGCCCACTGTTGAACTGACCGTTGTGGTGGAAGGGGTGCCGCAGCCGGCGACTAACATCATGACGACAGAGGGCGTTAGGACAGCAATTGAGCGTATAGACCAGGTCATAGAACCTCACTGAATAGTAAGTAGGATCCCTCCACACATGCAGATGAACCGGCGTGGATCCAACTCTGGAGGGGCAGGAACAATAAGACAAAAAAGACCAAGCAGCACCGTAGCACACCCTATAGGGATCGGATCCTGAACAGTATCTATTGATTCACAGTCCGTCTCTAGTGAGTGACACCGCTTGTGATCGACAATACCCTCTTGATAGATCCCGATGACGTCTCCTCATTCTTCGCGGCCAGACAGTACCATGTTCGCAAGGATCCTTTCTGCCCTGGAGTCACCCGATGATTAGATGGTCTGTTTTTATCCTCAGTGTCAGTCTGCTGCTAGCTGGTGTGGGCGGTTGTCAGACTCAGGATCCGGAACTGGAGGGGAGCCCGCAGACGGAGCAACGCTTTCTGGAGGATGGCACGGATTTTCATACCAGCCTGGGAACTCTTGATGCGGTGACCGATAGTTTTCCGAGGTATTTGATTTATCGGGATGGCGTGATTCACTCCTCGGGGCGGATTCAAGATGAGGAGGGAGGGATTGTGTCGTTGCTATTGACGACCTCAGATAGTAGTGAAGCAGTGATTCAACATTATCGTGATCAATTGTGGACGCGGCCCTGGGAGCTGTTGTCGGAGTCAGTTCAAGCAGGTGTGACGACGTTGATTTTTGAATACGATGGCCAGGATAGTGAGCGAGCTCTTGAACAAATTGTGATTCAAGTGGGTAATGCACGGACGGAAACTTCAAGCCGGGATATCTTGGTGCTGTGGAGTTGGTTGGAGGATCCTGAGGTGGAGGCGGATGGATTGAACCTGGCTCAGACCCGATTTCCGTATGTAGAGGAACTGGAGCCTGGATCTGACATGGGCTCTTCTCCTAGCCCTGCAGATTAGTCGGTGAGAATGGTTAACTACTGCTGCTTAAAGTAGCTGCGCTGAGGTGAGCGGATCCTGCCAATCATCGATACAGTTCAGCATTTTTCACCATCACAGCATCAGTTCTATTAACAAAATTGATTTTGCTTTCTCTCGCACCTAGAATTAAGGACTACTTGATCTTAGATACGTATCATGAACGTTAGGATCGGCCTGCACCTCACTAGGATGGCCATCTGCTAGCACTCGACCTTGATGCAACACTAGGATCCGATGTGCATAGGTGAACACTACATCCATATCGTGCTCGGTGAATAGCAGACTCATCTGATCCCGACGAGCAACTTCGGTAATTAAAGTCATCAACTGCTGTCGATGGGCAGGTGGTAACCCTGCTGTTGGTTCATCCATGAGTAGTAGATTCGGTTGACCGGCTAGGGCCATCGCCAGCTCCACCCGCTTGAGATCTCCATAGGCCAAAATGCTGCAGAGTCGATCCGCTTGGTCCTTTAGGCCTACCCGATCCAGGATCCGTACTGCCTCCTCTCGGCAGCGCCCCCATTGAGACCACAGGGATCCGAGCCGTCCTTGCCGTGACTGAATCACCATCTCTACATTGTCTACCACCGTCATGGAGGCAAACGTTTGCGCCACCTGAAAGGTCCGACCCATCCCAAGGCGAAAGCACTGCTGCGGAGATCGTCCCACCACATCCTGACCATGCAACCGGATCCGGCCTGAGTCGGGTCTGAGGTAGCCATTGAGCAGATTGAAACAGGTGGTTTTGCCCGCTCCATTGGGACCAATTAGAGCCACGTGTTCGCCAGGTTCTACACGGAAACTAACTTGGCTAACAGCTTGGACGCCCCCGAAGGCTTTGCTAATTTGGTCAACCTCTAACATCCGTTGACTCTCGCTCTCGGCTAACTTGAGATAAATCCTATGGGATGGATCCTAGCTTGAGACCGGATCCTAGGGTAAGGACAACTCATCTAAGATCCAATGCATAGGCTCCAAACCGTTGGGCTCCTGTGAATTTGGCCAGCGAGACCTGTGCCTGAGACTGGGCTCTTGAGCTAGAGTAAAAGCTAATCAACGTTAAGATGCGACACACTTTGTTGACTGCAAACATTAGGAGGAAGCCCCCGGTGGCTGCGCCCCACACTGCTCTCCCTCTAGATGGCGACACATCAGATTCCTACCACAGTCCTCAGGATCTTGACTTCGCCACGAGGCTAGCGGCCATTCGAGAGCGGGCTCACTGGTTTCGCGAGCGTTACGATTCGGCTCAACCCAACTCAGGCCAGCACAACTCAGGCCAGCACAACTCAGGCCAGCACAACTCAGGCCAGCACAACTCAGGCCAACAGGGCTCAGCTCACTGGGATCCTGATACCCTGGCCCAGGCCATTCAAGATTTTGACCGCATTCAACACGATAGCCACCGTCTCTACAGCTATCCGGTTGCGCAACTCGCTGATAACCCTGAGGATCCTGATGCCCAATACTATCGGGACCAAGTTCAAGCCCTAATCTCTGACTTGTCTGAGCAGCTGGCATTTTTTCGACGTCGTCTTGAAGGTGAAGTCGAGACCCTTGACCTGCTCCACAGCCCTACACCTAACCGGACCTTGGCCTGCCTTAGAGATTGGCATTGGCAAATGCAAACGTTCCCGAGAGTAATTACCGATGACACCCTACTCGAGAACTACGCGGACCTGACTCTAGCCCTCTGTCATTCCTCACCAGATGTGCGACTTTCGGCGTATCAATCTGTTCGGCAGGTTCTTGAAGCGCATAACCCGTTCTACGGCTATATCCTCAAACATTTAATTCAGGATCATCATCAAGCAGCCCTGCAGCAAGGATATGACTGGACTGTCGGACATCAGCTCAATAGCTGTGGTCTATCAGTGGATGTTTTAGACACAGTGACTGAAAGCTTACGGGAGCGAGTGGAGCTCTTTCAACAGTTCTACCGTCTTAAAGGTAAGGCGACAGGGCGAGTAGTGCGGATCTGTGATCTTTATGCCCCTTGGGAGCCGGATCCTGATGCCGTGGATCTCGATGTGCCCAGCATCATCCGGCAAGCCTTCAAAGAGTTTCATCCTGACTATGCTCAGTCCGTGCGCTCACACCTCAAACAAACGGATCCATCCACCTTCAAATCGGATCAGGATCCTGTTAGTCGTGAGTCTTTCAATTATCCGTTGGGTCTGAGTGGGTTGCATGATTATCAGCTATTGGCCTTTCGCCAGGATCCGTATCCTCTCTTTGCGGTGGTACGAGAGTTAACGGACCAGATAGCGCCTCTGTCCTCACCTCAGCCTGCAGGGGACAGCACAATTTGGCCAGAAGTGCGTGTCCTATTCAATGAGTTGCTGGTTCTTGACACAGTTCTCAAGTTGAACATTGATACCTCTGTTCAGGCCACACTGTTGGCTCATCATCTCGAACGCCAGATTGGAGGATTGTTCCACCAGAATCTGGTTACTCATTTTGAATTGGTTGTGCATCAGGTGGTTACCCCTGAGTCGGATCCGATCCTAATCAATGAGGAATGGTTGAAGTCCTCGCAGGAGCTCTGTGGGGATGCGGTAGAATTGCTGCCTGATCATCAGTTCGACTGGGGTGAAGTGCGTGATGTGTTCCACCAACCCTTCAATAGCTATCGATATACCCTGGTTACTGTAATCGCATTGGCCTGTTATCGAGCCTGCAAAGAAGGAGGGCGCGAGGCCTCTAGCCGCCATTTGGAGCTCTTAGAATCCTCTGTTCAAGACCATGAGATCGAACGGATCCTTAAAGAGATGGGAATCGACCTTCAGGATCCGTTACAGGTTCACCAAGCCTTGGACTGTACTGAGAATTGGGTTGAGCTGCTAGAGGAGATGATGGATGATTAGGTCTGGCTCCATGCATTGACGGAGTTGAAGTGAGCTGATGCATTCCATTCTTACAGGCTTTCTAGCGAGTTTAGCCGCGGGGCTGGCGACACCACTCGGGGCCTTGCCGATACTATTCACTCCTAATCTCAATGAACGTCTTCAGGGAATTTTCCTGGGATTTGGAGGGGGTGTCATGCTAGCGGCGACATCATTCTCCCTCATTATTCCTGGCACGATGATCGTGATTGAACAAGGATCCCCTCGTTGGACGGCAGCCCTGATTATGGTGGCTGGGATCCTGGTGGGTGCGCTCTTCTTGGAGCTGGCTCATCGATATTTTCCCCATGAGCACTTTTTCAAAGGGAATGATGGATCCACTTCGCTTCAGGTGGCCCGAATTTGGTTGTTCATTGCGGCGATTACGATCCATAACTTCCCAGAAGGCTTAGCAGTGGGTGTAGGAGCAGCGTCAGAGCCATGGCGAGAGGGCTTAGCGTTGGCAGCGGGCATCGGGTTACAAAACATGCCAGAAGGGTTTGGCGTGGCCGTGTCACTGTAAACCCAGAATTATTCAGTCCGCTACGCTTTATTTATTTCATTGCTAACTGGCCTAGTGGAACCTATCGGGGGGTTGGTGGGGGCTACAGTTGTATCTCAAAACTTGTTGCCTTGGGGGATGGGGTTTGCTGCCGGCGCAATGCTGTTCGTCATTAGTGATGAAATCATCCCAGAAAGTCACCGACAAGGGTTTGAACGAGAGGGGACATTTGGGACAATTATTGGGTTTGTGCTCATGATGGTGCTAGATATCTCATTTGGATAGCTCTCATCGCGTTTCTAATCATCTTGATACGTTCTAATCATCTTGATGAGATCTACTTTGATGGAGAGTTGCTTTGATTGACTAAGACCCAGTACATGTCAGCGACGTGAAAAGAACTGGTAGGCCGCCAATCCTAAAGCAATCATGGCAAAGGAAAACAAGGTTGTCAGTGTGCCCAAGGCATAGAGGGCCGGAGAGGTAACATTCGTTGTCATTCCAAAAATCTCAAGAGGTAGCGTGTTGACTTCACCTGAAATCAGAGACGTTCGTGTAAATTCATCATAAGACAGGGTAAATCCAAAGAGGGCAACGCCAATTAAACCTGGACCAATTAGAGGAAACACAATTTCCCAAAAGGTTGTGCTTTCATTTGCACCTAAGTCCTTAGCCGCTTCTTCAAATGAGGAGTTAAAGCGGTTAAAAATACCAATCATAATTAAGAATGCGAATGGGAGGGTCCAGGTGAGATGGCCACCGAGGGCTGAGGTATACCATTGAGTGGACCAACCAAACACATTAAAGATAATGCCAATGCCAAGGGATACTAATAAACTGGGGACAACTAGACTGGACAAGGTTAGGTAGAAAATCCAGCGGGATCCGATAAATCGCTGACGAAAAGCCAATCCTCCCATCACACTAATCACCACGGAGGAGGCCATCACAATTAAACCAAGAATGAGGGATCGTTGAAACGCCTCCACAAAATTTCCGACCCGCTGCTCTTGGAAAACAGCCCCAAGCCATCCAAAGCTAAAGCCTCTCATCGGAAAGGTCAGACTGCCGTCAGGCCCCTGCAGTGACAGAAGAAAAATGGTGCTCATCGGCCCGTAGAGGAATAAAACGTACAGGCCAAAGAAAATAGCTAGGGCATAGAAGGCGAGGGGACGTTTAGTGGATCCTTTCATCTCATAATTCCTCTCAGAGTTCCTGACGAATATCAACGACCCTTAAGATGCCTAAAACCATGATGAGTGCAACACCTAAAAGTAAAACCGCATTGGCAGCTGCCAGTGGAAATTGTAAGCTCCCAATCTGGTTCCGAATTAGATATCCGACTGAAGCGGCTTGACCTCCTCCCATCAATCTTACCGTGGCAAATTCTCCCATCACTAAGGTGGTGACGAAGATAGATCCGATTGCAATCCCTGGGGCAGATAAGGGGATAACAATCTCCTTGAGAACCTGGAATCCAGTTGCACCGCTGTCTACCGCAGCACTGATTAGACTTTGATCAATTCGCATTAAGCTATTAAAAATAGGGCAGATCATAAATATTGAGTAGAGGTGAACCATGGCAAGTACAACAGCAAAATCAGAGAACAAGAGATATTCCAAAGGTTGATCAATTAGATGCAGTGCCATCAGGAATTGATTCACAAGCCCCTCTTTGCCAAGGAGAGGGATCCATGAAATCATGCGGATAATGTTTGAAGTCAAGAATGGGACTGTACAGACTAAGAAACAGACCACCTGCAAGCGCAAACTATGAATATGGAATGCTAGAAAATAGGCAACAGGAAAGGCAAGGAGTAAGGAGAAAAACCACACTAGTACAACAAACTTAAAGGTGTTGAGATAGGTGAGTAGTGTAACACGGGAGGTGAAGATATCTCGGTAATTCTCTAATGTGAAGTCTGGTGTCATGGAAAAGATGTTGAACGTCCAGAAGCTCACGACAACGATAGCAATAATAGGAAATAAGAGAAAACAAATAAAAACTAAGGTTTGAGGTACAACTAGTAGATAGATCTTGAGCAGATCCCAATTTTTCTGAAGCATAGGATTGGATTTTTCTGTGAGCAATGAAGACTACTGTTTGAACTCAGCCCTGTGAGCATATCCAAATTGGAATAGACAGATTGGAATAGATGGCTAGGCATTCATCTTGCCACCTATTCCAACCGACCAAGATCCGTTACGCCGAGATAAACTCGTTCCACTTTCTGACTAGATAGGCTTGTTCTTCCATTGTGGAATTCCAGCACGCTACCCTACCCATCCTCTCTTCAAAGGATCCACCATCACGTACGGTGCCCTCTTGTTCCAGAGTCTTGCCAAACGGATCCACCATATCCTCGGAGGCGGGTTCCCCGTCGTACCAGAATGCCCACTCGGCCTCACTCATGTACTTGCGAGCATTTTCGGGAATGGCGCTGTAGTAGCCTTGGCGTCCGAGGAAGGCCCCCACCCAACCTTCTAGCATCCAATTGACATACTCATAGGCCGCATCCAACTCCATACCAGACAAGTTCTGGGAGAAGCCAATGCCTCCCCCCCAAGCGCGGTAGCCTTCATTGAGAGGTCCGTAAACGCAAGGGATCCCTCTCGCCTTCACCTGGGTGACAGCCGGAGACCACATGGACTGCAGTACAACTTCACCCGAAGCCATCAGGTTGACAGACTCGTCAAAGGTTTTCCAAAATGCTCGAAATTGGCCCGCTCGTTTTTGTTCAATTAAGATTTCAGTGATTTGGTCCAATTCAGCCTGAGTCATGTTCCCCTTATCACCAAAGGTCATTAAGCCCAAAGCTTCGGTCACCATCGCCGCATCCATAATCCCAATCGAGGGGATATCTAACAATGCTGTTTTCCCTTTGAACTGCTCATCGAACAGCTGCCCCCAGGATGTAATCTCGGTGCCCACTAGGTCAGGTCGGTATCCCAGTGTATCGGCATTGTACTGAAAGGGGATTAATGTTACCCAGTCGGTTGGTGCTGCCGCAAATTCTGTGGAGTTCTGGCCCTCTAGAAACATCACTTTATGAGGCGCTGTACCTTGAGCAATTTCGGTATCCGGAGTGAGTTTGCCTGTGGTGAAAATAGGCACAATTTTGTCGAAGTCTTTAATCTTTTTAGCATCAACAGCTTGCAGATTGCCCGACGGTACCACTAGAGGCAGGCTAAAGTACTCGCCGTCAAAGATGTCGTATTGCCTAGGTTGGGTGACCGCAATTTGATTGTTCTCATCAGTGCTGAGGGCGCGCATCGAGATTTTGAAGCCAAGATCTTCTTGCGCTTTGTCTCGAATCTCATTGATGGCAGAAACCCCAGTTCCGATAAACCGGAGCTCAATGTCTCTAATATTCTGAGCATAGAAAACAGGTCCTCGGGCGGGATTTTTAGGGGTTCCGTAAGCAGATGATAATTGGGAGCCTGCTAGTAAAGCACCACCTGTGACAAGGCCTTGCTTAAACAGCTGTCTACGGTTGAAACGAGAGGGGTGTAACGGCACAATAGTCTCCTAATCAGAATTGACATCACTACATCTAAGACAGGAATTAGCTAGCTTTCTCCTATTCTATCTGTCTACTTTTCGACCGTCCTGTAGGCCTAGCTGTATGTGTCTAATTGCTTGTGTTTAATTGCTTGTGTCTAATTGCTTGTGTTTAATTGCTTGTGTTTAATTGCTTGTGTTTAATT
>CAYUEE010000001.1:0-37866 GCA_964443615.1 uncultured bacterium | reverse complement strand
CTTGTGTCTAATTGCTTGTGTTTAATTGCTTGTGTTTAATTGCTTGTGTTTAATTAGAAAGCCTAATTAGCGAGTTGATTTAGATGTCACCTGATACTAACTACAGAAACCTCTGAATTCAGTAACATAGAAGACAGAATCAATCACTCCAAAGGCAGCTATTGCTACTTAGGTAAGAAAATACAGTCTTCCGGATCCCATTCTACGGTTAAAGGATCCCCTTCTCTAATATGCAATTGATTGAACTCAGCCGTACGCAATTTGTATAGGATCTCGTGTCCTGTCGCGGATGCTTTAAGGGTGACGCGAGTGAGATAACCTGTAAATTCAATAAACGATACGATTGTGTCTAGGGAGTTCCTCTGAGAGGAGTTTGAGGATCCTGGTTGAAGTTGGTCGGCCCGAATGCAACAGGCGGCTGTCATTCCCACCTCGGCAGATGCGCCTCGACACCGGATCCTCCCCAACCCTTCTACGTCTAGATAGATCCAGGCTCGATCAACAGCAGTTACCCTTCCAGAAAAGATATTGTTATCTCCGATAAACGTGGCGACAAATTGAGAGGCTGGGGCGGCAAAAATCTCATAGCTAGTTCCCACTTGATCAATATGGCCGTGATCCATGACGACGATTTGATCAGAGAGACCGAAGGCTTCTTCTTGAACGTGGGTGACTTGAATAAATGTAATACCAAATTGTCGCTGTAGATTTCGCAACTCCCGGCGCATTCTAGCCCGCATGGATTCGTCTAAAGCACTGAGGGGTTCATCGAGTAATAAGACTTGGGGACGAGTGACTAAGGCTCTAGCTAAGGCGACCCGTTGTTGTTGACCGCCACTCAAGGCATTGGGGCGACGATGCTTGAGATGACTGAGGCCGATTAGCTCTAGCATCTCCCCAACTCGCTGCTGGCGCTCGGGTTCTGGGATCCGTCGCATTTTCAACCCAAATTCAATATTGTCCCAGACTGTTTTGTGGTGGATTTGTGCATAGTCTTGTATCATCATGGGGGTGTTGCGTTTGGCGGGGGGGAGCTCGCTCACTTGAGTGGGGCCAACCCAAATGGATCCGTGGGTAACCTCTTCATGGCCTGCAATCATTCTGAGGGTACTGGTTTTGCCGCAGCCACTGGGACCCAGAAGACAACAATAGGATCCGCCGGAAACCGTTAGGTTAATTCTATTGACCGCAACGACAGAACCGTAATGTTTACTCACCGATTTGAGCCTGACATCCTGACTTGCCGTCGGTTCCAGGGATGGGGATGAGGTAGGGGCTTGGGGGCTATCCAGTTTCATAGGATCTAGCAAAATCTGACCTGTGTATACCCAATTGTAAGGAGCGAGAGTGTACTCATGGGCACAGTCAGACCTTGATAAGCTCTGGGATGGTTCCAGCAGTGTACCGGTAGGCGCGGCGATGCACATCCTTCTCCTTAATCCCAATACATCAGACTCATTTACACATAGGATCCGAACGGTCGCTTGTCAGTATGCCGCTCAAGACACTCAGATTACGACGCTGAATCCATCTAGTGGACCTCGTTCAATTGAAAGTGTGTATGACGAATTGCTCAGTGTGTCGGGGTGTTTGGCATTGCTGATCCCTCAGTTGGAGACGTTTGATGGGATTGTGGTGGCCTGTTACAGCGATCATTCAGTGGTCTACGCGTTACGAGAAATTGCGGACCAGCCGGTGATAGGGATAGCCGAGGCATCAATGTTGATGGCCTGTGGGTTAGGACATCGGTTCAGTGTGGTGACCACAAACGAGGCCTGGCAACCGTTGCTGTGGGATGCAGTGCGCCGCTATGGATTGATGGATCGATGTGCTTCTGTGCGGGCGACGGGTCTGCCGGTGTTGGCGTTGGAGGGAAAGAGTGAGGCGGAGTTAGAGGATCTTTTGGCGGTGACGGCTCAGACGGCAATGGAACAGGATCAGGCGGAGGTTATCTGTTTAGGGTGTGCGGGGATGGCGGGGGTGGATAAACGATTACAGGAGAGATTGGGGATCCCGGTGCTCGATGGTGTGGCCTGTGGGCTCAAATGGATTGAAGGGGTGGTCAGTTACGGGGTGAAAACGAGTAAACGGCGAGCGTATGGCTTTCCTCAGACTAAAGAGCTGGTGAATTTACCCCCCGTATTCAAAACGCCTTATCAGTGAGGACTGCGTCTTTCCTGCGGATCCCTCAGCTCTCGGCCACAACGGCTAGGGTGAACGTCAGGATCCGTTTATTCACTCTTTGTGTCGTATGGTTTGCTGTTTAAGCCGGAATCATTACGAAACAGACTACATCGATTACCCTATCATCCAAGCAATTTACTATTCGGACCACATCAATTTCACTTTCGACCACTCAATTCACTATGTCAACCACTTAATTTACTATTTTGACCACTTAATTTACTATTTTGACCACTTAATTTACTATTTTGACCACTTAATTTACAGTTTAGGCTGAATGACTGACCCTATCTACAACTTCGTTGTCGGTTTGACCTCCAGGTGTTGCCATTGCTCAGGATCCTAAGCTAGATCAAGGCGAGTCACTAAATCGCGCAGAGCATCATCCTCTCGATTTCAATCTCGCAACGGCCAGATGAGTGATGGATCCTGTGGGGAGTAGCGGAGTGGATCCTGTGTTGAGGCAATCGGTACTGTCAGAGACTTCACTGCCGTACATACCCGTTATCACTCTCATTGATATCCTCCTGCTCATTTAGGGCCTAGACTTGAACCCAAACATCCTGAGTAAAAGGATCCTTATGCAGAATCAGACCAGCGTCGCCCTATTAGCCAGCTGTCAAGCTCTAGCCACCACTGGAAACGCCCTTCTGATTACGATTGCTGCTCTCATCGGGTATGAGCTAGCCCCCAATCCCACCTGGGCCACCTTTCCTTTGGCCATTTTTCATGTAGCCACCATGAGTTCCACCCTCCCTGCTGCCTTCCTCATGAAACAGTGGGGACGACGGTGGGGGTTCATCACGGGTTTGGGCATCGCCAGTGCTGGTGCAATGTTAGGCCTCGGGGCTATCCTGACTCAGCACTTTGGTCTCTTCTGTGTCGCCACAACCTGTTTGGGTAGCTTCAATGCCTTTGTGGGCCACTACCGATTTGCTGCCGCTGAACTGACTGATGATGTATTTCGGAGTCGAGCTATTTCGTCTGTCATCGCAGGAGGCATTGTTGCCGCTTTACTCGGCCCCCAGCTTGCCACCTGGACTAGAGGTCTATTCCCAACCGCACTCTTTGCGGGATGCTTCGTCACCATGCTCGGTTTGTACATCGGATCCATGCTTTTGCTAGCCCTAATTGAGCTCCCACACAGTCAGGCCGTCATTCATCAGACAAGTGGACGCCCGCTACGGATCCTGGTGATGCAACCGACTTTCCTCGTTGCGGTGCTGGGTAGCATGGTGGGCTATGGCGTGATGGTCTTAGTTATGACAGCCACTCCCCTGGCGATGGTGGCCAATCAACTGCCCTTTGAACAGGCGGCCTTCGTGATTCAATGGCATGTGTTAGGTATGTTTGGCCCATCGTTGATCACCGGATCCTTAATTACTCGATTGGGAGTGCTCACGGTGATCTTGGTGGGAGGGATCCTGAATGTGTTGTCCCTAGGGATCAATCTGATGGGTCAGACCTTACCTCATTTCTGGGTTGCCCTTCTCCTGTTGGGCGTGGGGTGGAACTTTATGTTTGTAGGGTCTACTACCTTACTCACTGAAACCTATCATCCTCAAGAAAAGAGTAAAGCACAGGCTATTCATGACTTTTTGATGTTTGGGTGCGTGGCCGCCTCAGCTTTGTTTTCCGGTGGATTACTCAACCAGGTCGGCTGGGCTGGCGTGAACGGGAGTGGGATCCCGATGGTTGTACTGTCGATGATCGCAGTAGCCGGACTCAGTACTTACCGGGCGCGCACCCTCAGACCGTCTACGTGATCAACATAATGTGAAGTCCTGTCAATAACACACAACCTCAGCAGGGACCGGAGCAAGGAGTCCTTGAGACTTTTGAATGGATCCTCAACAGCCGGCCAAAACCGTGGGTAGGAGTGAGGATCCTTACCGTTACTCTATGCCACTGATGTGTCTAAAAATCGGTGTTCTGTCATCAGGAACGCTGTCATCTTTAATCTAATTTATCGCCAGAGCTTGTTGGACAGCTTGAACAATATCATCACGGGTAAACGGCTTGGTGATGTAAGTGCTGACCCCTTGTTTCAGAGCCCATAGACGGTCAATATCTTGATCTTTGGAGGTACATGCGATCACGGGAATATCAGCTATATCTTGCTCTTTTTTCATCGAACGGCAAAGCTCATAGCCACTTTTACCGGGCATCACAATATCAGTCACCACTACGTCAGGCTTGATGCTTTTAATTTTCTCAAGGGCTGAGGGAGCATCACTGTGAGATACAACCGTAAACCCAGACTCTCGGAGATATGTCGAAATTAGTTCAAGTTCAGATTCCGTATCATCCAGAACGAAGACAGTTTTCATGTGTAGCAGCTGATGATTAAACACCTCGGATTATAGATCGTTATTGTAGCCAGTGGGCTCATCTGTACAACTTTGAATAACTGTCACAAATGGGAGGCTACAGCATCTCAAGCTATTAGGCTAAGCTCCTTTCTCACAGATGGGATCCTCGCAGGCGATTAGCTCTGATACCCAGGATCCGGTGCCCCAATGCTCTAGACTGAGGGCCTTTAAGGATCCAGTGGATTGTAGAGAGTGTGTGATTTGCCACATAGAGTTGGATTCCCCATCAGCCCAGACATTCACATACAGGCGACAGGTCGATATCCGCCACAGTATTTTTACGGTATACCAGTACCCCCATTTCAAAACTGAAGGGACTCGATGGAGGGTCTGGTCATCTTTTGCGAGGATCATTTCACCCTGGTCCTCCGGATCCTGGGGTCCCTGCACAATCGCTTTGTACCGCTGGTTTGCCTGAGTATGCAGTACCAAAGCCACTGAATCATCTGGCCCTGAATGCGGTAGCAGGATCCGAGCCCGCACCCAGTAATTCCCATTTAGCGACAACTCTCGCTCAAGGGAGTGAACAGTCGTCGCCTTGGCGGTGCCGAGATGAACCATGTGTAAAGTTGGATCCCACGTGACGTGACCTTGGATGTGATAGGCGTTAAGGGAGTTATGCGTGAAGTAATCAACCCACACCTGGGCAAAGTGGCGGTGGGGTCCCCCTTGCTGCCAGGCCGTTGGTGGAATCCCACAGGTCTGATCTTTTGCTAATACGTTTCCGGTCATCAGATCGCGGTAGTAAGGGACCCAGCCCTCAGTCTCTGAGCGGGTATAGCCATGGAGGTGAGCGCCATCTGCGTCTGCGTCTGGGAGCGTAAACCCTAAGTGTCGATAATGAGCAGATACACCATGGAGCCATTCGTGTAACCAGGGCTCACCCAGGGTAGGCTGTTCCCAAGCCCAGTCTGGTGCCGGCGCAACGGTGGCATAGGTCGCTCCGTAGGTCGCTGCATACCCGCCAATCGCTAACCCCCAACCAATGGACGGGATCCGGTGCTCGGCGTGTAAACTCTGCGGCCATAGCACCAACACTGAATCGTAATCGCTAGTGGCTAGGTAGTGCTCAAGTTCTGGTTGAGTATCCGCTGGTGAAATCCAATAATGGCTGTCATCGAGAGGGGTCACGCTAGAGAGTGATCGGTCGCAATAAATGAGGTCATAGAGTAGGAGAGCGGAGCCTTGAGAACACTCAGCGGCTAAGCCGGGGAAAGCCCGAAAGGCTCGTGTGGCGCTAGCCTCAGCATGGCGCTCAAGAGTATGAACATACCGATGCTGTTGACCCAATGGATCCGTGTACTCCACATCGATATGGCGATACACCAAATACAGGATCCGCCAGAATGGAGCAGGATGGAATAATGAAGAGCGTGTCATAAAGCGAAACGAGAGCAAGGAGGGCTCAAGCGACTTGAATGAGGTTTGCCCACCGTTTTCAAGAGCAAGGGTGAGTCTTAGTTGCGATTCTAGCTAGCCTAACAAGTAGCAGATTGGACTGCCACACGACAGTGACATGTCACTAATTCCTGAACAACCCAAGGAACTATTTCTATTATGTAACAATGTGACATCAACTAGTGTTGAAACGTAGATTGTTGCTACTGTAGACTGCCTAGCATCCACCTGGAGTAAAGTTTCTTTAGGGTAACGTTTCAGGTAGTTACATGATGGCTACTGAGGGCTGTTGTTCTGTTTTGTTACTAACTCTCTCTGGCTTGTCGCTCCCCATGTACAGGCCTTTCAATTGGTCGGTCTCCCAACTGATGAGTCCCTCAACTTGTAGGCTTCTCAATGCGCTAATCGCGCTAATCCCCTAGCTTGTTACCGAGTCCTTAGCTTGTTACCGAGTCCTTAGCTTGTTACCGAGTCCTTGACTGACTTTATCTAGATGGTCTTCCTTGCGATCCACTAGTCAACATCAACAAGAGTTACTTATGACACGTATTAGCATTCTCAAAGTCGCTTTCGCCGGTCTCCTATGGTCAGTCACTCTCTGGGATGTGCCTGTCTATAGTCAGGACGCTGAACCGGCGGCGATGGAGACAGAGGCATCTGGTGCTGCTGACCCTTCAGCTCCTGCAGCGGTTACAGCTAGCGATCCCCAAATTCCGGTTGATGAGTTGGAATTGTTGGTCAAGCCACTAGAATTGTCTGAACTAGAGTTGGAGGCGGGAGCGTGGCAATCGTTACTCAAAAACAAGGTACGAGAAATCAGTGAAGCTGAAATTGCCATCAAGCGCGGTAATGAAGTTATCAGTAAGCGAGAGGAAGCGGCCCGAGCCCTAGAACAGGCTCAGATGGCTTTGACTGAAGCAGAAACAGTTCTGGAAAGTGCTGCTCCAGACTCACCGGAGTATGAGGCTGCAACCCGAAACTTTGAAGAATCTAGAGACAAGGTGAGACAAGCGCAAGCCGCCTTGGCTGAAGCAACAGCAGCTCAGGAAAGCTTGCTCACAGATGAGTCTTTGCAGGAGGCGTTGGCTGAAGCAGAACAGACTGGATTGTTGGCTGAGGCTCGTCGTGTTCTCAATCAAGCTCGACAAGACCGGCAGGAGTTATCGGTTGACTCGGCTGAGTATCAAGAGGCTACAGCGAAAATTGATACCTTAGATAGTGCAATTTTGGCGACTGAGGCGGCGTTGGATGCTCAGCAAAGTGTGGCGCCAGATGCACCTGAGTTGGAAGAGTTAACTGTTGAGCTAGAAGCCGCTCGGGAGACATTACGACAGGCCACTGAGGCTGCCGCGAGTGCTGAAGACAATGCCTCTCGGATCCTGTCACAAGCCCGTCGGGATCGCGATACTCTAGATCGGAATTCGCTGGCTTTTCGGCAAGCTACTCAAGCTATCCGAGCCTTGGAAACGGCTATTGAAGATGAACAGCTCGTGATTGAGCGGCTGGAAGGGTTGGCTGAAGGTTCACCAGAGTATGATGACGCTCTAGCGACATTAGAACGAGTTGAAATTACCTTGGAGCAGGCAACTCGTGAAGCAGCCCGACTTCCAGAAAATGCCAGCCGGATCCTGACAGAATCTCAAGCGGAACTCAGCACCCTCGAAGAAGGATCCCCAGCCTACACCGAAGCCAGCCAGATGATTGCCGTACTGGAGTCTGCGTTAGCTGACTTTGAAGCGGCGACTGCGGCGCTAGAGGAGTTGGAACCTGACGCACCTGAGTTTGAGACAGCCGCTGAAACCTTGGAATCGGCTCGACTGGCTCTCCAAGAGGCTACAGACGAAGCCACGACTCCACTGGAGAAAGCCCAGCGGACACTCTATCGCGCTCGCCAAGCTCAACGTGGGTTCGACGGATCCAATGAGCTTTCGGAACAGCGTTTGGAGGCCTTGGAAACAGCGATTGCAGATTACCAAGAGGCTCAAGCAGCCGTGGCTGAGGATCCTGACAATGAGGAGGCTAATGCGGAGTTGGAGTCCTCTCGCCAACAGTTGGTGGACACCACTGCAGCAGCAGCAGATGCCTCTGTCCTCCTCGTCCAAGCACAGCGCTTATTAGAGGAATCAGAAACCATTCGCAGCGAACTAGATGAGGAGTCGGAGGAGTACGAGAGCGCGAATGAAACGATTAGTCGGCTACAGTCTGCCATCACCTCGTTTGAAGAGACATTAGTGGCAGGTGGTGCGGTTGATCCTTTACGGGATCCGTTGCAACAAGCGAGCCGAGAAGCGGTTCAAGAGATCCTACCCGCACCGACAACAGCCAGTACACCGACCGAAACAGGAGCAGGGTTATCTCAGGGCGCCGAACCCAGTACAGAGGGTGAGACTGTCGCAGAAGAGGCCGCTGAGATCGAAGAGGTTGCCACTGATTTGCAGGAGCAAGCCGAGGCCGAAGCTGAACTGAAAAATCAGTTGGTGGCCACGGTTACGGAACTCCAATCACAGCGAACAGCCATTGCCGATCGTTTCCGAACGGTTCTAGACGAGCTGGATCGCAAAGGAGGAGACTCGACTAGCTATCGTTCTTACATCTCAGCGGTCAGTGGTGTTGTCATTGACATTGAAGATACTGAAGGTCTTGGTGTTCGCGTCATCAGTTGGATCAGATCGGAAGAAGGAGGCTTACGCTGGGGCATCAATATTGCCACCTTTGTCGGGATTATCATTGCTAGCATCATTCTCTCGCAGATTCTTGGGGTGCTGGTGGGCTTGGGACTACGACTTGTTAGGACCTCGGTGCTACTGCGGCGATTCCTCGTGATGGTGGTGTCTCGAGGTGGGGTGATTATTGGTGTCTTCGTGGGCCTTACCGCTCTTGAGATTAGTATCGGACCCATTATTGCCCTCCTTGGTGGTCTTGGTTTCGTGTTGGCCTTTGCTTGGCAGAGTAACTTGGGCAACTTGGCCAGCGGTTTGATGTTGATGGTGTACAAGCCCTTCGATGTGGATGATGAAGTGCAAGTGGCCGGCTACTGGGGCATCATCCGCAATATCACACTAGCTACGACTGAATTGCAGACTTGGAATCACGGTAAGGTGATCAATATCCCGAACAACACGGTTTGGAGTAGCAGCATTGTCAACATGACGCCTCGGGATGGGATCCGGAAAATTGTGGAGACGATCAATGTGGCGGGAGATGCTGACTTACCCCTGGTTAAGCAGATTGTAGAAGACACCCTCAATGAGCATCCTCTAGTGATTAAAGAGCACTGGCACGGGAGCTTTGTTTGGGAGGTTAAAGAGGCTGCAACAGTCTACTATGTCGCCAGAGTCAGTGCTGATGACTATTGGATGGTCTATGAGCAATTGTTACTACGGATCCAGAATCGCTTGATTCAAGCTGGAGTCCCATTCGCTGCGCCGAGATATGAGGTTTCCCTTACCCCTCCAGGTACCAACGGTTCCCACGGATCCAATGGTTCAACCGTGGATCTGACTGGTTCAGAACTCGCGAGCGAGACAGGTGGCAATGGCAACAAAATTAGCCAACGGGCCATGGGGTATGACTTTAAGCCTGATGAGGGTGAGGGTGCTGCTCCAGAATTTGAACCAGAACCGGGTCTGTAAGGTCAGGATCCGACGGCTTCGGTGTAGAGCCGTTCGTTGGCCTTGACGGATTTGAATAGATCGACGACAGGCTTGGGGTAGTCCACTCCGAGCCTGCAGTCGTATCGAGCTTGATCCTGCTGAGTGAGTCGATAGGGTTCGTGGATCACATCGCCAGGGATCCGAGCTAACGCGGGCAGCCAGTGACGCAAATAGTTTCCGGTGGGGTCGTAGTCTCGCGATTGTTTGGGAATATTGAAATAGCGGAAGCCCCGAGCATCGTTACCGACTCCGGCAGTGTAGTTCCAATTGCCCCAGTTACTACAAACGTCATAGTCGATCAGCAGTGATTCAAACCATTCTGCTCCCATTTGCCAATTGATGCCCAGGTTTTTAGTCAGGAAACTCCCCACATTTTGCCGCCCACGATTCGACATGAATCCGGTAGCGGCCAGCTCTTGCATATTGGCATCGACCAACGGGAATCCTGTCTGCCCCTGTCGCCAGAGTTCAAATCGCTCCCAGTCCTGCTTCCACGGGATTCGGATCCCTTGTAAGCCTGACAAACGGAATACCTTGCGACCGTAGCGAGCCATGATGAATCGGAAGTAATCCCGCCACAAGAGTTCAAAGATTAACCAGTAGGTGGAGTCGTTACGGATCCGCTGCTCTTCGTACTGTTGCACTTGCTCGTACACATAGCGGGGCGATAAACATCCCAGTGCTAACCAAGGCGAAAACTTGGAGCTGTCATCTGGATCCAACATGCCATTGCGAGTTTCCTTATAAACTTTAAGTCGATCCTGAGCCCAGATATAGTGTTGAACCCGATCTTGACCCGCTGGTTCACCGCCTTTGAAGTGTAGTTGAGCTCGCTCATCACTGACAGGATCCTTCAATCCCAGCTCCGGTAGGGTAGGGAGAGACCCCGGATCCAATCCCTCCGGTAGCTTAGGCATCTCAGGCGGGGTGGAGAGCATGGCGAGCGGATGGCAGCTCGCTTCTACTTTTTTGCGAAACTTAGTGAAGACATCTGGGATCCGTTTTATTTCAAAGGGTAGGTCTTCAGGATCAAACAAGGTATGACCCCAAAAGCCCTGGCAAGGGATCCGCATGGAGCCTAGGGTTTGGGTGAGTCTGGCTTCTAGATCCTGTTCTTCAGTGCCTACTTCTGTGTGGAAGACCACTTTAGAGCAGTGGTATGTAAGCGCTAGGTCCCGGATAACAGTGACAGGATCCCCATGGCGGATCACCAAATTGCTCCCGAGAGCCTGTAACGAGGAGCGGAGGGCTTCAACACTGTCTAGAAGAAATCGAGCGCGGAAGGATCCGGTTTTGGGAAAGCCAAAGGAGGTGGTGCCAAATTGAAATGGATCGAAGCAATAGAGGGGGATCACAGCGGATCCGGATTGGTGGGCTTCAACTAGGGGCTCATGATCATGGATCCTTAAATCCGTACGGAACCAAACAAGGGTGGTGGACATATCTCATTCCTGCAAATGCAACGGGTCAGTAGACCTCTTATGCCATTATCGAGGATGAGGGTGAGATTCAGGTGGTTTCGGAAGACGGATCCGGCGTGAGGGAGTTTTGGACGAGTTGGCGTAATTCAGCACTGGGCGTGAAGTTGGGGAGGTATGTGGCAGGAATGTCGATGGATTGCTGGGTGCGGGGATGGCGAGTTTGGCGGGCTTTACGATAGCGAACCGAAAAGGATCCGAATCCCGTTAATCTCACTTTACCGCCGGAGACTAAACTAGCAGTGACACTATCAATCAAGGCATCAACGGCCGCCGCCGCCATCTGTAGGGTTAATCCGTCCACTTGCTGGGCCATTTGGCGGGCCAATGTTCTCCGATTTAGGTCTGTCGCTAGCTTTGAGGTCATTGTGTCTCTCCAGTTCTGATGGCATGTTTGCTAGCATACGCGTTCTCGGAAGACTGTAAAGACTCAAAACGATCCAGAACAAAGTCAGCTATCCCAAAGCTCTATGTACTGCTTTATGCTAAGTAGCCCGATACAAATAAAGGCAATGTAGTCGAGCAGTGAGTAGATCCTGCGCAGTGTTGAATCCCCCCCCTTTTTGCTGTCATTTTTATGTTGTTCTGGGATATTGAGTTGGGCCTTCTCTATGGTCTGAGGAGTATTACGAGTCAATCGATGTGGTGACGGCTCCATTACTGAGGGACCCTTGTTTCCTTGTCATCTGTTCAGGTGGTCAGAATAGCAATCAGACTTCAAGTGTGAGAGGACAGAGGCTCCTCAGCAGCGGCGCAATGATTTCTGATAGAGGCCCAGAGGTCTCTAGCAGCGGCGCGAAGGTTTCCGACATCGGCGCAATAACTCCTGAGCATGGCGCAAAGGATCCTTACCTTTCATTTGAAATCTCACTGCTGTAGTTTTTCAGATAGCTAGAACGATTCCTCCGGTAGACAACATAATTTTTTAGTGGCTTGGATAGGGTGCGTCGGATCCTTCAACCCGCGAGGCTCAGAGTAGATGGGGTGTGAAGTAGCTAACTTGGCAAGACACTCGACCCCAAGCCTCCTATACTAAACTGCTGTTATTGGATGGTTGTATTCTCAAAGAGCACTATGACGTTGCCTTACCCTCGCCTCTACCAGATCTTTTCCTACCTGCTAGTCGTCAGTTTGGCCCTAGTCCCAGGTCTATCAGCGCAAGCGGCATCTGATTCGCTGTGGGTAGGCAATATGTTTCCGCAGGGAACGAATGATTTGCATGAGTTGGATGACTTTGGCGTATACGTCGAGGTGTACCGGCCAGACGTCACCAAGCAACCAGGACAGGCCCCCTCCATCCGTTGTCAATTAAATTGGAGCCAAGTGAGAGACTTTGGTCAGGAGTGGCGGCGACAAATCTTGACTCCTATGACCTATGTCGGGGATTCCGGGGAAAATGACCTCTACTTCGCTCAACTATCACCAGGGGTAGGCCGCTACGAGTACACTGCCACCTGCACCGACGAATTAGACGGATCCATCACCTCGCAATCTAGCGGCAACGGTCGCTTAACCACCTATCGGGTCCGCTCCGCCTACTGGATCAATCACCAGCAGATTGCCTGGAATTTTTACGGAGCTGATGCCTACGAATTACACTACTCACCCTCAGCCGCTTTACAGGTGCCCAAACAACGAGGGGAAGGGATCCCACTGGAGGTAGTCGGACGGGTCCCCTTTGCAGATGATCTACCCGATCCGCGTATCGTTGGGTATCGACTGCTACAGCTGCCCGATGACATCGCCGTCAAAGATATTCTGAAACAGGAAATTGCCATTGCCGCCTACGACCGAAATGGTTACCTTGTTCAAAAATCTCGCTTACAAATTCAGGGTGTCCTCGACGATCTCTACACCTATGATGGCCCCCTAGGCGTCACCTACGAAGACCGCACCCCCACTCTCCAAGTCTGGGCTCCCACCGCTCAATCTGTCACCCTGCTCCGATTTAAATCAACCGATTTGAAGGGCAGCCCCATTCGCACGCCCATGCAATGGGATCCGACCACCGGCGTCTGGAGCGTCATTGGAGATCCCTCCTGGGACCGGCAATACTACCTTTACGAAGTGAACGTGTTCGTCCCCGACACCCGTGAGGTGGAGTCCAATCAAGTCACGGATCCGTATTCCGTTAACCTCACTGTCAACAGCAAACGGAGCCAGCTATTGGATCTCGACCAGGATCCGACACTAAAACCGCCCGGGTGGGATACCTTGCAAAAGCCGGAACTCAATGCTTTTGAAGATAGTTCGATCTACGAAGTCCATGTTCGTGACTTCAGTCTCCGTGATTCCAGAGTGGATCGACCTGCACGAGGAACATTCAAGGCTTTTACCTACGATGGCCAAGAAGGACGGCCCCTGTCTCACAGCATGGCTCATCTCCTTGAGCTAGCCAACGCGGGCTTAACCCATGTGCATCTCATGCCCGCTTTTGACATCGTTACTGTTGAAGAAGATGAAGAGTATCAGGTGAATCCGGATCCAGACATCTTGGCCACGTTTGACCGGAATTCAACGTATCAACAGGCCCTTGTAAGCAAATCACGTAAGGTAGATGGGTTCAACTGGGGGTACGATCCCTACCACTATGGTGTGCCTGAAGGCAGCTACTCCACGGATCCTGGTTCGACCTCACGGATCCTGGAGTTTCGTCAAATGGTGCAGAGCTTAAGTAACCACGGGCTGCGGGTGGTTATGGATACGGTATACAACCATACGTTCGCAGCAGGCCAGTACAGTGATTCAGTGTTAGACCGGATTGTGCCAGGATACTACTATCGCTATGACCAAGGTGGCAATCTCCAACAATCCAGTTGTTGCCCAGATACCGCAACAGAAACCTACATGATGCGGAAACTAATGATCGATACATTAGTGCGATGGGCAACAGCGTATAAAGTCGATGGATTCCGATTTGATTTGATGAACTTGCATCGTGTTGAAGATATGGAAGCCGTGCGGGATGCTCTGCAGTCCTTGACTGTCGCTAACGATGGCGTGGATGGGACAACGCTCTATCTCTACGGCGAAGGATGGGATTTCGGTTCTGCCAAGGCCAAAGGGTGGAGGCACGCGGATCAATTTAATATGGCGGGCACTGGGATCGGCACCTTCAATGACCGGATCCGCGATACCATTCATGGGGGAACAGGGGCCAAGCGGCGGCAAGGATTCATCAATGGTCAGGCCTACGATTGGAATGGCTACGACGATCGCAGTTTCAGCACATGTAGTGAATTGAACCCCCATCGCACCGTTGATGATCTGTATTTCACCATGGACAAGTTACGAGTTGGGTTAGCAGGGAGCCTCCGATCCTTTCCCCTCCTCACTCGTACCGGTGATCGGATTAGAGGGTTCGATCTGCGGGACTATGGGTTTGGGGGTCATATTGGCTACACTGAGGATCCGCAAGAGTCCATCAACTACATCACCAAGCATGATAATGAAACGCTCTTCGACTTGAATATCTACAAATTGCCACGAGGCCGTCAAGGGATGGCGATGACTTCAATGGCGGATCGCGTCAGAGTTCAAAACCTTGGGATGAGCTTAATTGGACTCAGTCAAGGGATCCCGTTTTTCCATATGGGTGTGGATCTCCTACGGTCGAAATCACTCGATCGCAACAGCTATAACGCTGGAGATTGGTTTAACCAGGTAGACTTTACCGCGAACACGAACAACTTCGGTGTGGGGCTGCCACCTGCCTCAGAAAACAAAGCCTGCTGGGCTGTCATGGGACCGCTCCTCAAGGATGAGTCATTACGGCCCACACCTGAGGATATCCAATTCAGCCGGGCTCACCTACTCGATATCCTACGGATCCGGAGTCAATCCAAACTCTTCCGCCTAGAAACAGCTGCTGACATTGAGGAGCGTGTCACTTTCCACAACACAGGTCGGACCCAAAAGAATGCCTTGATTGTGATGTCGCTCAATGATGACCTTGATGACCTGGAGGCCGACTTGGATCCTGAATACGACCGGATCCTGGTCTTTTTCAATGCAAACAAACACACTCAAGTCATGACACACTCGGCATGGCAGAATCAGTCCTGGCAGTTACATCCCGTTCAACAAAACGCTCTGGATCCTGTGGTCCGAACAGCTCAGTTCGATGCATCAACCGGATCCTTCTCTATCCCTAGCCGGACAGCGGCGGTCTTCGTATTGCCCCAAACGTCAGGATCCTAATCTAGTGCCTTGCCTGATTAGCGTTTGAGCTGATCTCTTCCTAACCTTAGTGAGCCTCTTGACTACCCTACCGGCCCAAGTTCCTGGTCTGAGCTTCTTGGCCTAACTTCTTGGTCTATCTTCTTGGTCTATCTTCTTGGTCTAACGTTGGTGGGACCGTTGGAGCAGCCATGTAGCAGCACAGCGGTCACCCTCATCCCACGCTAGCCGTTCCACCGTGGCAATAATCAGTTTCGTGATGGCTTCATTACTCAAGCGAGTTTGAAGCTCGTCGATGACATGGCTTGCTGAAATCAAGTCCCGCGACCGGATGGCCCGAATAAGTGCATCAGACATGAGCATCTCTCACAGATAGTGTCTTACTTCTGACATATCTGGCAAATGTCGTCCAGTTATCATTGACAATCCTTCAACATTGTCTGAAAAACATAAATTAAACACCGGATCCTATCTGTTTGTTTGCATGGCGTTACATTGGTTTATGCCGGTGGTTTATGCCGGTGGTTTATGCCGATCCAGGCAGCCAAGATCGGTAGGATCCACATCCGAGAGCCCATTAATCTCCCGGTCAACAGGTCTAGCCAGGCAATAATTGGATGCTGAGTAGGAATTATGGCATTTCGTCGTTAAATGGTCCGGGTTCGTGGAATAGTTGAGCGAGATGGGTATTCTGGTGATGAGACTGCGAGGATGACCGTAATAATGGCAAGCCCTAAGGTTCACTCAGTTCGTCAACTCCTTGACCAGTATGCGGCTGGGGTTCGCTCTTTTCCTAACTTGCACCTGGCCAATGCTGATCTAACCAATGCTGACTTGTCTAACGTTGACTTAAGGGGATCCTGCCTGATCGCAGCACTCTTTCAGGGAGCCACTCTCCAGGCGGTGGTATTGCAAGACGCTAGTTTATGGTCTGCCGATTTAAGGGGAGCTGATTTACGATCAGCCGATTTGCGGCGGGCTAATTTGAGTAAAGCCATCTTAAATAAGGCCAAAATTAGGAGTACTCAACTGCAGGAAGCACAATTACGAGATGCGTCTCTCATGCAAGCCGATTTACGTGAAGTCAGTCTAATTAAAGCAAATTTGATCCGTTCGAATTTAGAAGACGCTTACCTCAGCGATGCTGATTTGCAGGGTGCCTTTCTACGAGATTCCAACCTCAGTCAGGCAAACCTGGAGAATGCCAATTTAGCCAGAACAGATCTCCGTCAAGCTAATTTCAGTCACACCATTTTGATTGGAGCCAATCTTGAAGACGCTAAATTAGTAGGCGTTAACCTTGCTGGTGCTAAATTACGCGGTGCCAAACTATTCGGGACCCTTTTTCAAGATGTCAAGCTCAAGGGTGCTGATTTAAGAGGAGCTCTCTATAACGAAAATACGCAGTTCGACCAGGGATTTGATCCCGCTGGGGAAGGACTGCAATTGGTCAAAGCCCTCTAAGGCCTTCTAGGCCACTGCCCCTGCTAGGAACCCCATAGCTCCAAGCCACCCTTCTAGTCCTAGGGCGATCAGTTGGGTCCCCAATGCCAAGATGACAAACCCGAACAGTTTGGAGAAGGTCTGGGTTCCTTTCTTACCCACGAGTTCCAGCACTGATGAGGAGGCGCGTAAGCAGATATAAGTGAGAATTGCTACGCCTAGGATCCCAATAATGGCCCCTCCCTGATGTAGCCACGAGAAACTTGCCTCTGAATACTTAGAGGACAAACCGATAGCGACTGCTAAAGCGCCGGGTCCTGCAAAGATAGGAGTAGACAAGGGGAAAAATGTCACATCAGACTCAGATTCAGTATCAGGTGACGACACTGGATCAGCGAACATCATGCTCCATCCTGATTGACAAATGACTAGCCCGCCCGCCACTCTAATCACGTCTAGGGAGATGCTGAAATACTGGAGCACCAGACTTCCAACTAAGAAAAATAAAATAAGCAGAACGAAGACATTAACTGTAATTTTTAAGGCAATCCGGGCGCGTTCATGAGACTCCAACTGATCCGTAAGAACCAAGAACGCAGGGATATTCCCAATCGGATTGACAATTGGAAATAGACTTGTAAAGCTGCCCACAGCCACCACTGAAGCGGTTTTTAGGATCCCAGTTGATACACTTAGGTTAGCTAAATCTGTTATCTCAATCATAAGTGATATGGAAGAGGTTGGCTCTGTCTAAACGAATCAATTGACTGCTGCAAGGGCTAGGAACTACCCCAAGGACATCCACAAAAAAGGACTTCCATAAAAACATCCTTACGGACATTGCAATAGTCGAAGGCTGGAACTCTAAAGTAAACCATTGCGAAAATCATATCTAAATCTAGCGAGTTCTGTGTATCACAGACAACAGACTTTTGTTAATACTATTGATGTGGTTTAGCGGTTCGCTCCAAATCCCTCCAATGCTGCCATAGATGACCAGGTGCTGTTAAACCATCGTTCTAACTTGAGCAATTCCTCCTCCAGAGAGGCTGTCTGACCAAATTGAGGACAAGAGAACCCGATAGAGCGTAACCCAGCCACTACTGTTGACGGAGCCAGCCACCATTGCTGGCCTAACCTCAGTAGATCGATGCAATCATGAGTAACGAGATAGGTTTTCAATTGACGACGGAGACTATCGGCTGAGATCAGGGGAACGGTTTGCCCCTGCACATACACAGTGTGACTTGCTTGCGTCGGGGATATAGTTGCTAACAACCAATTAAGATGAGTAATGGAAGGGGGCCAACTCCACAACAGGATCCCATCATACCGACACCCTGCCTGAGGTCGATCATAGTGAAACTCAAGATTGGTTAAGTAATCCTGCGGGATTTGAGGACGTCGATACCCGTAAATCAACCAGGATCCCTGCCACTGGGGTAACAACGTCGAGAGCTGAGCCCCATCATGCCACACAACTGAGCAACTAAGCGGCGGCGCAGATTTGTAAATCAACGAAGGGGACCGATCCCCAGACGGTTGAGGGGCCGAATCGGGGGTATCATCAGTCATCAACGCCAATTGCCCATCCGGATCGGCAGGACGGATCCCTTTGACTTCAAGTTCCATTTCAACCTCTCCCCGATACTCTTTAGCTCGCAGCACATAGGCCAAGTCAATCCAATCGGGTAAAGGATGATACTGAGCCCCCCGCCATAGGATGGCACTGAGCGCTCGCTGGTGCTGAGAGTGTCGGAGTTGAACTTTAAGATGAGACTGGTCCTGCCCGAAAAGTTTCTGTTTCACAACCTGTAAATGCTGACTCCAGAACACCGGCTCAGGGTTACCAATGCCACACGGCTGCAATGTTTGAATTTGCTGAAATGTAGGTAGGGTCATGGCTGTGAGAGATGCTTTGACATCAATGACCACCAAAGGTTGAATCAAGTCTGGATCCAATAGAGATTGAGCCAGTGCAGTGAGACGTTGATGTAGAACTGTCCACTGAGCTGCTTTCATACTGAAACCACCAGCGGCAGGATGCCCTCCAAATTTCAAGAACAAGTCCCCACAGTGCTCTAAGGCCTCAAATACATTGAACTCTGGGATCCCGCGTACAGATCCTCGAATCTCTTCTCCCTCCTGGGATCCGATGAATACCGGTGCCCCATACCGTTCCACTAGCCGTGAGGCCACAATGCCAATCACCCCGTGGTGCCATCCTTGCCCCAGAACCACCAGGATCCTCTCCTGCTCGGGATTCCACCCCTCCTGCTCAATCTGCTGGATAGCCTCTCCTTCAATTGCCTGACATAACTGTTGCCGCTCTTGATTCAATCGTTCACAGTCGGCGGCACACTGACGTGCCATCTCAGGATCATCTGTTGTCAACAGTTCAATCACAACCCTTGGTTGAGCTAACCGTCCTACCGCATTAATTCGAGGGCCCAGCCCAAACCCAATTGCTTCTGGAGACAGGGATTGCTGCCGATCTAACCCCGTTATTTCGAGCAAAGCCCGAATTCCTAACACCTGGGATGTAGGTAGTAAATGTAACCCTTGCTTGACCCACCGTCGATTGATGCCCGTGAGAGGAGCCAGGTCCGCAATCGTCCCCAGTGTCAAGAGTTCTAGTAATGATCGTTCCAGTTGTGCCCGTGACCCTAACCGGTCTGTCAAGGCTAGAGCCAATAAGTAGGCCACTCCCACCCCGGCAATCCCTCGGTAAGGTGAACTCTCTGGAATCAGTTTCGGGTTCAAAATGGCATCAGCAGGAGGCAATTGAGTCGGAATATCGTGGTGATCCGTCACAATCACACTCAACCCCAACGATTTGGCTAGCTGAATGGGAGCCACTGCTGCGATCCCGTTATCCACCGTAATGATGACTGAAACGCCCCGCTCGTGCAGATCTGAAACGATGCGCTCATTAATGCCATATCCCTCGGTTAATCGGCTAGGAATCTCATAACTCACCCTAGCCTGCACCTGCCGTAACGTCCGCATCAACAGAGCCGTGCTAGTCATCCCATCTGCGTCATAGTCTCCACAAATCGCAATGGCTTGCTGCTCCTGAATCGCTTGCTCTAACCGCTCGACACAGGAACTCAAATCCACAAATACGTCTGACGGATCCGGTAACTGCTCCAGGTCAGGGTTCAAATACAGGGCAGCTTGCTCGGATGTCTGAATCCCTCGATTCACCAACACCTGAGTGATTAACGGATCTAGCTGTAACGAGGTGGCCAACTGCTGAGTTGCCTCAGAATCAGGAGTCGCAATCTGCCAACGTTGGGGACGGAGCTTGGACATAGCCTAATCTCAGCTGAACCGCCCCATTGTAGACAACTCCACTCAACCCCTCAACCATGATTCACTGAGTCCGACCAGTCGGCAGTGTAGTCTGGTTTAGCGGTTCAGTAGTCAAAGCTTATAACCAGGATCCATTGCTCAACGATTCGGTTACAAGTTGGTTCAGTTACAGGTCGCTTCAGTTACAGGTCGTTTCAGCTACAGGTCGTTTCAGCTACAGGTCGTTTCAGCTACAGGTCGTTTCGATTACTGGACAGTTTGATTAATAAACAGTTTGATTACTGGACCGCTCGACCGATTTCTTAGAGTTCAGGCCGATGACTAGATGGTTACGCCAGAATTCCAATCCAATAGCTCCCGCTCACTACAGTGAAGATACGCAGAGCCAGGCAGATTTAATTACTATGAAGAATCTATAAAGGAGGGTGAGGCTAGCGGGCGGTAGTAAAGTCATCCAAGCCACAACCACACAAGTAATCGTCGTCCCACTGGCTCAGAAGCTCGAGGACAGCAGCCTCAACAGTAGTATCAGTCGCAATTTGATCAGCTGCCATAATGTAGTTAGTATCCATCGCTGTCACCTGCTTACGATGTTAACAACAATAGAGGTGAATTATAAGGATCCTATGAAGAAGTTTCCTGGATTGGTCTGTACTACCTCCACCCTCAACTAACCTTAGAGCCCCTCAGCAACTGGCTTAGGGATAATTGAATCATAAGGCTGACGGTGTCTTCATAAATCTCGATCCATATTCCGCCGCGCCAACACCTCCATCACTGGATCCCGTCGTCCCGTGCAACTGATCATCCGAGGAGCTGTCAAATAGTCCAATCGGAAACCCAACTGCTCATAGAGGGTCACAATCCGATCCGTTGCCTGATTCGACAATAATGTAGGACCAGGATGACGTGCCAACCACTCTGCTGTCCTCACCTGGTCATCCCAGTTAAACCCACCCCGGTCGTATTGGGTAAACGGCACATCATACGGTGGATCCGCATAGATAAAATCATCCGGCTCTAGCTCCAACGCCTCGAAATCGCCCACCTGAAAGACCCAGCGCTGAAACCGCTCTCGATAGGCAGAGAAATCTACCGTATAGTTAATCGTTTTGTAGCGGCCAAATGGAACATTAAACCCACCGCGTTTGTTAAACCGACAGAGGCCGTTATAGCCCGTCCGGTTAAGGTAATAAAATAGCTCTGCCGCTTTTTGACTATTAACTTGTCCCTCTGCCAGCAACTGATTAAATCGCCGTCGATAGGTGTAGTAGAGATCCTGTTGGTTCACCATTGGCACTGACGCCTTCAACCCCCGCTGGATCCAGTGATACAGATTAATGAGATGGGGGCTGATGTCATTGAGCAATGCCCTCTCAGGATTGAGACCCAACGTCACCGCCAATCCCCCACAAAAAGGCTCCACCAATCGGCGATGTTGATGATAGACCCAGACAGGTCTCAATGTGGGAAGGATCCATCGCTTTCCCCCCGCCCATTTTAGAGGAGGGGACAATCGGGTCTCTGAAGCCTGTTTCTCTGAAGCCTGTTTCTCTGAGATAGTGTGATCTTCTGTGGGATCTCGGGTAGCAAGAGAATCCAGGGTTACCTGCAAGGTCATCACCAGCCCCTTAAGTCCAAAGTGTTATAATACCGAACCTCCCTAGGAAAGGGTTATCACCAATACTAGAGAACCTCTAATCATGCTTTTATTGGAGTTCCGCCCTCAAGTGTAGTTGGGTGACTCTCCTATGTGGCTCACAGCCCTCTAAGATAAAGTGAGATCTAGAGGAATGAGATCTATTTGACCTCATCTGCCCTGGATCCTTACATTCACTCGGTTGCAATTACTCAGGGTCCCTCTCTCCAGATGGAACGTTGAGTCTGCCCAGAGGTGAACCGTCCGTAGGTCACTGTAGAGACACCTAAGTTTAGTAAGCGCGTTCTACCAGAGACCTGACGCGGCATAATAGTCGTAAATCAGCAGCACTGAGGGTACATCGCCCATGCAGGGGAAGCTTCAAGAGATTGACATTCGCAGCATTCTGCAACTGATCGAACTGGGGCAGCGGACCGGAGAACTTTTCGTCGAAGCCAGCCCCACGGACTATTGGTTCGTCTTTTTTCTCAATGGACGGATCATCTACGCCTCCAGTACAGAAGGCACCATCACCCGACTCAAGGACTACCTCCACCGCTTCAAAGCCGAGGATACCCTTGACCAAGTCCAGATTCCGCCGAAAGCCGCTGTTAATGCGCCAGAGTACAACCGGCTCTGGGCTCTACTTGAAAATCACAAACTCAATCCCCCTCAAGGTAAGCAAATCCTGTTGGGTATGGTGCGCGAAGTCCTCTTCGATCTCCTGAGCTTGCATCACGGATCCTTTATTTTTGAGTCAGGTTCCCCCCTAGCTCCCCAACTCACCACCTTCGAAGTCACTCCACTCCTCACGGAGATGATGACCCAACTCCAAGAGTGGAAAAAGCTGCACCCCCACGCGCAAACCTCTGAGCAAATGCCCACCATCGTTAACTCAGAGCCTCTGCAGAAAAGCTTGCCTGAACCCGTCTTCAAGGCCCTCAGCCAGTGGTCGGATGGCAGAACGACAATTCGGCAGATTGGGCGTTACCTCGGTCGGGATACAGTCGCAGTAGCTAAAGCGGTCTACCCCTATGTCAAACAGGGTGCAATGCAGTTATCCACTCCAGAGACTCGCAGCAGTGGCCCTGTAAAAAAGGCTCGTCCAGCTGATCGGCCTGCTCACATTCTGTGCATCGACGACAGTATGGCCATCCAAAAAACCGTGGAATTCATTCTCCAAAACGAAGGCTATCAGGTCACTACTATTGGCAACCCGCTCAAAGCCTTGGGTCAAGTTTTCTTGCTTAACCCAGACATGATCTTGTGTGATGTGGCTATGCCCAAACTCGATGGTTACGAACTGTGTGCTATGCTCCGCAAGTCTTCCGCTTTTCGAGAAACCCCCATGGTGATGTTGACTGGGAAAGATGGCTTCACGGATCGCATCAAAGCTAGGATGGCTGGGGCTAACGAGTTCTTGAGTAAGCCTTTTGCGGAAAGTGAATTGCTAACCATTGTGGATTCCTATGTTGGTTCGCCACCTAAGCCTGGAGCAACCTCGGATGCCTCAGCTACAGTCACCATGTAACCGAGCCAAACCGTAACCGAGCCAAACTGTAACTCAGATAGAAGAGCACGATTCCAGGGCAGGATCCTGTTGAGCTCATTACGGTAGGGTCGTGGTTAGACTCGTTGCGGCTAAATTATTGCGCCGATAACCGATAACTAGGTATAGAGCCAGCATGGGTCAGTAACGAAATATGTGGATCAGGGTTGTACCCATGACGTCCCTATGAGTGCCACGCAGAGGCAAGCCGTGGTAAACACGGTCACGGATCCTGGAACGGGCGTTTACGATGGGATGGGTACAAATGAGTCAGGCAATCTGAGGCTACTTCATTGGAGAGGATGAGATGAGCAAAGTGCTTGTGGTGGAAGACAACCGTACCTACCAGGAAATGATTGTTAATCTACTCAAGGAAAGTGGCATGGAGGTGGCTACCGCCAATGATGGGGTGGAAGCGATGGAGGCTATCCAAGCGCAGATCCCTGACTTAGTCGTTCTAGACGTGGTGATGCCTCGGATGAACGGCTACGAAGTCTGCCGCGAGATTAAGGGCGCCCCTCAAACTCAACAGGTTTTGGTGGTGATGTGCTCGACTAAGGATCAAGAGTTTGATCGACATTGGGCTAGTAAACAAGGGGCGGATGCCTACATTACCAAGCCGTTCAAGCCCCAAGAGCTGGTCGCTACGATCAAGCAGCTACTGAGGAGATAGTGAATGAGTAGGGTGCTTGTGGTAGAAGACAGCCCAGCTCAACGTGAGATGATCACCGGTTTGTTACGGGACAGTGGTCTGGATGTGTCTAGTGTGGCTGATGGTGTGGAGGCACTGGAGCTCATCCAAGGACAGCGGCCTGATCTAGTTGTTCTAGACATCGTGATGCCCCGCATGAACGGGTACGAGGTCTGTCGACGACTGAAGGCGGATCCGGCCACGCAAGACTTGCCGATTGTGATGTGTTCATCGAAAGGTGAAGAGTTTGATCGGTACTGGGGGATCCGGCAAGGGGCTGATGCTTACATTGCCAAGCCATTTCAACCTCAGGAACTGGTGGGGACTGTCCGACAGTTACTACGAGGCTAATTCAATGAGGATACAGATGAGGAATCAGGTATGGTAGGCGATTTATTCTTGATGGGGGACGACACTCAGGAACTTCAAGAACTGGAGGCCCCCGAAGGTGAATTATTCCTTAAGTTTAAGATTGCGACCGGGCGAGAACTTGCTTTTCCAGCGGTCACCGTGGCCGAAGTGATGAGCATCGGTCCTGACAAGATCACACCGATGCCTAATGTCTCACCTCTGTTACTGGGCACGCTCAATCTGAGGGGGGAAATCATCTGGGTGGCTGATCTCGGTCAGTTTTTGGGGGAAGCAGCAGCCTTGAATGTCGATAGGGCCGAGGTCCCAGTCATTGCAGTTATGGATGAAGATGACCTGCTAATGGGTCTAGCAGTAGATTTGATCGTGGGGATGGAATGGTTAAAAACCGAGAATGTTCGCCCTAGCTCTAACGTCTCGGAGACGATGGTCCCCTTTGTTCGAGGTGAGTGGATCCTGCCAGATGAGCGGCCCGATTTGCCCCTCCTGGATCAATCGGCGATCTTGCGGTCTAGTCGCTGGGTCGCGTAGTGTCTAGGAGTTACCAGAAATCAATGTGATCACCGTGTTGACTTAGTGACGAACAAAGGATGTAAATGTATCTAATACAGGGCTATACTGGTCGCTTTTATGGGAAAGCGCGTATGTTTAAGCTTAAGTCAACAGTTCTAAGAATCTTAAGTTCTAAGAGTCTTATGACATCACTAGTTGTCACCCGTTGATGGTCTGTAGCTAGATGGACAGGACTAGCTTGATAACCGGGTATTCAAACTGACCCAATTAGGCCTGTACTGTAGTTGGATTAGCAGCAGTTGGATTAGCAGCAGAGGGAGGACCCTATGGTTTCGAGCACTGATTATCAGAGAGATTACCAAAAGGCGATTGCCGCCTACGCCAATGGTGACTACGCCCAGGCTGTTCAATTGTTCCATCAAGTGGCTGTTGTTCGACCTGAGGATTCTGAGCTCAAGCTATGGCTAGCCTCAGCTCTCCAGCAGTCGGGACAGATTTCGGATGCTCGGACGACCTATGAGTCAATCCTGACAAACAGTGACAATCCTGATCATGTTCAGGCGGCCCGGAATGGGTTGGAACAACTGAACGAATTGGCGGATGGGATGCCGGTTGAGGCTAATTTCGCTAACCAAGGCGTTATTGCTGTAGGGGGACCCGGAGATTACGAGTCGCCTCTAGAGGCTGATGACCATTTTGCCGATATGGACAGCCTCTTCGGTAATGACAGCTTTGCCAGTAATGATGTAGATCCTGATGATCTCGCTGACAATCCGTTTGATGATTTATTTGAAACGGGGCTGGAGACGCTTGACCAAACGCTAGGTAACCAGCCAACCCCTTCGTCTAGCGCCGCTACTAGTGCTGATGAGGATCTATTTGGCTTTCCGATGGATGATGAAGATCCGATGGGAGCCCCGTCAATGGCCGGATCCACCGATGATGATGAATTTGCCTTCCTCACTGATTTTGACGATGTGGGTGGTGAAGAGGATGGCGATCAGGTGACTCAGATTGCAGCAGGTAATGACTTTCAGTTTAGCGACGCGGACGAGGACCCGATTCCTAACATCCCCGAGGAGGACTTTGGGTTCGGAGCTGAAGAGGATAGCTATCCTACTGAACTTGCTAGCCCCCTTAGTGAACCCATTCCACCACCTGATTTGGATGCTTTAAGTGCCAGTAGCGGACCATCTACCTTATTTGACGTGGATGAGCTGGACAGTCTGGACAAAGAAATTGCCGCTATGGACGGGGCAGAACAGCTGGATGAGTTGTTCGTGTCCCCAGCCGAGGGCGAACCCGACACCACGGGACCTCAAACGATGATGAATGATGTCGACGTCCCCGGTCCTGTAACGATGGCTGCTCCAGCTCCGACCGAAATGTCAACAGGATCTATGCAGCTCTCCACTCAAGTAGGGCCGGCCTGGTTACAGAATCGCACTACTGGCGGCAAAATTCAGATTATCTCCCTATTTCAGGGAGCAGTAGGTGCTGCAGCGGGAGCCGCCATCTACGCAGGTGTGTCCACAACAGGAGGGAGTGTTGCTGGCCTAGCCCTAGCATCAGGATTTTTGGGTGGTGGCTTGGTTGGGGTTGGGACGGGCATGTACCTTGGCAACTCTGTTTCTAAGCACACCCGTAACACTTGTAACGAGCTCATTGGCCATCTCTCCTCTGTGTCTCAGGGTAATTACAATGTGCGAGCAACGGTGGGTGCTAATGATGAGCTCGGCAAGTTGGCGAATAGCTTCAATCAGACAGTTGGATCCATTGAAGCTAGTATTTCTGAACTCCAGCAGCGAGCAGCAGAACAAGGGCAAGCGAAAGAAGATCTGCAGCGTCAAGTGATCCGCCTCCTGGATGATGTGGAAGGAGCGGCTCGTGGTGACTTAACCGTGCGTGCTGAAGTCACTGCAGACGTACTGGGTGCTGTTGCTGACTCCTTCAACCTGACCATTCGCAGCCTCCGGGACATTGTGAGTCAGGTAAAGAAGGCTGCTGGTGCTGTTAACGATGCTGCTTTCCAAAATGAGGACTTTGCCCGTAGTCTGTCATCTGATGCCCTGCGACAAGCTGAAGAAATTTCTAATTCCTTGAGCTCGGTCCAAGATATGACGGATTCTATTCAGCAAGTGGCAAGCAACGCTCGTGAGGCTGCTGATGTGGCGGCTCAAGCATCGGATGCTGCTCTACGCGGGGGTGAGGCAGTTGATCGGACCGTGGCAGGTATTCTCGAAATTCGAGAAACGGTGGCTGAAACCACTCGCAAGGTGAAGCGACTAGCTGAATCCTCTCAAGAGATTTCCAAGATTGTGGCCTTGATTTCCCAGATTGCATCTCGAACAAACCTGTTGGCGTTAAATGCCAGTATTGAGGCGGCCCGGGCCGGTGAATCTGGTCGAGGCTTTGCGATTGTAGCTGATGAAGTCCGACAGCTGGCTGACCGTGCCGCTAAGGCATCTAAGGAGATTGAACAGATCGTGTTGCAGATCCAGTCTGAGACGGGCAACGTGATGACGGCGATGGAGGAAGGAACTCAGCAGGTTATTGATGGGACCAACCGGGCTGAACAGGCCAAGAGCAGCCTGGACGAGATCATTGATGTTAGTCAACGCATTGATGTTTTGGTCCGGGCTATCTCAGAAGCAACGGTTCAACAGACAGAGACCTCTCGATCTGTGGCTGGTGTGATGCAAAACCTAGAATTAACGTCGAATGAGACGTCGAAGGAATCTCAGAAAGTAGCGAGTTCACTAATGCAACTGGTGGCGATTGCTCGTGAGCTGCAGTCGTCCGTTGGACGATTCCGAGTTGGAGATGAATAGACTCTATTGGACCCCTCAGTTGACTGGTCAATGTTCCAGTTAAATCTGTTTCCCCCACCTGGATCTGTTTACCACCTGGATCTGTTTATTAGTAGATCTACTTAAAGGTACTGCATGGATCCTCTATGAGCTTGAGGTGTCTCTGGGTCGATTGGTGGACTGTGCCGATGGTCATAGGAGGAAGACCTTAACCCTGGCTTGACGCTCCGGCCTTGGGTCACCATCATGAGCATGAGGGGCGTTAATCAGTTTACAAAGGGCCAGCTTGAGGTAGGGTTATGAACCAAGAAGCGCAACAGCGGATTATGGGCTACTTCATCGAAGAAGCTCGCGATCACTTAGGGACCATTGAGCAGGGTCTCCTGGGATTGAAGGATAATATTTCTGACCCAGAGCTCATCAATGAGTTGTTTCGCGCGGCCCACTCGATCAAGGGTGGCTCTGCCATGTTGGGGCTTAGCAGTATCCAGCGAACTGCCCACCGCATGGAGGACTTCTTCAATGTTTTTCGTTCCAACCCTGGTAAGGTCCCAGTTGACCAACATCTAGAAACATTATTACTGCGCCAGTTTGACACCCTCTCTATACTGCTTGAGCAGCTCCAGAGCCCCCAGGGTCTTCTTGAAGAGGTGAGTAAAGTGGCCATGGCTGACCTCGAACCTATATTTTCAGAGACTGAAACTCATATTCAAAATCTTATGAGCGAGGGAGTTTCCGCTGCTGCACCCACTCCAACTCCAGCCCCAGCACCTACGGCTCCCACCTTGCAATCCGTTATGGAGCAGACGGTTCCCCAGGTGCTCAGAAATATGCTGGAGCTTTTCAAGCAAGGCGATAGTTCTGCCGTTCGTGAGAAGTTATTGAAACTGAGTCAATCCTTGAAAGGGATCGGTGCCAAGTTTCAGCTACCCGGTTGGCAAAAGCTCTCTGAATCCTTAGTCAGTGCTCTACAAAATCCCCGAACAGAGCTACGCAACCTGGCAATGATCTCGCTACGAGATCTGAAGCAGGCTCGAGAACTGGTCCTCAACGGCCAAGACCAACGTATCACCCCCTCTAAAGAATTACTGGCTCTAGCAGGATCCTCCAGCCTATCCCCGTCTCAATCGACTAAGGCGCCTGCTATGACTGAGGCACAGCGACGGATCCTGGGCTTTTTCCTGGAAGAAGCTGCTGAGCACTTAGAAACGTTGGAGCAAGGGCTACTTAACCTTAAGACTAATCATGATGACATCGAATTCATCCAGGATCTGTTCCGGGCAAGTCACTCCATTAAGGGGGGCTCAGCTCAACTGGGGCTGACCTCTGTACAGCAAATCAGTCACCGGATGGAGGATTTCTTCAGTATCTTTCGGGATCGCGTCGGTCAAGTTCCTGTGGATCAACATCTTGAGTCTCTCCTTCTCAAGGGCTACGACACTCTGTCTAAGCTCTTGACTCATTTGCAAGATACTGGGGATCTGCCTGAGGAGATGGGTGAGGCGGCCTGGACTGAAATGGAGCCTGTGTTCGATGAAACCGAGGCTCACATCAACCGCCTACTCAAGGGAGAATCCATCCCAGCTACCGCAATTTCTGCCGTTCAACCCACCTCTCAGCCCATACCTCAGCCTCAACCCACTCCGGCCCCAGCAATGACGGATGCCCAGCGGCGGATCCTAGGCTTTTTCTTGGAAGAAGCCGCTGAACATCTAGAAACCCTGGAGCAAGGGTTACTTAATCTTAGAGCTAGTCATGATGACTTAGAGTTCATTCAGGATCTCTTCCGAGCGAGTCACTCGATCAAAGGGGGATCGGCTCAGCTAGGACTCACCTCTGTACAGCGAATCAGTCATCGTATGGAGGACTTTTTCAGTATCTTCCGCGATCATGTCGGCCAGGTGCCTGTTGATCAACACCTAGAAGGTTTGCTTTTGAAGGGCTACGATCAACTCTCTAAGCTCCTCAAGCATCTACAAAACACGGGTGAATTGCCTGAGGAGATGGGAGAGGCCTCTGTGGCAGAGATGGAGCCTGTATTTGCAGAAACAGAGGCTTACATCCATCAACTGCTGAGTGGGGGTGCAACCGAGGTTGCTGATTCATCCAAGTCCGCTTGGGATACAGTTGTCCAGCAGGATATTCCCAACCTCCTTCGTCAATTGCTTGAACAGTTTAAGCAATCTGCTCAGTCCGATACGCGCCCAGATGCTCAACAGACCCTGCAAGCTCTTCTGGCTATCGGAGTATCCTATCAGCTTCCTCAATGGTCAATGTTAGTTCAGACTGTGCAGGATATCCTAGCCCAGTCCACTCGCCCGCTTAAGGATCTAGCAATGCCGATTCTGCAAGATCTCAGGCAAGCTCACGATCTTCTACAGGCTGATCAAGAGGATAGGATTCAACCCTCAAGTGAGTTATTGGCTCTCAAGCCTGTGGTGGCTGAACCCATTGAAGATGAAGCGCTGGGTGAGCTCTTTGGGGATGCAGGCGATTTAGGATCCCTATTCGACTTCGATAACCTTGACGACTCGATGGGAGATATGGGATCCGATGATCTGTCGACGGGGATCGTCCTCACGGGTGTAGATACGGGTCTCACCGATGGCTTTGAACCGATGGTGGACGAAGGATCCTTGTCTGATTTGTTTGATTCCATGGATGGTGATGACTTATTGGATGATGTAGCATCTGCTCCCACAGTCGATCTCTCAGGGCCTGAAGACTTCAATCCGGCTCCGCTAGAGTTGGGTGATGATGATGAGATGGCCTTTGCTGACCTTTTCGCCAATGCAGAGGAACTCGCGGCCATCGAAGACGAGCCTGAGCTAGCTACTGGGTTGGAACCGACTAATTTGGCTGATCCTGATGTAGGAATGGTGTCTCCGGCAGCGGCGTCACGAGGGGATAGCGATCTTGCCGACCTGTTTGCCGATGTTACCGACACTGCTGATGTATCTCTGTTTGCCACCGAGCGCAATGATGAGGCTTTCTTCTCCGATTTGTTTGGACAACAGGATCCCCCTGAGCCATCAAATGATCTAAGCGGATATTCAGATGCCGGTGAGCTTAGCTTTGAAGAGTTGTTCGATGCGAAGAGTGCAACAGAGGTTGAAGGGAGTGAATTTGAAAAACTTGATGCTCTCTTCGGTGAGTCGACAGATGACCTATTGTCGATGGGAGTGACGCCAGCACCGTCAGCCATTGATACAAATGGGGATGGGCAGGATGACCTGGATGAGCTGAGCCGTTTCCTCGATGATCCACTAGGAGACTTATCGACCAGTGAGCCAGCGAGTACGCAGGCAGATCCCCTAGCGTCTTTGGAAAACGAGTTAGATGCTCTCCTGCAGGATGGGCCTAGTTCTGCATCACCGTCAGTCTCTCAGTGGGATGAGTTAGATGCTCTGCTCGGCGATGAACTCCCGTTGCCCTCCGCTGGCTCTGGATCAGCCGGATCCCTAGATGAGCTTGATGCCCTCCTTGATGATTTAGCCAAAGATGCACCTGCCCAGCCCTCAGTGACTGTGGAGTTATCTCGTCCCCCCAAGGTTGATAAACCTGTGGCTGCACGAGCAGGGGGTAGTCGCAAGAGCACAGGCTTCTCTAACCAGACCATGCGGGTTGAAGTTAGGCACTTGGACTCAATCAACAATCTTGTTGGGGAATTGGTGGTTAACCGTAACAGTATGGAACAGAACCAGGGGCGTCTCCGCCAGTTCCTTGAGGGCTTGCTCAACCGCGTTCAGCAGTTGGGGGACCTTGGAACCCAGATGCAGGACCAATACGACCGTAGCTTATTGGAAACTGCGCTCTTGTCAAGCCGGACAGAGGGGACCCGTGCTGTGGTTGCGGTGGCAAATGGGGGCGGCAGTTCGCGAGATACCCATAGTGGAGCAGGGAGTAGTGGGGCAGGGGGCCACTTGTCCGGTAAGACCTTCGATGCTCTAGAGATGGATCGATTCACCGCCTTCCACGCCTTGTCTCAGGAAATTATTGAGCTGATTGTAAGAGTGCGCGAGTCTGCCTCGGATATTGAGTTCGCTGTGGATGAAGCGGAACAGGTCGCGCGTCAGTTCCGTCAAGTGACGACCCAGTTGCAAGAAGGCCTGAATAAGGCAAGAATGGTGCCCTTTTCACAGATTGCAGACCGACTACCACGTGCGATTCGAGATCTATCCATCAAAACTCATAAGCAAGCTGCGCTGGAGGTAGAGGGGCGGGAAACCTCTATCGATAAGGCCATTTTGGAAGAGCTCTATGATCCAATGACGCACTTAGTTAACAATGCGCTGGTTCATGGAATTGAGATGCCCGACGACCGGCGTCGTTCCGGTAAATCTCCTGAGGGTCGAATCAGCATCCGAGCCTTTTATCAAGGGAACCAAACCATCATTGTGGTAAGTGATGACGGAGGTGGGATCAACACTGACAAGGTCAAGAATAAAGCGATGGGTCTGGGCCTGCTGAGCGCTGAGGCCACTGAGGATGAGGTGTTCGATGTCCTGTTTCATCCAGGATTCAGTGGCCGCAGTGCAGAAGAAGTCGATGATCTCGCTGGTCGTGGGGTTGGCCTCGATGTGGTCCGTCGCAACATCTCGGAGCTGAGAGGGACCATCCAGATTGATTCGATTCGGGGAAAGGGAACAACCTTCACTATCCGGTTGCCGCTGACGTTGAGTATTTCCAAAGCGATGGTTTGTGTTAGCGATAAAGCGTTGGTTGCCTTTCCCCTCGATGGTGTGGAAGAGATGCTGGATGTGCCCCAGGATGAGATTCAGATAGATGAAGAGGGGCATCCTACCATTCCCTGGCGGGATCAACGTTTGGCTTATCAGCCCTTGTCAGAGCTGCTTGCCTACAGTCGGATGCATAGCCGAGGTCGTGCCGAGGTTTACAGTATTTCACAAGATGAAGGCATTGTTCCGATTGTGATTCTGCAAAGTGCAGGTCAGTATGTGGCCCTACAAGTGGATAGCTTTGTAGAAGAGCAAGAAATCGTTATTAAGCAGTTACGAGGTCCGGCTTCAAAACCACCGGGGATCGCAGGCGCTACCGTTTTGGGTAATGGTCGAGTATTACCGATTGCTGACATCATTGAGCTTGTGGATATGGCTCATGGTCGGGGCCGGCGAGATGTTGGTCGTCAGTGGGCTGATCAGATGCCGACAGAGGCTGAGCAAGAACATCAGACCACAGTTCTCATTATTGATGACTCGATTACGGTGCGTGAGCTCCTCTCAATGACCTTCAACAAGGTGGGCTACCGGGTGGAGCAAGCGCGAGACGGGCAAGATGCATGGGAGAAACTGCGCGGCGGGTTACCGTGTGATCTAATCTTCTGTGATATTGAAATGCCTCGGATGGATGGTCTAGAGCTGTTGACCCGTCTACGAGAAGATGAGGTACTCCAGGAGCTCCCAATTGCAATGCTGACGTCTCGAGGTGCAGAGCGTCATCGCCAGACTGCAAGGGAATTAGGTGCTACGGCCTACTTTACTAAACCGTACCTGGAGGAGGAGCTATTGAGTGCAGCAGCCAAGATGCTGAAGGGTGAAGTCTTACTCACAGCAGCAAAAAAATAGAGGTGCGCGACAGGATCCTTAGCGCGATAATATGAGAGGACGCTTTATATAGCTTAATCCCTGGGAACGGAGCTTAACCGGCTCCCCAACCTCTGCACACTCTCAACCCTAGGTGGACTTTGATATGCTGACCCTCAAAATTGCAGTCTACATTGTTGTTATCTTCTTTGTAGGCCTGTTTGTTTTCGGATTCTTGAGCAATGACCCGTCTCGTAACCCCAACCGTCGGGACATGGAGTAGTTCCAGGCTGGAAAGAGCCTGAGTCTATATACCGAATTTAGCTAGGTTTAAGCAGCAACGGCTTCAGAGATAGTCCCTGGGCCGGTCTGCTGTAGAGAACTGCTCGATGATTCCCGAGCTTCTGGTAACACTAGCTCTGAGATGAGCCAAGATCCAATCGTGATTGATGTAGGGTCACGGCTAGGTCTTCAGCCAACCGAGATGGATCCACACCAGTCAGTCCCCTGTGTTGGCTCAATCGAATTGCTGCTTGGCTATGCCACCATACCCCTAGACAGGCCGCCCGCAACGGGTCTATACGCTGAGCCAGCAAGCCTCCGATCAATCCTGTCAATACGTCACCCGACCCTCCCCGAGCTAGGGCAGGTGTACTTTCCGGATTAATCCATACAGATCCCTCCGGATCCGCAATAACGGTGCGAGCTCCTTTGAGCACTACAATGGCCCGGGCTGCCCGAGCTGCCGTTTGAGTGGCTTGAATGCGATCACTAGGGTCAATATCAGGAAACAATCGTCGAAATTCACCCACATGGGGTGTCAGGATTGTTGCGGCTTTCCGAAGATGGATCCCTTCAATTCCCTCAGATTGGGCTAGACTATTGAGCCCATCTGCGTCCAGCACAAGCGGAGTGGCTGTGTGTTGAGTTAACCATTGATCGACAAGAAAAGGATTATTGCTTGTCAAACCTGGTCCAAGAGCAATGGCGGTGTAGGCTGATTCATCGAGCCCTTTGAGGGTGGCAATAGCACCGGCGGGTGTTTCTGAGCATCCCTTCACAAGAATTTCAGGCAGGGCCGGATGGACTAGCATTTTCAGGCTCTCCGGGACGGCAACTGTGGTCATGCCAACCCCACTGGGTCTAGCCCCTAATGCTGTGAGAATGATAGCTCCGGCATAAGGTTTGGATCCCCCGATAATGAGAAGATGCCCTTGGCGGTATTTGTATGTATCTAGAGCCGGTTGGGGTGGTAGCCATTGATGGATCCGGGCTGGGGTCAGTAAACGAGGAGGGGGGTCTCCAAAGGATCCTGCCGTGGCAAAGGTCGGAATGCCAATGTCAACCCGTTCCACGAGTCCTAAGTAGTACAAGGCTTCATCTTGATACAGCGCTCGTTTCCACAGACCCAAACACAGCGTCAGATCAGCCTGAACACAGGATCCTTGGGGTTGACCCGTATCAGTGTCCATTCCGGAAGGTAGATCGACACTGATGGTCGGAATCTCAGATTGATTGGCCCACTTCACCGCCTTGGCCCATGGATCCTCTAAAGGCCGACTCAAACCAATCCCGAACAGGGCATCAATAAGCAGGCTGCAGTTAATCAAGTCTTCAACATCGCTGACATACCGCGTGCGGAGCTGGGATAGGTAACGGGCGTGACTCGCTGTCAGTGGTTTGAGTTCTGGATTCCCCAGCCAGATGAGAACTTGACGACCTTCAAGCATTAACTCACGAGCAATCACTAAACCATCCCCACCGTTATGTCCTGTCCCAACTAAGATTCCGACTTTGGGATAGTCTGCTCTTGGGTAGTGGCCTCGGATCCGTTCCATCATCCCAAGGCTTGCTTTTTCCATCAGCGCTTCCACCGGCATACCAGCAGAAAACATGGTTTGCTCAACCGCTTGCATTTGTGCTGCTGAGGCTACCCATTCGTTGATGGATCCTAAGGATTTGAACGTTGACATGGAGGCTGACTGTCCTGAAAATGACTTACCTCAATATCTAACACGGTTCTTGCCCCTAGGATGCTTGACACAATTTCCTAGCACAATTTCCTAGCACAATTTCCTAGTATAATTAGCTTGCTTACATAACTAAGGAGGTGGGCCTTCACAGGCAACCACCTCCCGAAATGTATTCTCAGACTGTGTTCTCCAGAACGACATCCATTAGGCGAATGTGATGTTACACAGATAACATGACCCATTGCCTAGCCGGATCCGAATGACAGGCTGCTGATTCACAGAGCTAAGTTAAATCCACTTAAGACCAAGTCAGCATTGGCCAATAAGAGATAAGCAACAACAGCGCCGCCAACCCCACCAATCAAAAAGCCTGCTGAGAACTCACTCCATCCTTCAGAGCCCCCAACAGGAGTGTCTTTCAGATCTGTTGCATAACCATAGATAGAGAGCGCAATGGTCATGAGCAAAACGATCGCGCTCGCTGCTAATAGACCGATGACAGGCGCAATGGGTTCAGCCCGTAGAGGCCCCAATTGAGTGAATGGTCCGACGAGCCAGTAGCCATGTGCCATTCCAATCTCCAAACCACGCGAAATGGGCGCGACACCGGGACGGTTGATCGGCAACCACTTAATCAGTAATGCAGTTGTTGCTGTGCTGTTAACCGGAGTCTGAAAGGTCCCAATTTCAGGACCTGCCTCAGGGGCCGAGACATACTCGCGAGAAGTCGCTTGAACCATAAATCGATGTCCTATGACGTACGAGAAAACAAGGTGTCAGCCTAGTCAGGATCCTAAACAAATCCAGGTGGGCTGAAGAGGATACAGGTATAAACTCAGTGCCATTTCAGGTGTGCTTTATAACCACACACCCACGAATACCCAGACTAGAACGTTAAAATGTCCGGGAAAAAGCGATTGATCTCAATGAACAAACCCAAGATAAGTGTGGAGAACAAAGTCAATGCCACGGGGGCTGTTGATAGAAATTTGAGGAAATCTTCCATGGTTTCACTTAACCTCTAAAGCAGAACTATCAAAAGAATTGACTAACCTGGACACGCGTTAATGCCAGGCTAGAATTGATGGCCTATCAAGACCTAAGCGCCATTGACTTCAATTCCAACTAAAGGAGAATTTGAATTCAGGCTAATGCTATCAGCAAGGATGCCATCACATGCGATTGACCCAACCTTGCCTTCTGTTCACTTAGCTAGCTCACTAACGAGGTGAAATGGGCACAGCTTCCTCTTTCTCGCGAATTTCACCGGAGGAGATCTCTTTGAAAGCAATCAAAGGCCAAGCTAATGCCTGCGCAAAGCACTGTAGAGCTAGCTGAACATCAATGTTGCTTTCTTTCATGTTGGGATCTTTATCATCCCGCACAGTAATGAGATATGAGCGACCCGCCCAGCCTAACCAGCCCGCGATGTAGAGGAACGCGATGCCAGGGATTAAGAACTCGCCAGCGTGATTTAAGCGTCCATCCGTGACTAAATGAGGTAGACCCTCTTCGCCACAGAGTAAAGAACTGTACCGCTCGAAGCGCTTCTGAGTCTGATCCAACTTACGCTCGTACAGCTTGGCCAACTTGCTACCAGGCTCAAAGCTCATTGCCTTCGCTTCTAGCTCACTAAGGCGATCATCTAAACGCTCTTGAAAAGCAGGCACTTCACTACACTGCTGTAAGCCGATCAACGCTTCAGCCTGAGCAGTGGTTGCTGAGCTGCAGACTAAACCAACTGCAATTCCAATTGCCAATAAAAGGCTCACTAGTTTTCGCATAGGTACGGATCCTTAGACGTCCAAAACTTACCGTCTCCACAAATTACAGTGGTATGGAACTAAGTAGTAAGGCAAATGTTAAGATGGCTTACGCTACGTTAAGCTACGTCTAGAGATCCAATCGTGATCCAAAACGTGAACCGATTACCCCACTGACTTCCCCTAAAACCCAAGCTGGACTACCCCTGCTTAAGTCAGGTTATCTGTAACTTAGAGTATCCGTGACTTAGAGTATCCGTGACTTGGAGCATCTATGATCTAGATCATCTATGGCTTCGAGATGGATATCTTTGAGATGGATATCTCTAGGTAGGGAATCCCATGTTTAGAAGTGAGTTCTAATGTGAGAACTGTTCTGGGGATTAGGCTCTAGCCGACTAGCTTAGATCAAAACCAACTGACTCATGGGTTGTACCATATTTTGGTCTGGGAACTGAGGGCTTGAGATACAAATCTTAAGAGAAAATAATCACGTCTGCTTATGCCTACTGTTTTGGCCATCGAAACTAGCTGTGATGAGACAGCAGCTGCTGTGGTAAGGGACCGTTGCATTTTGAGCTCAATTGTGGCGTCTCAAATTGAGATTCATCGTCCGTTTGGAGGGGTTGTACCAGAGGTGGCCTCTCGCCATCATGTTGAGGCGGTTCAAGATGTGGTTGACCAGGCTCTAACAACAGCTCAGCTGGCAGTGACCAGCGTTGATGCAATTGCGGTAACTTGTGCCCCTGGGCTGGTTGGATCCTTGCTCATTGGTGTCATGGTGGCTAAGACCCTGGCGATGCTGCACCACAAGCCTTTGATTGGGATCCATCATCTTGAAGGGCATTTGTTCAGCGGTGTACTGACGGATCCAACGTTGGAACCTCCGTGTCTTTGCTTGTTGGTATCGGGGGGGCACACTAACTTAGTTTATGTTCCAGCTGGGGGGCGGTACGAAACAGTGGGACAACCCCGTGATGCTGCTGCTGGAGCG